>NZ_JBIPNG010000151.1:0-13180 GCF_044373815.1 Prosthecobacter sp. | reverse complement strand
ATGCGTTCGAATCCGTTCACCGCATCCTGTCCTTTGCCCGGACCGGAGTCCCCGAGGAAGTTCGCGTACTTCAACCACACTACTTTGCTGCCACCAAAGAAGGGCAATGTTTGCAACGCCATGCACACATTCGAGCAGATCTTGCCGGCGTGTTCAGCGTTGTCGGCGGAGCCGTCGATGATGTCGTTGCTGAAGTCTCCGGCGTCCGGTGGCGTGAGGCTGCGCACGAGCATGAGCGCGGCTTCCTTCACGCGCGCTTCATCGCTGCCGATGAAGACATTCACCTGGCTGGCAGCGGTTTTTTTCGGCGGGGGCATGCTTTACCGATGGAGCAGGATGCGCACGGCATCAAGCTTTGCGGTGCGTCTGCGAACTTGACATTCTTTCAGCGATTTGATGAAATCAGTTCAAATCCGTCTACCACCATGAAAACATCAATGATTGGGTCCAAGGTCTCCACGGCAGTCGCGCTTCTGACGACTGCTTTTTTTATGTCTGCCGCCGGCTTTTCTGCCCAAGCGGAAGACCTGAACGCGGTCTTTCAGCAAGGACGCGCCGCTTACTACAAGGGTGACTTGGATACCGCGTACAAGCTGCTCTCCCGTGTGGCGGCGGCGAACCCGAAGCACGCTGAGACGGCGAACATGCTGGCCTACATCCGCGCCAACTACCAGCCGAAGGACAACTCGCTGAAAACCCAATACGCTGCCGTCATACTGCCGAAGGTGTCCATGGATGACGTGACACTGACCGAAGCCATCGAGGGTTTGCGTGCCTTGTCCAAAAATGCGAGCGGCGGCAAAGTGGTGCCCAATGTGATCGTGAAGGGTGAGGACTTGGCGAAGCACAAGCTCAGCCTCTCACTGGCCAACGTCCCCTTGGACGAGGCGCTGAATTATGTGGCGCAGCTCGTGGAAGCCAAGGCGACCTATGACAAGCACGCTCTCATCCTGACCAGTCAGGCCGATACGATCACCTCCACGGCGGCGACAAAATAGCCCTCAAGGCCGTCAGAATGGCTTGCAGTGAGTCAGTGGACCTCTGTCTTGGAAATAAGGCAGAGGTCTGTGATGCAATTCATTGGCGTTGAATGAATTAATGGAGCCTGACTCCGAGAACTCATTTCTCGGGGTCTAGGCTTCTGATCTGAGGTGATCTTGCTTCAGGCAAAGGCCGATCCGCAATCAACAACAGTCTGGGCAGGGGCCCACTCCGGAGAGAGAAAAGGCCTACTGCTTAAACTCAGTCGTTGAAGAAGTGACGTCCGGTCTGGCCGGCTTCGGTCTTGTTGTCCACTTCCCAGTACACATCTTCAAAGATGGACTCGGGTTCTGGATAAGGGCTGACCTTGGCGAACTCGGCGGAGTCTTCCGCTTCCTTCTGCGCTTCCTTGTCGATCTTCTTCAACTCTTCTTCGGTGGCGACGCCTTCGCTGAGAAGGTTGCGCTTCCACACCTGAATCGGGTCGTGATCGTTTTGGAACTGCTCGACTTCTTCCTTGGTGCGGTACTTGAACTTGTTAGCGTCAGCGACGGAGTGGCCTTCCCAGCGATAGGTGGCGATTTCGATGATGCTCGGCTTGGACAGGGTATGCGCCCGTTCGATGGCCTTGCTGACTCCGGCGCGGACTTCGTAGATGTCGGCACCGTTGAACTGTTCCCAGGCCATGCCGTAACCTTCAGCGCGCTTGGCGAGGAAGTCGGTGTAGGCGGAAGAGCGCTGCTGGCTGGTGCCCATGGAGTAGCCGTTGTTTTCGATCACATAGATCACGGGCAGATCCCACAGTTCGGCGAGATTCAGGGATTCATGAAAGGCACCCTGGTTCACAGCGCCGTCGCCAAGGAAGCAGAGCGCGGCACCTTTGAGGCCCCGGTATTTCAGACCGTAGGCGAGGCCAAGGCCCAGCGGGGTCTGACCGGCCACGATGCCGTGACCGCCCCAGTAGTTTTTGTCAGGCGCGAAGTAATGCATCGAGCCGCCCTTGCCGCGGGAGCAGCCGGTGGCTTTGCCGAAGAGCTCGGCCATGCACTCGTTCATGTTCATGCCCACCGCCAAGGCGTGAGCGTGATCGCGATAAGCGGTGATGACGTGATCGTTTTCGCCCATCACTGAAACCGTGCCGACGGCGACAGATTCCTGGCCGATGTAGAGGTGGAGGAAACCGCCCATGCGACCGGCTTGGTAATGCTGAAGGGACACCTGCTCGAAGCGGCGGATGCGGACCATCTTGCGGTAAAGCTCCACCTTGTCGGCGGCGGTGAGCTTCTGATTGATAGGGTCGGCAGCGTGTTTTGTGGGGGCGTTTGCGGAGGCCATTGGTGGGGGCGATACTAGCGGGAAGCATGCCGGAAGCAAGCATGGTGTTTGAACTACGGCAGGGTAGAATCAGGCTCCTGTGCGTGGGATAAGGGAGGTGAAAGCCGGTGGCTCAAAAGGCACCGCTTTGGAGCAGCGCAGCGCGACCAAAGGATCATGGACACTCATGTCCGTTGACCTCACAGGGAGATGAACGAGGGCCTGCGCGAATGGCATTCGGCCTGCCGGAATGGGTGATCGGCTTACTTGGTTCGACATCTCGGTTTCAGCCAAAGATGAGGCAGGCGGCCGTGAGTCAGGGCTGGGGTCGGCGAGAGGAGGGATGGGATTCGAGACGCCTTCCCCCTTCCCATTCGGCACGTAGCAGACAAGGATCATTCGCCCCGTCGATGGTGCTTCAGCGTCCCCTCCAGTTGCTTGGACTGGGGTCTTCAAGTCCACTGGCAGCACTGCAACTCCAAGCTGTCTCAGCCTCTTTTTCAATCTCATTGATCGTGTGTGTGGCCTCATTCGGCGCAGATTACCCCGTTCGCTTCACATGAATGTGGCCGGAATTCCGAGTCCGCACGGAGCTTCGCCTCCTCCTGCAATGAGGGTTTTTCAAACACGCTCCGCCCCCTTCCACGCCGATCATCCCCCTGCTACTCCGCATGCTGGCCGCTTTCTCTGCCCTCCTTTTGACTCGTCTGTTGTCTGATTCCATCCCCCCAAGCCACCACCTGTTGCAGCCTTCTCATCTCTCAAGCCTCCCATTCGACACCCCCATGGTCAGCTCTTTTTCACCCGCGAAGGCCGCTCATTCCGTCCACTACCCCTTCCCCATCTGGCATCTTTGACCCTCCATCTAGCCGTCTCGGCCCCCCTCTGAAACGCTGTCTGCGATTCCCTTTTGTTCCACATGGAACAATTTCCGGCCTGTGTTAGGCTCATTGCCCCCATGCCAACCAGCCTCTACACCTTCCCCAAGCACTACGACGTCATTGTCTGCGGAGCCGGCCATGCCGGGGTGGAGGCCGCGATGGCGGCGGCTCGGCTCGGTTGCCAGACGGCCATCCTCACGCAGAACCTCGACACCATCTCCCAGATGTCCTGCAATCCCGCTATCGGGGGCTTGGCCAAAGGGCATGTGGTGCGTGAGATCGATGCTCTAGGCGGGGTCATGGGCCGGAACACGGACGCCACGGGCATCCAGTTTCGCATGCTGAACGCTCGCAAAGGGCCCAGTGTCCAGGCCCCGCGTGCCCAATGCGACAAGAAGGCCTACCAGTTTCGCATGAAATGGCTGATCGAAAACCAGCCCAACCTCGACCTCCATCAGGGCAATGCTGCAGAGATCTTGGTCGAAAACGACGCCATCACAGGCATCCGCACCAGCCTTGGGATGATCTATCGGGCCAAGGCGGTGGTCATTTCTTCCGGCACTTTCATGCGCGGACTCCTCCATGTGGGGCAGCAGAACCAGGCCGGCGGGCGCATGGGGGACAGCATTTCGACGCTTTCCGACAGCCTTCGCGAACTCGGTTTCGACGTCCAACGCTTCAAAACCGGCACCCCCTGCCGCCTCAACAGCCGCAGCATCGACTTCTCCAAGTGCGAACTTCAGCCCGGAGACGAGCCCGCGCCCCGCTTCAGCTACCTCTCCGGTACCCTTCCCGAGGACGAGGATGAGACACCAATCGAGGGCGCTGTCCCCCTTCCCAGCACCGGTCCCAACCAGTTTACCCTCAACTCCTGGGCCCCGGAAAAGTTCCACGTGGAACAAATTCCCTGCTGGATCACCTACACGACCCCCCAAACCCACGACATCATTCGGGCCAATATCCACAAGTCGGCCATGTATTCTGGCCGGATCGAGGGGGTCGGACCGCGCTACTGCCCCTCCGTGGAGGACAAGGTGGTGCGCTTTGCGGAGAAGGAACGGCACCAGATTTTCCTCGAACCTGAGGGTCGCCACACCCGCGAATTCTACGTGAATGGCGTCTCCACCTCCCTGCCCTTCGAGGTTCAGTATGACTTCATCCGGTCCATCCCGGGCCTCGAAAAGGCTGAGATCGTCCGCCCCGGATACGCCGTGGAGTATGACTACTGCCCCCCTACGCAGCTCCATCCCACCCTGGAAACCAAGCGCGTTTCCGGTCTCTACTTCGCTGGGCAAATCAATGGCACCTCCGGCTACGAGGAGGCCGCAGGTCAGGGCCTCATCGCCGGGGCCAATGCCGCGCTCAAGGCCCAAGGCCGTCCCCCTTTCCTGCTGCAGCGCAGCCAGGCCTACCTCGCCGTGATGATCGACGACCTCGTCACCAAAGGCACCACGGAGCCCTACCGCCTCTTCACCTCGCGCGCCGAGTACCGCCTGCTCCTCCGCCAGGACAATTGCGACCTCCGCCTCACTCCTCTGGCTGCCGCGATCGGTCTTGCCTCCCCCTTCCGCATCCGGCATACGGAGGCCAAATCCACCGCCCTCGCCACCGCCCGCACCCTGCTGCAGGAGGTCCGCTTGGACGGCGTGACCCTCGAAAAATGGCTGCGCCGCCCCGAAAGCATCCCCTCCCAGCTGCCCGCCGAGATCTACTCCCAGTTCACCCCTGAGGTCTGGAGCCTCGTCGAAAACGACGTGAAATACGCCGGCTACATCACCCGGCAGGAAGACATGGTCGCCAAAACCTCCCGCATGGAAGAGAAGATGATCCCCGCCGACTTCGACTACCACGCCATCCCCGGCCTCAAAACCGAAGCCAAACACCGCCTCACCGCCCTCCGCCCCGCCACCCTCGGCCAGGCCGCGAGAGCCCAGGGCGTGAATCCGGCGGATATCGCCCTGCTGGCGGTGATGCTGAAACGCGGTAGCAAGGAGCCTGAGGGCGCGGACTTGGGGTCGTAGCTTTTTTCTTCCTCTTCCCTCTCACGAAGGCCATTCGGGCTTCCGCATGGTCAGCTCAACTTTCCAGATAGGAGAAGTTCGCCATTGTTGATTCGACGTTCTAGCTCCGCATAGCTTTCAGTGCAACCGTGCCATCCGAGGAATTTTCCAGAATAAAACGCTAACACGTCTAGGGATTGATGTGCAATAAGGCTGCCGGGATTTACTCCTGAACCCGGCACATTCAGGTCTTTAGAATATGGTTTGAGAATAATATAAGGGCTATGGGGGTACTTTTGGCTGAATAATACACCACCATCGAACTGACCTGAGAGAATCATGGGCCGAAGAGCATGGGTCATTTCGACCGTGTAAACGCTACGGTAGTGAGTACATGGAGCACTCAGGCTATCGGGATGATGTTTAGAAAGCACGAGTTGATGTGCGGTTAGGAGATGTTGCTGGAGTTCGGTCTTTTTCATGTGTTTGTTTATTTTGGTTAATATGAAGGAACCGCGCGAGCCTCGGTAGGCAGGCGTGCCCCTTCAGTATATAGTAACAGGCTCGTGCATGTTGAGTCCGTACTTCGAAACTATTGCTTTGGGATGCTCTTCAAAATTCGACATCCGCAGCATTCTCAACGGGAGGGTCCGTCCATAGACACCCGATTTCACCCAAGCAGACTGCAGCCAAGGCGTGAAGTGGTGGATATCGAGCTTGGCGGTGGCCTCGTATGAGGAACGTTAAATTATGATCTCGTCGTAAACCAAAGCGAATTCACTTTCGTGATAGGAGGCTTGTCGCAGTTTTATGGGCCGTTGTGAACTGCGCACGAAATCTATAATCGGTTCTTTAATATTGGAAGGACACTCTGCGCCAAAGTCAACGGAACTGATCCATGCTTGAGGATAGCGAAAAAAATAGAGACTCTTACCTGCCACGATTTTCGATTCACATCTATCAAGCCGCAGAAAAAGCCGCAGCTCTTTTTCATAACTCCATGCTTCGCTTTTTCGCATGTAGGCCTTCAGAAGCAACTTTGCATTCTTGTCGGGATCACCAGCCAGCTCAATTGTGATTCTTTTAGAATCATACACTACATTTTCCAGCTTATAACTTCTGGCGTCTCTGTCATTGATCTCAAATCCCAAACGTACTCCACGGTGGCTATTCGCATAATGCGACCACAGGAGAATTTCATTCGTGGGGTCTATCTGTGAAGTGTCCGAAAAGGATGCTGCCAAAAATAAATCGTCTCGAGCTCGATCCAAATCCACGAGTCGCTGTCTGCGGATTTCAGGGTATCGCTGTTTGATACCACGAGTCATTTCGGATTCAGAACATTTTATTTCCGCGAGTGTCGGCGAGAAAGCGACGCGGGGATCTTCTCTTCCTGCGCGTACATATTGACGCATCTGAGCAGCAGAAATGGTTTCGGGCATGCTGAACATGCCTTCGAATGGGTCATTGAATTCGGACAGTCGAGAAACTTTGAGCAGGCCATCCTTGATGGTCCCAAGAGCCCATCCCTTTTCTTCAGGGTCTCCCATGTAACGATGGATTTCCATAGTGGTAGCCTACCTAAACTTTGAGAGCCATTCATGCCAGGCATTTAGTACGTTCAGTCCAAGGCATATTCAGTACACAGACTTTTCAATCGGAGCAGATTGCCTCCGCCCTTTCCCCACCCAATTTGAAAAAGTGTGCGTCAGTGTATGCCGTCTCCCCTTCCCGCCATGACTCAATTGCACTCCTCCTTCCAGACAGTGATGCAGCGGCGGATCGTTCCCGCGTTCATGATCACGATCAATGCCGGCGTCTTTCTCAGCCTGCTCATTCCACGCCCGGCACCGCTCAAGGTGATCGGCATCGCAGCCACCATCCAGTTGATCGTCTGCCTGGTATACTACCTCATCTACCAGAGTATGGTATCTCCTGCTGCCGATTCGGTGGTCTATGAAGACGGCGCTCTGCGCGTGCGGCGCCACGGGCGGGAGGTTTCCATCCCCGTCGCCTCCATCACCGGCATCCGGGGCAGGCTGGGGCTGAACCCTGAGACGATCACCCTCGACCTCTCCGAGCCGACAGCCATCGGCTCCTCCGTGACTTTCATTCCGCCCGCGCGGTTTCCGAGCAGCAAGGAACATCCCATGATGGCGACCTTGCGGGAACTTATGGAGTAACCATGTCAGGCATGAAGCAAGCAACTCGCCCGAAGTCCTTCTGGCGATCCGTGAGATGATCAGCCTTCCTGTCGAACTCGCACGTATCGAGTTCATCGACCTCTTCAATCGTCTTTCTTGATGCCCAAGGCCCGTCCGCCTTCTTCATCGAAAACGGCACTAGCCTTAGTCTGAGGGGCTATGCGGACTTGAGGGAGTTGCTGAATGGGAAGTTCGCACAGCGAGGGCCAAGCACTGGGAGCATGCGACATGAAAGAATGCAGTAAACGAAAAGCTTTCGAAGTAAGTTAGTGTTCATCAATATCGGGTGAAGGTTTTTGCGCATCTAATTTGGTTAAGATGTAGTTATCACGGGGTCTTCACAGGCGTCGCAGATATATCCGATCTTGTTGATGGCCTTTACCCAGAGATCATCGTTCAAGTCTTTTGAACGCAGGTCTTTCACATAAGACTCGACTATTGTTTTGAGTTTTTTCAAAAACGCGGATGCATTAATAGTCTTCTTTTGTTCATCAAAAATAGCTCCTCTTTCCAACAAAATTCGAAAATGGCCATGAGTTTGGGCTTGGTGAAGAATGCCGCAGCGAATTTTGTGGTAAAATTCCAAGCCATCAATCCCGGGAAATTCTGCGGAATAAGCCTGAAAAAAACTGACGAAGGCTTTTTCTCCCTTCTTCTTTCCTCTAGTGTCCTTTTCCCCGTTTTTGAAACACTGAAAAGTTTCTATCATTAGACAGGGTGCTGCCATCATGAGAAATCCGCTTTCAAAGCCTGCGAATACGTTTTCGAGGGGAGTAATGAATCTGCCTCTCAGACGATGCAGAATTAAATCTGCCAGATATTCGCGAGCAGTATCATCTTTTTGCAGAAGTAGTTTTCTGACATCGCTAACTTTCAGTTTTCGAGGTTGATTACAAAGGATAATATCTTCGGGATTCATAAACTCAGTTTTGATGGGATGATCTAAGAAAGTGGGAAGTATTCGATGATGAATAATGAATTAAACTCATTCGAAGGCAGATGCATTTAAAGAACATACTTGCTGCCACGAAACAGCGACGTTGATGGCAAGCAGCAGGGTCTCACCTCCCCACCTGTACCACCAGCCCCCTCACCTCCAGGGTCTCCCCGGGCCGGAGCTTGAAGCAGAAGTAGCCTTTCATACCAGCGGAGGCTTTGCCGTTCTGCACTTGGGCGGGAGCTTCTTCGATGCGGGCCACGTACTGGCCCTGCTTGCGGCCGAGGAGGACGGTGTGCCATTGGTTGTCCTGCGGTGGGTTCAGGCAGGAGATGCGCTGGTTGCCACCGTCGGCGGACTGGAGGTCGAAGGATTCGAGCTGGCCGCGGTAGTCGGCGGAGACGATGAAGTCGCCGTCCAGCAGCGTGCCGCGATAGACGAGGATGGCGCGGGGCCAGTTGCTGTGGGTGGTGTTGCTGGCGCTGAGCACGCCGTCCTGGATCTGCACGGTCATCTTGTCCAGCGGGTGCTCCACCCAGCGGTTGTCACCTTTGGACCAGCACCAGACACGCCAGTCGGCGGCCTGCATGGGGATCTTGCGGGCCGTCATGGGTGATGCTGCTGCCGCAGGGGTGGAGGGCGGAGGCGCTGCTGCGACTGGAGCACGACTCGCAGGGGTGGCCAGCACGCGGATCTTGAGATTGCGATACGCCACCTCCGCGCCGTGATCCTGCAAAGCGATGGAGGTGGCGCGCTTCACTCCCACGCCGGGGTAGTACTTGTACTTGCTGCTGGCGATGATGCGCTGCAGCTCTGCGCTGCCCAGCTCACACTCCGCCACCTTGCGGCCATTGAGCCAGTGCTCCACGTGATTGCCATCCACGACGATGCGCCCCTGATTGAACTCGCCCACGGGGCGCAGGGTTTTGCCTGTCGGAGTGACCAGCGAGTAGATGGAGGCGGCGAGCCGGTTGGCTGCGTTGTTCGAGTGCGGGGCGTCATCCAGCACCTGGTATTCAAAGCCCATCGGGCTGTCGCCGGTGTCGCCGGGATAAAAGTTGGCCGTGCGTTTTTCACCTTCGGTGAAGAGGTATTCCACGCCGCTGTTGCCCACGGGGCCCACACGCCATTCGAACTCAAACTCGAAGTTCGTGAACATCGCATTCGTCACGAGATCACCGCCGGTGCCATTGGGCCGGCCATTGCCCGCAGGGAGGACGAGGCAGCCGTCCTTGATCTTCCACGAGCTGGCCGTGACGGATTGCTTCCCATAAGTGTGCCAGCCGGCCGTGCTGCGGCCATCAAACAGCAGCTTCCAACCCGCCGCTTGCTCCTGTGGCGTGAGAGTGTTGGGCGCAGCGGCCAGTGCTGCCACGGATTGAATGGAAAGTGCGGCGGCCATCGCAGCCAGCCGGGGAAAGAGGAAGGGAGGTTGGTGCATGGCCAGCGGTATTGGCCGAATCAAAGCGGAGTGCGCGGTGGAAGGCAAGCTCGGAGCCTGGCTGCTAACCTCAGGTCATACCCATCGCATCCTACTACTTCCTAATTATCACTCCAGCGGATGTCCCGCCGCACGCCCATGTTGTAAAAGTGCTCGTCGGCATCCTGAATGAAGCCGTCTTTGTCGATGCGCAGGCCTTCGGCTTTGAGCAGGCGGCGTTGTTTGCGTGACGATTCGGGAGGCATGTTTGGGCTGATGCGCGCATTGGCTGCCACCACGCGGTGCCATGGCAGCGCGGCAGATTCCTCGGGCGTGAGATGGCTGAGCACCGTGGCCACATGCCGGGCGATCACATTCATGTGAATGGCGATGCTCCCATACGTGGTGAACTGGCCGGCAGGGATCAGGGCGACCAAACGAATCACCTCCGCACGGATGCGGGCGAAGGCGACGGATTTTCCACGGGCGGCCATGAGTGAGGAGGATGCGCAGCGTGCGCGTTTTGTCGAGGTGGTGCATCCGGAGCCACACCTGCTGCTTCCATAAATGGCTGGGAAATGTCATGGCGACGGAGTGGGTGCGGCGCATGATCGCGTTCGTCATGCTAAGTCCTCTTGCTCATCACAAACGTCTGGAACGCATCGAACTGGAAGCTGGTCTGACCGCATTCCGCTGTCCTGAAACTGGCGGGCATTGGATCCCGGCGGAGAACTACTGGCGCTGGCGCAGCAAGTTGCCGGCGACGGAGGTGGCCGAGGAAAGCCCGGCGGCTGAGGCGGTGCCGGTGAGCGAATTTGATGGTGCGGTCAAACTGTGTCCTGAGTCGGGCACGGTGATGACGCGCTATCGCGTGGGTCATGGGCAGTCGTTTCGCGTGGAGCGCTCCCATACGGGCGGCATCTGGCTGGACGTTGGCGAGTGGGACGCGCTGTGCGGCGGCCACTTGCAGAACTCGATCCATTTAATCTTCACCGCACCCTGGCAGAAGGCCGTGCGCCAGCAGGAACTGGATGCCGTGCATCTGGCACAGCTACGAGAGCGGCTGGGCGTGGAACTGCTGGAGAAGCTTCAGGTGCTGCGCAACGAACTGGCAGAGCATCCGCAGCGCTCCGCCGCATTGGCGTTCCTGAACGCGCAGGCCTGAGCGGTGGTCATCACCACTGAGCCGAGATCGAGGCACTCGGCGCTTGCGTCCACCGAACCCCACCTATTGCTTCAGCGGCAGCATGCCAAGCGTGCGCAGCGAGGCGAAGAGCTGTCTGCCAAAGACCTGCAAAAGCTCGGCGTCCACCTTCCGTCGTGGGGCGGGATCACCCTGTTTCTCCGGAGAAACAGGAAGGGACTGCTGCAAGGTCGGGACATGAATGAAGAGCACCAGACGCAGCGCCTCGGGATGTTGCTGCTGGGCGTAGAGGAGCGAGTACAGCATCTCCTCGCACAGATAACGTCCGGCGCTTTGTGACACATGGGTGGGAAATCCTGCCTGGGTCAATGCGGCGGCGAGATCCCTCACCTGCGCCTGCTGTTTCAGCACAGGTGCAGCAGCGCTGACGATGTCCGGTGTGGCAGGTTTGGCCTGCTGGTTGTCCGGGTAACTTCCACGCTGATTGTGCGCGAGGATTTCGATCTGAAACTCCGGGGTGCCTTCACCAAAAGCGATCCACACCTGCGGCAGCGGTTGGGTGTTGTTGATGGTGGTCAGCGGGGCGCCCCAGACGACGGGTATCTGCAAGGCGCGGACTTCGCGTGGAAAGGCCTTGGCGATTTCTGCAGCCAGAGTCCAGGAGGCATTGCGGTCACGGCCTCCAAAGGGCTCAAAGCCGCTGACCACGATGGCAGGCTGCTGCGCATCGGGAGCGGTCTGCGCCCGCAGGACAAAGCCCGTGAGACTGAAGGCTGCGAGCCAGACGAGTGTGCGAGCGGCGGTCATTGCACCTGCATGCCGCTGATTTGAAACATGCCGCTGTCACTAGTCTTATCCTGCAAATACCAGGTGCCGGAGAGCAGGGCAGAGCCCGGGGGGAGCGAGCCCTGATAGATCACCGGCGGCTCCTTGGAGTGGCGGTAGGTTTTGCGGAATTTCAGATGGATGTAGCCCTCTTCACTCGCGCAGGTGCCGGTGATGTCCGCCCATGCAAAGCCATCCTTCAGAGTGCCAAAGCCGGTGTAGGGCTCCTTAATGACTCCCTTGATTGTGCTTGAGCCGCGCGCCTGCTTTAGGGAGATCTCAAAGGAGAACGTCTTCCCGGCCAGCTTCTGGTAGGCACCGCCGTAAGTGTAGGATCCCTGGTAGATGCCCTGCACATTGGGTGTGGCGGCACCGGAAAGCCCGCCATTGCCCGCAGGCATTTCGCAAGATGCCAGCAGCACCAGCGCCACTGCTTGCAGCATCCAGGCCTGCAGGCGTTGAAAGACAAACAAAATGGCTGGGGTGGATGACTTCATACGGCGGGCATTCTGCCCAAGGAGCAGCGGCGCTGTCAATCAGCATGAATCCTATCTTTGCCCATGCGCGAATGATGCGGCTTGAGGCGGCGTTCCCTACTTCACCGGAGCAGGTGTGGGCGCTTCTTTGTCCTCGGTCTTTTGGAGCACAGCAGCCTCGTTGATGGCGGCCGTCTTTTTGTCGGCGGCGGCCCTGACTTCGATGGCTTTTTGCCGGGTTTTAGCATCCATGTCCGCCTGGGCGGGCGCGGCTTTTTTGTGGCAGGCCATCTGGCCCGAACCAAGGATAAGACTAAGCATCAACAGAGGGGTGTTCATGGGCGAGCTTCCATGCGTATGGCATGGACCACAAGCCCAGTTCCCCCTACATCTCGTGCGTGTGACCGGCGTTGTTTCAGAGCCACGCAGGATGACGCGCATAAAAGCCGTCGTAGGAACGGCTGGAGGCACGCCAGCGGGGCCCTTCCCCGGTCAGCGTGCCCGAGGTGTCAAAACGGAGGCCGCAGATCTGCATGAAAACGTGGTTCTTTGGTTTGACGAAAAGCGTGACGTAATTCCCAGGTCCAGACCAGGCGTAACGAGCAAAGGCCGCAGAACTGAGCGGCTTGTCCAGCAGCTTGGCACGGTAGAGCACGTGAGAGACGGAGCCCGAGCAGTCGAAGCCGTTATCAAACAGAACTTTGTGACCCCCGCCCCACTTGTAGGGTTTGCCCACAAGTTCATTGGCGGCGGCCACCAGCTGATGAACCACCGCAGGGTGGCTTTCATGCGCGAAGGCATAAACGCCATTGAAATACAATGGCACGATTGCAGGAGGCGCCATGTAGTAGCCCATACCTCCTCCAATCGTGCCCAAGGCACCCCACATACCCAGTTTAATCCAGTGCCTGCGCCCGAACAGCTGCCGCACACATTCGGCTTCGGGCGTGTCACTCAGAGATTCTGGTATTGGGGCGTCATCCTCTTGTTTGTCCACG
>NZ_JBIPNG010000150.1:0-13182 GCF_044373815.1 Prosthecobacter sp. | reverse complement strand
CGCTGGGCATGAGTTTGGCTTGCGCGGTGAATTCAAATCCCTCAGACCGGTACACGCACTTTCGCGCCGCCGCATTCTCCTCAACCACCTGAATTTCAATGGATTTGGTCGGAACCACGACGTTTTCCGGCCAGGTGCGTTTTTCAACAGGAACCCGGGTCAAAGAGGAAGCGGTCACGGCAGGCGTTGCTCCCTGCGCGGTGGATGGGGCTGGCGCGGTCAAGCTCTTCACAAAGGCCTGATCTTCGACACACAGGCGGGAGAGCGGCAGCTGGTGCTCTTTGCCATCCGCCAACTTCAGGGTGACGCTGTCGGCGTTGCTGCTGACCAGACTAGCCTGGATAATCCGCCCTTGCGTGTCCTTCCACGGGCGGGGAGCTGCGTCCTCTGCCATTGCCGGTCGGATGTACGCAGTAATGCAGTACATGGCCAGAATGATCCGGGAAGGACGGAAGTTCATGCTAGATTTATACAATGCCGGATGTTGATCGTGCAAATGCTTCCTGTTTGAAACCAGTAAAAGGATGTCATGGTGGGCGGGACCCAATCCTAGGGCTTGGCCACTTTTTTTAATTTCGACATATCATGTGCGGTTTTCTCGGATGGTTTCGTTCGCCAAACACGCCCTGGCGTGAAGACGAGCGTGCCTTGCGCAGGCTGGCTCTGCAGATGATTGTACACCGCGGTCCGGATGACAGCGCAGAGGCGGAAGGCGAAGACTGGTGGATGGGGTTCCAGCGGCTTTCCATTTTGGATTTGAGCGATCACGGCCGGCAGCCCATGTCATTTGGGGGCGGAAGATTCACGCTCACCTTCAACGGCGAAATTTACAATTTCCGCGAGCTGCGCGCAGGCCTCGGTGAAGTCAAACTGCCATCCTCAGGAGATACGGCGGTGGTGGGAGCATTGCTGGAACGTGCCCCGATTGAGAAGGTACTGGCGGGCTTGCGCGGCATGTTTGCCATCGCATGGCGGGATGCGGAAGCGGGATCGGTGGTGCTGGCGCGGGATCACTTTGGCATCAAACCGCTGTATTATCGCATAACCGCAGACGGAGATCTCGTTTACGGCTCTGAACTGCGTGCCGTGCGTAAACTAGGCGGTGGTTGCCAGGTTTCTCGCGTTGCTCTGGCGCAGTATTTCCAGCGGGGCGCGGTGCAAAGTCCGGAGACGATGTTTGATGACGTACGCTGCCTGCCCCCGGGGCACATGCTCACATGGCGCGGTGGCAAGGCCGAGGTAAAACGCTGGTTTCAGCCCACCTGGCCCGGGCGCGAGGCATGGGTGCATGATGCGGTGGAGCAGCGCCGCATGGTGCGTGAGGGCGTGCTGGAAAGCGTGAAGGCCCACATGATCGCCGACGTGCCGGTGGGCGTCTTCTTGAGCGGCGGGCTGGATTCAACCCTCCTGGTGGCCTGCATGCGCGAGGCGGGCCAGAAGCACATCAAAACGTTTTCCATCGGCTACGAGGAAAACGCGGGGGTGCCGGACGAGACCGACGCGGCGCGGCGCACGGCGGAGTATTTTGGCTGCGAGTTCGTCCGTGAACGACTGACGGCGGCTTCGATGGAGTCGAGTTTGGACGACTATTTTGATCAGATGGACCAGCCGACGGGCGATGCGCTGAACACCTGGCTGGTGTCACGGCTGGCTTCCAAAGAGGTCAAGGTGACGCTCAGTGGACTGGGTGCCGACGAGTGGTGGGCAGGCTACAATTACTACCGCCTCATCGCCGTGGCCGCGAAGTCCCCACTGCTTGCCGCAGGCAGATGGGTGCGCGGATTGGATTCCATGCTGCCGCAGGGCGCGCGCGGTCATAAGGCATGGAAGATGCTTTTTTACGCCCTGGGCGGTGCCGGACGCAACGTGCGCGAATGGCAGTCCTTTGGACGCACGATCATGCCGCCTGAACAAGTGGCACGACTTCTGCATGGAGATTTCAAAATGCCATCTCCCACGGTATTCGAACCGCAGTCCCAAGACTCGTGGCTGCACGAACTTCTGCTGCGTGAAACGGAGACCTACTTGGCCAATACGCTGCTGCGAGACAATGACGTGATGAGCATGGCGCACTCGCTGGAGCTGCGTGTGCCGCTGGTGGACAAAGAGATCTTTGCGCTGGCGGGAAGGCTGCCGCCGGAGTGCAAACTGGACACACTGGGTGGCAAGCGCGTGCTGCGCGAGGCCTTCCGCAGCCTCCTGCCACCGCAGATTTATGAGGACCGAAAGAAGAAAACCTTCACGCTCCCGCTGATGAAATGGATGCGGCTGCCGAAATGGCAGGAACGCATCCGCGACACACTGGGCTCCCAGCGCTGCCGTGAGCGCGGCTGGGTGGATGAGGCGCAGAAGAGGGAGATTTGTGAAAAATATTTCAGCGGCAGCCTGAACTCCACCGCAGCATGGCCATTGAGTCAGCGCGTTTGGATGCTATACGTGCTGGAGGAATGGGCGCGACGACACTACGACGAAATGAGGGAACACCAATGACACCGGGCATTTTACAGGTGTTCAATCGCTATCTTTCCCCAGGCGGCGAAGAGATGAGCGTGGACCGCATCTACCATCATCTGAGCGCTCAGCATGCCATGTCGCGGTGCTTTTTCGACAGCGCGGACTGGAAAGGCGAGGCTGCTCCAGGCGCTGCCGCGCAGGCAAAGAGGCTCTTCTACAACAAAGAATCGCGCGCGCAGTTTGAAGCAGCCTTGGATGCCAGTGGCGCGGGCGTTGCCCTGTTTCACAACATCTTTCCTATCGGCTCGCCATCGTTGTACCATGCCGCTTTGCAGCGTCGTCTTCCCGTGGTGCAGTATCTGCATAATTATCGTCCGTTTTCAGTCGGCGGGACTCTGCAGGTGGACGGCAAGATTGTGCAGGACGCACTCTACGGCAGCTACTGGAGAGAGGTTTTCTCAGGGGCATGGCAGGGGTCGGTGGTAAAGAGCGCCCTCTTCGCGGTCATGCTGAAGGCCCTTCACCGCAGCGGCTGGTTGAAGAGTGTGAAAGCGTGGATCGCCATTTCAGATTTCATGCGGCAGAAACTGGTCAGTTCCGGTTCACTGCCTGAGGCGCGGGTCCACACCCTGCGTCATGCCTGGGACGCCATGCCGCAGCCTCCTGTGGTGGAGGATGCGGGCTACTACCTTTTCCTTGGACGTCTGGTCGAAACCAAAGGCGTCATTCCAATGCTGGATGCCTGGGACGAACTGCGTGCGCAGCTTGGCAAAAAGACACCCTTGCTGCACATCGCCGGCGAAGGTCCGCTCAGCGATGCCGTGCAGCAGCGCGTCCGCACCAATCCCTACATCGGCCAGCTCGGCCACACAGGCGGGGAAACCAAACGCGAGGCGCTGCGGCGCTGCCGCGCGGTGATCGTGCCTTCCACATGGTGGGAGCCTCTCGGCCTCGTGGTCTACGAAGCGTATGATTATAACAAACCGGTGCTCGCCGCGAACTCAGGCGGTTTGAGCGAGATCGTACAGCATGGCGTCACCGGTTTGCAGCATGAGACGGGGAATGTCCATGGCATTGTCCAGGATGTGCTGGCCATGGAGGCCACACCTGCAACGGAGCGTCTTGTCATTGGCAGCGCAGGGCGTCAGTGGCTGCTGCGGGAAGCGAGTCCGCAAGCCTGGCTGCTGCGCTTCGAAGAGATCCTGGCCGAAGCAGTGAGAAGCTAACAGCGCCAGTCACCTTTCGTGAACGGCTTGGCCAGTCCTCAATGCATGATCGTCACCCGTGCACCGACAGAAGCATTCTGGAAAATCGTCTCCGCCATGTCCCTCGGCAGGCGGATGCAGCCATGCGAAGCCGGAGATCCAGGATTGGGAATCGCTCCCGCATGCAGCCCGACTCCATAACCCGTGATCCGCATCCAGTAGGGCATCTTGGCACCCACGAAACGTCCGCCCGGAGGGATGCGCGAAACACCAGCAGTGGCGTTGCTGTTCACCACATCACCATTGCTGTTCACAATCATGCCATAGCGATTCGAACGCTTGTCGACGATTTTTTCCATGATGCGAAACGTGCCTGTGGGAGAAGCAAAGCCGCTGCGTCCGGTGGCCACGTACGTCCAGCCGACGTTTTCACCGCCTTTGAAGAGATAAGCCTTCTGTTCACTAAGATCGATGTTCACACTCAACGGACCTGACTTGCTGGCGCCATTCCACACATACATGACCGGCTGCGATGCAAGCGGCGGCATGATCATCATGGGCCGACGAGCCACTTCGATGCGCGAAGAGAACAAGGAAAACTCAGGCACGGCACACTGGCTCAGGAGCAGTGCGCAGGCGGCAGAAATGAAAAGACGAGTGACTCTCATAGCGATCACAATTCTAGGAGCACATACTGCGCCTATGCAACCAATCAGCTAGAGTCCAGAGCAGGTTTTACATTTCACTGGTTTCGCTGATTCCAGTAAATCTTAATATTCTTACTGCGACGACCTGCTGCGATGATCTCCAAATCGCGATCGCCATCCAAGTCAGCGCAAACGGCATCTTCACAAGCCATGCCGCCATCATCAATGAAGGCCTCCTGCCAGCCGTTGCCATCCTCCTTCGTCGTCCAGAACAGCTTCACCGCCACCTTGCCAACCTTCTGCTGCGCACGCCAGCCCACCACGATCTGTCGGTTGTTCATGCCCAGTAAATCATGCGTCGCTAGTGCATGCCCATCGACGAGTTGATCACTGATCACATGGCGCTGCCACTCACCGTTTTTGGGTCCTCCAGGTTTCGGTGTGTAAATCACCAGCTTGTCCCCATGCATCGGCTCAATCGTCGTGACATACGGCTGCCCGCCCGCAAACGCGCCATAGCGCACTTCACCCGCGCCAAGGAGATCGGTGGAGTCTTTCGGATGCTTCGAGATCCATTGCTCCTTCCAGCCGTTGTCGGATTGATCCAGCCTCACCACACCTTCGCGTCCACACAGCAGCAGGCTTTCCGCCTCCGTGCCCGGGGCTGGAATGATGTCGAGATTGTGTGTCTTGTGCATCGTCCCCTGCACCAGCGTGGTGTTCCACTCCTTGTGCGGATCATCCGGCATGTGGTAGGCCAGCACGCGCACGCCGGTGCCTTCAGCATTCTTGTCGTTGCCGCGGCCATGCAGCGGCACCACCACGAGATCATAACGCCCCGCCCGGTTGCGCACCCATTTCATGCGGTGCGTCGTCGGCTCATGCGCCAGTTTCACCGGCTCCCACTTCTGCGTGCGATCCGCCGGTGGGATCAAATAAAACACGGCTCCGCTTCCCACCGTGTCTCCCGGATTCCACTCAGCCCCCACGGCGATCTCGCATTTGCCATCGCCATTGATGTCACGTGCCGCGATGCACACGTGGTCCTTCTCCGTCAGCTTTTCAGCGATGATGTGTTTCTTCCACGTCGGGTTCTCATACCAGACGATCACATTGCTGTCCGCCAGCAGGATGTCTGTGCGTCCGTCGCCATTCACATCCGCCACCGCCAGTCCGTAGCCGATGCCCACGGCATCATCGATCTGCTGTTCTTTAAAATTCGGAGTCTGCGCCTGCACAGAGGCGGCAAGGAGGGAGGCAAATAACAACGCGTTTTTCATGATCACCCAGCCTAGACGTAACCGCCGGCGGGAATCAATCTCACAAACTCACACCTCCTCGACTTTCCTCCTCCAGCGCATCCCCAGCGCCACGCTCCACTGATACTTCCGCGCGTGCTCACGGATCAGAAACGGCATGTCGCAGGTCTTGGAGAGATCAAAGTGCGGCTCCAGCAGAGACGTGAGCCAATCGCGCGTCGAGCCCTGCGGCCAGTTCCCACGCGGCGTGAAGTCTTCCAGCCAGGTGCAGGGCGTGGTCAGCAGCAGTTGCCCTCCCGGACGCACAAGAGATGGCAGGCGCTCGATCAGTTTCAGCGGATCGGTCAGCCGGCACAACAAATTCGCCGCATGTACGATGTCGTAATCTCCGAGATCACTCCGCAGGTTCATCGCATCCCCTTGTTCAAAGCGCACGCGATCACGACGCAGATTCTCCGGCACGCGAGCCACCAGCGGCGTTTTGGCACTGCCTTCATCCACGCGCTCATAGCTCATGCTGCCATCACGGGCCAGTGCCGCTGCTGCATCGACAAAACTCTGCGAGTAATCAATGCCCAGCACACTGACACCGAAATTCGCCAGCTCAAAACTCGACCTCCCCACCGCACAGCCGAGATCCAGCGCCACGGCTTCACAAGGCGTGCGCGGCAGATCGATCAGCTCCATCACCGTGCGCACCGGAAAGCCCAGCGCCTCACGCGGCCCGCTCTCCCATGGCAGCACCTCCGCAGGCTGGCCGTAGTGAAAGAGCAGGTATTCGTCGAGCAGGCGACGCGTTTCGTAGATGTTCATGCACGTTTAATGGAGGTCAGGCTTCCAGCCTGACAACGGCCAGGGGCTTCCAGCCTTTGTTTGATCAGGACTCGGGGCTCATCCTTCAGGATTACTCAGCAGCCAAAGCCTCCAGCAAATACTTCGACGGCTGGAAATGCTCATTCAAGACCGTGACCACGCCATCGCGGAACATGCGCGTCTGCTTGATGTCAAAGTTCGGCGTCTTGTGTGGTGCGAAGAGGATGTCATCATGCGTCGCGTTTTGATGACGCTTGAACTGTGCAGGTGTGATGTGGCCACCCAGGTGGTCGTCACGCCCCGTGGCCAGATGGCAGGTGCCGAGTACTTTTTCATCCTGGATGTCTGCGCCCGAAACCGGCAGCACCTGCGTGCCAAAACCAAGCTCTCCAAGCACACCCGTCATGGGATCATCCGCAAGCTTGGCATTGTGCGCATCAATCGTGCTCTGGTTCCCCGCAATAAGCTCAGACTTGATGATACAACCACCCGTGACAGTCAGCTTGCCCAGCGTGCCGTCTTCGTATTTCAAAGGAAAAGTTCCTTCCGCGCC
Source organism: Prosthecobacter sp. (assembly GCF_044373815.1). Classification (GTDB taxonomy): domain Bacteria; phylum Verrucomicrobiota; class Verrucomicrobiia; order Verrucomicrobiales; family Verrucomicrobiaceae; genus Prosthecobacter. Next base: position 6,251 of record NZ_JBIPNG010000150.1, on the reverse strand, counting down.
GGTGGGCACGAAGTAAACCTCACCTGCCGGCAGATTCGCAATGTCTGGCGCATCACCCTGGCACAGGCCGTGGCTCTTCTGCGCTTCCTGCTGGTTCAATTCAAGACGCACCGTCATGTCAGGTCCGTTCTCCACGGTGAAATCGATTTCCACGGCATCAGCGCGAGTCATCGCCTTGCGAAGCTTTTCGGCATCAATGCTGACCACTTCGTAATCAACGGCCAGACCGGAGTTCAGGATAACGTCATTCACGCCATGCAGCGTCGCACCACGGAAGCCATACTGCTTGGCAAACGCCGTCAGCGGCGCGGTGGCGGAGAAGGTGGAGATGCAAAGAATGATGTCGTAGTTCTGATAAACATCCTTCTCCAGGCTCAGCTCTTTGCCGCTCATATCGACGCAAAGATCAGGCATGTCCAGATTGCTGCCGGTGGTCTGCGTGTAGGCAAACATTTCGCCACCTTTCAGCGCCAGCTCTTCGGCCACGCCGTTTTTCAGCCCCAGATAAAAATGCTCATGCGCACGCTTTTGGATGGGGCGCTCCGGATTATTCAAGAACGCATAATCTTTCGCTTCAGCGAGATCTGGCAGATCGATGAGGATGCAGATCTTTCGCCCGAATGTGGGCTTGAACACGGTGCCAAGAAGGCGTGCGAGATCGAATTTAGGAAACTGACGCCCTTGGGCAGTGGTTTGGACGGTTGACATGGGAGCAGCGATCATAAGCATGGGAGAGTGTCAGGCAAATACGCCCTTCAATTTCAGTCGGATTCAGTGAACTACGCGCAAATCACGCAAACTGATCCCACAACAATTTCGCCACCATCGCCAGCACCACGCTGATGAAGATGATGCGGATAAACGGCGCCCCATGGCGAATCGCCATTCCAGCACCCAGCCGACCGCCAATGAGCTGCCCACAGATCATCGCTGCTGCGATTTCATAATTCACCCGCCCATAGGCCACGAAAACGAGCAGCGAAGCCATGTTGCTGGTGAGATTCGCAACCTTCGTGAAAGCCGTGGCACGCGTCAGCTCCAGTCCCAGCAGTGAAATGCAGGCCAGCGTCCAAAAAGTGCCCGTGCCAGGACCAAAAAAACCATCATAAAAACCGAGCACACTGCCCGCCAGACATGCGAAAGCTCCGAGCCTTAGCCGCGCCTTTGCCGTCGTTTTCCCCAGCCCCGGACTCAGCAGCACATAGACAGCAATCCCCAGCAGCATCCAGGGCACGATCTTTCTCAGCACTTCGTTGCTCACTTGCGTCACCGTCCACGTACCCAGACAGGCCGCCACAAACGTGATGAGCACCGTGAGCCTCACTTGCGACCATGATACGAACCCCGCCTTCGCATACTTCCGCACCGCCATCAGCGTCCCCCACACGGCCTGCATCTTGTTTGTCCCCAGCGCCATTTGCGGCGGCAGCCCTGCCCACAGCAATGCCGGCACGGAAATCAGTCCGCCGCCACCCGCAATCGCATCGATGAATCCTGCACTGAGCCCGGCGACAAACAACAGCGTGATCGTTTCCCAGCTCATGCTTTGCGGCCCAGGATGCGGTCCAGCGAATCCGAAGTCTGGTAGATCAGCGCTTCCGGGTAATGGGCATACGGATGGAAGTATTCGAACGTCAGGAAGCCCTCGTAACCAGTGTCAGCAAGCGCATCCGTCACCGCAGGCCAGTTCGTCGTTCCATCGAGCAGCGGGCGAAAAGTTTCGAGACTGAAGTCCGTGCCCTTTTTGGTGAACTCCTTCAGGTGCACGTTCTTCGTGCGCTTGCCCAGCACCTTGGCCCAATGCTCGGGGAACTGAAACATGCTGATGTTTCCCGTGTCAAAATGCACGCGCACATGCTCGCTGCCAAAACTGTCCACAAAGGCGTTCATCTCCATGGGCGTCATCAGGTAGCCATTGAAGAAAATGTTCTCGATGTTCAGGCAGACCTTCAGTTTTTCCGCCTGCTTCGCCAGCTGCCCCACGGCCTCGCACGCACGCTGGTCACACACATCGTTCGCCACCGGCTCATGGTCCGTGCGCCACGGGATGTGCACCGCACCCGGCACGACGAGCACATTCTCCACGCCCAGATCATGCGCGCATTGGGCGATCTTCCCTGCAAGCTCCATGCCCTGCGCACGCTTCGCAGCATCATTGCTCGTCAGCGGATACGGCCAGAATAGGAAGGAACACAGCCCGCTGATCTGAATGCCGATCTCGTCCGCCATCTTGCGGATCTTCACATAATCCGCCGTGCCATGCTTCGGCGAGAGATCGTTGTCGAGATCGTAGTTCAGCTCGATGCCGTCGAATCCCGCGTCTTTCGCCAGTTGCATGCACTCGCGCAACGTCATGCGCTCCGGGTACGGAAAAGCCCACAGATTGATCGACTTCAGCATCTTGTACTTCTTCACCGAACCACGCCGCGCATCGGGTGCAGCAGCAGGGGCCGCACGGACGGGCTCAAAGGCCAGGGCGCTGAGCCCCACGGAGGCGATGGTGGCTTTGAGTGCGTCACGGCGGGAAAGGGAGTCTGCAGGTGGATTCATGGTTTGATGCAATCAGAAGCAGGAAACGAAGGCAAGTGGAAGAAACTCGCCACGCTTCGCAAGATCAGGTGAGCAGGATGCGCTTGCCTTTGGCTCCGGCATTTGGAGAATCGCCCTTCTCATGAAACTGCTCACTCCCGTCTTTTTCGCCGCCCTCACCCTTTCCGCTGCTGAGTCCGGCGCACCGGTCGGCAAGTTTCAGCAGCTTGATCCCACGATCCCCACGCCTTCAGCGCAACGCAATGCTTCTGGCGCTCCCGGAACAGCCTATTGGCAAAACCGCGCCGACTATGACATCAGCGTCGAGTTGGACGACGTAAAACGCACCATCACCGGAGAGGCCACCGTGACCTATCACAATGCCTCCCCAGATCCCTTGACCTACCTGTGGGTGCAGCTCGATCAAAATTTCCTTTCCCACACGGCAGACTCACGCGCCGTGCCAAACACCAAGCGCGGCATTGATCCGTCCAAGATCACTTACTCCGCACTCGACCGCCTTCTGGCCTACGAAGACTACGATGGCGAGATGAAGATCACCAAGCTCTCCGATGCCAAGGGCAATCCACTGCCCCATGCCGTGGTGAAAACCATGCTGCGCCTCGACTTGAACGAACCCCTGGCCGGCGGGGCCGATTTCGTCTTCAAGATCGCCTGGAGCTACCCGATCAACGACTGCGAACGCATCAATGCGCGCACGGGCTACGAGTTCTTCAAAGAGGATGGCAACACCATCTACACCATCGCGCAGTGGTTCCCGCGCATGGCGGCTTACACGGATTACGCCGGCTGGATCAACAAGCAGTTCCTCGGCACCGGCGAGTTCACGCTCGAGTTCGGCAACTACACCGTGCGCCTCACCGTGCCGGACGATCACCTGGTGGCCGCCACGGGTACACTGCAAAATTCAGACGCCGTCTTGACAAAAACTCAGCGCGACCGCCTGAAGCAGGCCGAAAGCGAAAAGACAAAGCCCCTGTTCATCGTCACTCCTGACGAGGCTAAAGCTGCGGAAAAATCCAAGCCCAAAGGCAAGAAGACCTGGATCTTCCAGGCCGACAATGTGCGCGATTTCGCCTTCGCCTCGTCACGTAAATTCATCTGGGATGCGATGGCCGTCGAAGGAGCCAAGGTGAACGGCAAGCCCGTGATGGCCATGTCGCTCTATCCCAAGGAAGGCATGCCGCTGTGGGACAAGTATTCCACGCACGCCATCGCGCACACGATTCAGGTCTACTCACGCTACACCTTCGAGTATCCGTATCCCGTCGCATGGTCGGTCAACGGCCCCATCGGCGGCATGGAATACCCAATGATCTGCTTCAATGGCCCGCGCCCTGAGAAAGACGGCACCTATCCCGAAAAGACCAAATATGCCCTCATCGGTGTGGTGATCCATGAGGTCGGCCACAACTACTTCCCCATGATCGTGAACAGCGACGAGCGCCAGTGGACATGGATGGACGAGGGGCTGAACTCCTTTGTCGAATTCCTGACCGAAGAAGAATGGGAGAACGACTGGAAGCACCGCCGCAATGAACGCGGCATGACGGATTACATGCGCCTCAAGGATCGTGCGCCGGTGATGACCAACTCGGAATCCATCGCCGATCTCGGCCCCAATGCCTACGGCCAGCCTACCGTCGCGCTGAACATCCTGCGCGAACACATCCTCGGCCGCGAAGCCTTCGACCACGCCTTCAAGACCTACGCCAAGCGCTGGATGTTCAAGCGCCCCACTCCTTCCGATTTCTTCCGCACCATGGAAGAAGCCAGCGGTGTCGATCTCGACTGGTTCTGGCGCGGCTGGTTTTACAGCACCGACCATGTCGATGTCTCCATCGATGAAGTGAAGTGGCTGCAGCTCGACTCACGCGATCCCGCCATCGAGAAACCCAAAAAGAAAAAGGAGGAGGACGAACTGCCAAAAACCCTCACCCGCGAGCGCAACTACTCGCTTTCCAAGCGCATCGACCGCTACCCCGAATTGAAAGACTTCTACGACAGCTATGACAAGGCCACCGTGCTGCCGAGCGAAAAGAAAAAGTTCGAATCCCTCATCAAGGAACTCAAGGAAGAGAAAATCGACCCAGCCCTCCTACAGACGAAGCACAACTTCTACCTCATCGAATTCAGCAACGTCGGCGGCCTCGTCACCCCCGTGATCTTGAAAGTCGACTACACCGACGGCAGCAGCGAAGAGCTCAAGCTCCCCGCAGAAATCTGGCGCTTCAACACCGAGAAATCAGCCAAACTTCTCTTCACCAAAAAGGAGCTGAAATCCGTCACCTTCGACCCCCGCCAGGAACTCGTGGACACCGACATCGAAAACAACTTCTGGCCCCGCCGCCCCGTGAAGAGCAAATTCCAGCTCTACAAAGACGACAAGCCCGCCAATCCCATGCGCGAACTCACCAAGCCGGAGAAGGAAGAGAAAAAGGACGAGGAGAAAAAGAACTGATCTTATCGCGCCACGCTTCGATCCAGGATGCGCAAAATGCCCCGCAAAGGAATGCCGACCCAGTCGGGACGGTTGTTCAGTTCATAGCAGACTTCATACACCGCTTTCTCCAACAGGCAGACTTCCAGCAGCATGCGCAGTTCTTCCTCGTTGGCGGGCAGAAAGGACGCGCCCTCTGCCGTGGTCAGGTAGGCGTTCAAGAATTCTTGGCTTATACGTTCGACCCATGCTTCCGGTTGGGCGGCGGTGTGTGCAGCATAATCAAACGACCGCAGCATGCCGGCCACATCGCGCAATGGCGAATGCTTGATGCGCCGCTCATTCAACGGCCGCGCTGGCTCGCCTTCAAAGTCGATGATGATGAAGTCATGCCCAGTGTCCAGCACCTGCCCCAGATGATAGTCCCCATGAATTCGAATTCGCAAGGCATTCACCTGCCCCTCCATCAGTCCTGAATGACGCTGCAGGATTTCCTGCTCCCGCCGAAGCAGATCAACCGCCTCGTCACGAATTTCTTCAGGCAATGCATGCACCTTCTGCTCCAGAAGCGTCATCATGCGCCGCGTGGCATCGGCCATGTTCTGACAAAGTTCCGCCCGATACGCCGAGGTAAACGCCTCCGGCACAAAGCCAGCATCCTCAGTCTCCGCAGCCAGCGCCAGATGCATCTGGGCCGTGCGCACTCCAAGCAACCGCGCTCGTTCAAGATCAATGTTGCTCATGACTTCATCCGCCTCATGCTTCCGCGCCAGTGCACGCAGCGTCGAAGTCCATGCCGTGCACTCATTCGGAACATTCGTCACCAGCAGCGCCAGCACCCGCGGCAGGGCACCCGGCACCCTGTATTCAATGGCTCCACAGTAGCCGGGCACATTCCTAAATCGCCCCTCTTCACTGAAGTAGCGCAGCAGTTCCACATCAGGATTCTCACCCAGTTCCGGCCTGCGGTAGAGCTTCAGGAAAAACCGCTCGTCATAAAGAATGGACGAATTGCTCTGCTCCAGCTTCAGCACCCGCGAAGGCATCTTCTTCGCCTGAACTTTAAACACTTCACCGCAAATCCCCACCAACTCCCCCGAGCCACAAGAAACTCTCTGCTCACCCGTGATGATCTCCAGCAAGGCCGCACGAAAACATTCGTCCTCAAGCGCATCAACCAACACAGCGTCTTCCGCAGCCAGCCGCAGTGGCAAAAGATAAGTCTCGGAAGGCGCTCCATCATATTCGACTTGCAGCAGAA
>NZ_JBIPNG010000561.1:0-3889 GCF_044373815.1 Prosthecobacter sp. | reverse complement strand
CCACCTCCACTTCTTCACGCTTGTTGTCGCTGCGGCGCTTCGGTCCGCTGCGATTGAGAAACTGCAGCGAGTTGGTGTAGGTGAGGTCTTCGGGCAGGATATCAGGCAGGCTGATCTGCACTGAAGACTTCACCTTGTTGCGGCCTTTGGCATCCAGCAGGGTGCTGATGAGTTCAGCACGCAATTTTTTAAACTTAGGTTCGTGATTAATCGCCTTGCGGTCACGCGGCCGCTCAATGTCCACGATCATGGTCTCGCCGAGTGTCGCTGGCGAGGTAGGCAGCAAAGGAATTACTTTGTCCGCCACAAGGATGGCTTCGTCGGGGTCATTGGTGATCCAGATGACGGTCGTTTTATTCTGCATCCAGATGTCGCTGATCTCATCCTGAAGCTGGGCGCGGGTGAGTGCATCCAGTGCGCTCAGGGGTTCGTCCATGAGCAGCACTTTGGGGTTCATGGCCAGCGTGCGTGCCACCGAAACGCGCTGGCGCATGCCGCCGGAGAGTTCCTTGGGCAGCTTGTGCGCCGCATGGCTGAGCTTCACCATAGCGATGTGTTTCGCGATGTGTTCTTTACGCTGCTCTGGAGTCCATTCCTTGAAGACCTCATCGACAGCAAGCGCAATGTTCTCCTCCACTGTGAGCCAGGGCAGCAGCGAGTAATTTTGGAAAACCAGGCCACGATCTGGACCCGGCTCTGTGATCACCTTCCCCTCGATGAGGGCCGTTCCAGTATCAGGCTTGACCAGTCCGGAAAGCAGATTGATCAACGTCGATTTACCCGACCCCGAATACCCAACGATGACGACGAACTCCCCTTCCTCGACGGAGAGATTGATATTCTTGAGAACTTCCGTGCGGCTGCCCGGAAGCCCAAAGCCTTTGGAGGCACCTTTGATTTCGATAAGCGGCATATCTGGATCAGAGTTGATGGTTAGGCGGTCTTGAACCGCGATTCGACGACACTCATCAGGCGGTCGAGCACGTAGCCGACGACGCCAATGGTGAGGATGCAGAGGATGATATGGGCGTAGCTGTTGGCGTTGTATTGCTGCCAGAGGAAGCCACCCACACCGGGTCTGCCTGTCAGCATTTCCACCGCCACGATCACCAGCCAAGCAATGCCGAGGCTGAGGCGAAAGCCGGTGAACATGTAAGGCAGTGTCGCTGGCACGAGCACCTTCCAGAGTGTCTTCGATCTGGAGAGCTTGAGCACCTTGGCCACATTCAGGTAATCCTGCGGCACGGCGCGCACACCGACGGCGGTGTTCATGACCGTGGGCCACATGGCGCAGATGGCGATGGTGAAGAGAGCGGCGGCATCCGAAGCACCAAAGGTTGTGCGACCATCTCCATTCACGATTTTGACACCACTGAAGAGAATCATGCCCAGTGGCAGCCACGCGAGTGGTGAAACCGGACGCAGCACCTGAATAATAGGATCAAAGGCTGTGGCAAACTTCTTCGAAAGACCGAGGCAGAAACCAATCGGCGTCCCAATAATGAGCGCGATGAAGTAGCCCTGCACCACCAGCACCAGCGACATCCAGGTGAACCGCAAGATGCCCTGATCCAACTCTCCACGCTTGGCAAAAGGCTCTGTGATGTAGAGCTTGCTTGCCGTCCATGTCTCGACCGGAGTCGGGAGATCGGCGGAAAGGCCTGCACGTTTCGTGACTTTGATCTTGTCACCAAAGTCATCGATCTTTTCAGTGATGACGGACTTTCCAGCAATGACATACCAAAGAAGACAGCAGACCAAGATCGCGCCGAGCGGCAGGATGATGGAGTCGAGTTTGTAGCGTTGGATCAGGTGCATAATGCGGCTATGCGGTCTGGGGTTAAGCTTTGAGCGTCTTCACCGCGAAGGACGCGGCATAGGCTTCGAGGTCGGTGTTCGGATCAAAGGTGACACCGTCGAAAAGCGTTTCGGGCTTTTCATCGACACCCCCGTGAACGAAACCAATTTCCTTCATGGCCTCTTCGTAAATGTCCGAGCGCATAACCTGTTTGGCGACGCCTTCGTAATCGGGCGCGCCATCCACGAAGCCCCAGCGGCGGAGCTGAGTGAGCCACCACTTTGCATACTTGGCCTGCGGGTAGTTGCAGTTACGATCACTGAAGATCATGTAGTTCGGGTCCTTGAACTTGCGGCCGTCACCCATGTTATACTTGCCTTGCAGGCGCCCCAGGATGGCCTCGGGCGGACAGTTGATGTAGGTAGCGGCGCTGACGATGCTGGCCTGCTCCTCGCGGTTCTCCATCTTGTCGAGCCAGACACTGGCCTCATGGAGAGCCTTGAGCACTGCTTTGACGGTCTTTGGATTCTTCGCGGCAAATTCCTCACTAAAGGCGCAGACTTTTTCGGGGTGGTCTTTCCAGATGCCCTGCGTGGCGATGGAGGTGTAGCCAATGTCCTCGGCGATGGTCTTCGCGTTCCATGGCTCACCCACACAGAAGCCATCCATCTTGCCGACCTTCATGTTCGCCACCATCTGTGGCGGCGGCACCGTGATGAGAGACACATCTGCACCAGCGCCTGCGGCATCGCCGGGATTGATGCCGCCGGCGGCAAGGTAGTAGCGCATCCACATCGCATGCGTTCCCGGTGGGAACGTCATGGCGAAAGTCAGCGGATTCCCTTTGGCCTTGGCCTCATCCACGAAGGGCTTCAGCGCCTTTGGATCGTCGACGACCTTACCTTTGAAGGTGTTGGCAAGCGTGATGGCCTGACCATTGCGGTTGAGGATCCACGGCACGATCATCGCCTTCTTTGGCGCGCCGCCGAGGCCCATCGTACTGGCGATCGGCATCCCGAGCAGCATGTGGGTGGCCTGGATGTCGCCATTGTTCAGTGAATCACGGATCGCCGCCCAGCTGGCGCCTTTGCTGACGGTGGAATTGATGCCGTATTTTTTGAACAGACCTTTTTCATGCGCCACGACGATGCTGGAACAATCGGTGAGGGCGATCATGCCAAACTTCATGTCGGGTGACTCGGGAGAATCATCGGCATAGGCGGAGCCGATCCAGCCCTGGGGCAGACCGGAGAACAGAGCGCCGAGACCGGCAGTGGCGCTGCTGCGCAGAATGGAACGACGTGTGAGTGGAGAGGTGGGATTCATGCTTGAACGAGTTTGGAGCGTTTGTTGGATTTGGCGAGGGGGCGGGCGGCGGCTTTAGCTTTGGGAAATTGGAGTTCGGCAGTCCACGCTTCGTGCAATGCGGTGGCGGCATCGGTGTATTGACTGCTGGTCAGCAGACCGTGGGCGATGAACTGATCGAGCAGCCAGCGACCGCGCTCACTCAGGGGGGCATTGGCGTCTCGACGGTGAAAGATGTGGAAATCCGTGACCGCGACGGATTTGTCGAAGCCGAGATCAAGCGGACCAACCAAAGATCGTTTCAGGATCTTTTCACTGCCGGTGAAGTAGCCGCTCTCGGCAAGGACACGCACGACTTCAGGGCGGTTTTCCATGGCATCACAGAACTCACAGGCCTCTTTCAAAGCGTTGATGATCGCCTGCGACTCACCAGCATGAGCACTTACAAATCGCTCGGTGGTGAGCAGGACTTTTTCAGGGTGCCCCGGGGCCAGTTGTTCGCTGGTGGCAGCGATCCAGCCGATGCCTTGATCCACAGCGTAAGAGTTCCAAGGTTCACCGACGCAGTAACCATCAATGAGACCTGCCGCCAGACTGGAAGCCATCTGCGTGGGCGGCAGCGCAACGATGCGCACGTCCTTTTCGACATCAATGCCACCTGCCTGAAGCCACTGGCGAAGGAGAAAATTGTGGGAGGAGTAGCGTGACACCATCCCAAAGGTGAAGCGGCGGCTGAATGCGCTGCGGATGAGCTTTTTCAAGCTGGCGGCATCACGCACCCCGCGA
>NZ_JBIPNG010000209.1:0-10794 GCF_044373815.1 Prosthecobacter sp. | reverse complement strand
GTAGTGATTCACCTTCACACGCATGCCTAATTCCACTCCAGCAGTTCCCGACTCATCCACCTGGATGGCTGCGCTGGCGGATTTCCTGATGGAGGAGCCTGCGATTGAGTCGATCCGATTGAATCCGGATTCAAAGCGGGTGGAAATGGCGACCCTGGGACAGGTGGACGGCGAACTGCTGCAGGCGAAGCTCTCCGAGGTGCTGCGGGCGGTGGACGCGCGGTGGCTGAAGCAAAACGGCCAGGTGCCGCCGAGCAGCGGCATGCTGGATGTGCAGCAGAAGGCGGACGGGGCTTTTGTACTCGAAAAACCCTCCTGCCCGACGGCGCCGAAGTTCTGGAAATGGCGCGACTTTGCGTGGCCGGAACCGGATGAGATGGAGAAGGAGAGCGACGACGAGTGGCGCATGCTGGCGCTGCAGGCGGGGCTGTGTGCCGTGACGCTGGTGGCGGGCTACATCACCGAGCGTTTCTTTTCCGCACCGTCCTGGCTGCCAAAAAGCTTGTTCGCCATCTCGCTGATTTCCGGCGGATGGGACGCGGCGAAGGACACCTGGGAAAACCTGCGCGAGCGGCGGCTCGATGTGCATTTCCTGATGCTGGCCGTGGCCACCGGTGCGGTGTCGATTGGCGCGTGGGAGGAGGGGGCACTGCTGCTGTTCCTGTTTTCGACCTCGGGTGCGCTGGAGCATTTTGTGATGTTCCGCACGCACCGGGAGATCAATGCGCTGACGAAGGCGGCCCCCAAATTTGCGCATGTGCTGCAACCCGATGGGACGACGGCTGACCGTGGCGTGCAGACGCTGCAGGTGGGCGATGTGATCGTGGTGAAGCCGGACGAGCTCTTCGCCGTGGATGGCACGGTCATTGAGGGATCGACGGCGGCGGATGAATCGACGCTGACCGGTGAGGCGCTGCCGATCGCCAAGGAGAAGGGCGCATCCATCTACGGGGGCACTTTGAACCAATGGGGGATGGTGCAGGTGCGTGTGGACCGGCTGGCGACGCAAAGCGCTCTGGCAAAAATCATCACGATGATCCAGACCGCGCAGCATCTACGCGCGCCGAGCCAGCGGTTCACGGACCGCTTTGGCACGCGTTACACGCTGCTCACGCTCGGGATCGTGGCGCTGATGTTTTTCGTGTGGTGGCTGGGCTTTGGCATTCCTCCTTTCGAAAACATGGCGGGATCAAAGTCGTCGTTTTACCGCGCCATGACGCTGCTGGTGGTGATGAGCCCCTGCGCGCTGGTGCTTTCGATTCCTTCGGCCATCCTGGCGGCGATCGCCTGGGGTGCGCGGCGCGGCGTGCTGTTCCGTGGCGGTGCTGCGATTGAAAAGCTGGCCGAGGTGGATGTCATCGCCATGGACAAGACGGGGACGCTGACGGAAGGCGAACTGAAGGTGACGAAGATCGAAAGCTTCCCTGCCGGCCGGGAGGAGGACGTGCTGCGGATCGCCGCGAGCCTGGAGGCGAATTCGAACCATCCTATCGCGCGTGCAGTCACGCAATATGCCAAGGCGCAGGGCATCGTGGTGGAAAAACTGGCCGAATTTCAGTCGATCACCGGCCAGGGACTGCGTGGGCGTACCGCCGCAGGGCTGAGCTACGTGGGACGGCGTGAGCTTGTCAAAGACAGCGCCTTGGGGGCGGTGCTGGCCGGGGTGCCGGACGCACCGCTGGGCTTCAGCGAGGTCTGGGTGGTGCATGAACAGATCGTGGGACGGGTGCTGCTGAAGGATGAGATCCGGGCCGGGAGCCGGGCCGTGCTGGAAAAACTGGCCGCCGAAGGCGTGCGCACGATCATGCTGACCGGAGACCGCCGAGCGGCGGCGATCGAGGTGGGGGAGAAACTCGGCATCGCCGAAGTGCGCGCCGGATTGCACCCGGAGGACAAGGTGGCGGCGATCCGCGAACTGACGCTGGCCGGCCACAAGGTGGCGATGATCGGGGATGGCGTGAACGACGCGCCGAGCCTGGCAGCCGCCTACGTGTCCGTGGCCATGGGTGCACGAGGCAGTGACGCCGCGCTGGAGCAGAGCGACGTGGTGCTGATGCAGGACAAGATCGAAAAACTGCTCTCTGCACGGCGCATCAGCCAGCGAGCGCGGCGCATCATTCAGCAGAACCTGATCATTTCCCTGGGCAGTGTGATCGTGATGGCGGTGGCGTCCTTGTTCGGCATCGTGCCCCTCACGCTGGGTGTTTTGACGCATGAAGGCAGCACGGTGGTGGTGTGTTTAAACAGTCTGCGGCTGCTGTTTGAGAAGGAATGAAGCCGCCTGCCATTTTTCATCTGCGCAACTCCGTGCTGGACGATTCCCCCCTTTTCTTCATAGAGTAATCAAAATTCTGGCATGCGCATTCTCTCCAAAGTCCTCTGGACCCTCGCTTTCCTCGTCGCCACTTTTGTCTGGATGGTGCTCTTTGAGCACGGATTCAGCATGAAGGGCCTGACGGAAGGAACGGGAGCGGAGCTGCGTGGCATCGCCGCATGGTTTGGTGGCGGGAAGAAATAACCGCCGCCCACTTACATTCAAACACGTCAAGAACCCCAAGCATTATGATCGTTCAGGAAGCAGAACTCGACCCCAAGTATCAAGCCCTTTGGAAGAAAGCCCTCATCTCCGCCGAGCGGAAAAACTGGGACTATGTGATCGACCAGGTGCTGCCCATCGTGACGGCCAACGTCGGATTTCTGGATGGCCGCAAGCTGCTGCGCAGCGCTGAAGGCGAAGTCGTCGGCAGTGGCAAAAAGTTCAGCTTCGGCCTGAGTGGCTTAAAGCCCAGCTCCAAAAAAGATCCGGCGGAGACCATCGCCGACATGGAGGAAAACGTGTTCCGCAAGGACCCTTTCAATCTCAACGCGAATGAGCAGCTCTTTGATCTGGCGATGAAGCTGCAGTTCCCGGAGCTGGCGTCGTTTGCCCTGGAGACCATCCGCGGCGGGCATCCTGAGAACACCAAGAACATGCACAAGCTGGCGCAGCACTACATGGCGGTGGGTCTGCCAGAAAAAGCCGCTGCCACCTACAATGCGATCTTGAAGGTCAACCCGCGTGACATGGAAGCCACGCAGGGGGAAAAGAACGCTGCTGCATCTGGCTCCATCAAAAATCAGGGCTGGGGCTCCGCCAACTTCAAGGATGCGATGAAGGATTCCGGCGAGGCCGCGAAGCTGGAAATGCTCAGCCGCCAGGGCATGACGCAGGAGCAGATGGAGCAGTTCCTTGCGGAAACCATCGAACAGTACAACGCCGACCAGGGGAACATCGTCATCGTCAAGCGCATGTCGGATCTGTACGAGCGCCTCGGCCAGCTCGATACTGCGCTGATGTTCTACGATTACGCCCTCACTCTGAACGCCGGTGACGTGGCCCTGCAGCGCAAGGTGGAAATCCTGCGCGACAAGGTGCAGGATCTGAAGATCGCGGATTATGAGCGCGAGATCGAAACCGATCCGGATGCGCCCGACATTGATGACAAACGCGCGCAGCTGGCCGAAATCCGCCGCCAGCGTGCGAGTGTGGTCATCAGCGAGGCCAAGACCCGCGTGGACCGCAACCCGACCGACAAGGGACTGCGCTACGAACTGGGCCAGGCCTACTTCAACGCAGGCATGTACGGCGAGGCGCTGCCCGAGCTGCAGCAGGCGAAGTCGAACCCCAACATGCGCATCAAGGCGATCCTCATGCTTGGACGCTGCTTTGAGCGCAAAAACATGAACGATCTGGCCAAAACCTCGCTGCTGGAGGCCTCCAAAGAGCTTCTCGTCATGGACGCCACCAAGAAAGAAGTGCTCTATGAGCTGGCCAACGTGCTGGAAAAAATGGGCGACAAGGCGGCAAGCCTGGACGCGCTGAAGGAAATCTACAACGCCGACTACGGCTACCGGGACGTGGCGCACCGGGTGGAGTCTTCCTACTCATAACTGATTTTTTCAGGTCTCCCCTGCTGACACCCCGTTTCGCATTCCGAAACGGGGTGTTTTTTGTTTGCCTCCAATTGGTACTGGAAAGCCGGGATGCGTCCTCCATCTTGCGAGCTGATGATATTCGAATTTCTCGCCGCCACTGACGTCTGGACCACAATCAAAGACGGTGCGCCCGTCGTGCTCGCCCTGATCCTCATTGAGGGGCTGCTCTCCGTGGACAACGCGCTGGCGATTGCCGCGATGGCATCCCATCTGGATGAAAAGCAGCGCAAGATGGCGATGAACATCGGCTACATCGGGGCCTACGGCTTTCGCATCGTGGCGCTGCTCACCGCCAGCATCATCATGGACAACCACTGGCTGATGCTGGTGGGTTCGCTCTACCTCGTCTGGCTGATGTGCGCCCATTTTGCGGAGCAGGAGGAAGGTGAGGAGGAAGGGACGGTGAAGGCAGCCCAGCACAGCTTTCCGAAAACAATTGCGATGATCGCGTTTCTCGACCTGAGCCTGAGCTTTGACAACGTCGTGGCCGCCGTGGCCTTCGCACGTGACAGCAAGGTGCTGGTTTATGTGGGCGTGACACTCGGCATCATCACGCTGCGGCTGGTGGCGGGTTACTGCATCAAGCTGCTGGCGCGGCAGCCCTGGCTGGAGCACACGGCGTTTCTGCTCGTAGGCTTTGTGGGTCTGCTGCTGGGGCTGGAACTCTTTTGGGATCAGAGTGTCAAACAGGTCGTCGAAATCGGTGGTGTCAGCCTCATCAGCGAGGCAGGAGGGCATTACCACATCGCCAAGGCGGTTAAATTCGCCGGCATCATCGGCATCATCCTTGTGCACCTGTCCTATGAGAAAAACGCGGCGGTCAAAGGCGTGCTGCGCCCGGCGCTCCGCCTGCTGCAGCTGCCAGCGCGATTGATTGCCGGTCTGGTCGGGGCTGTCTTTTCTGTGATCTCCTGGCCGTTTCGTGCCGCGTGGTCAGCCGTGACCCGAAAATAAGAATCCCCCGGCTGGTGAGGCCGGGGGACTCCGTGAATCATGTGATAGCGTTGTCCGAAACTGATTTCTGGAAAGCGCGCGTTGAGACGTTCGGCGGCGGCTTGAGGACAAGCCGCCCTACCTCGCGCTGGGCCAAGCCACCTGTTACTGCTTCGGCTTGGTGAGCATTTCGAAGTCGTCGCTGCGGAAGGGTGTCACTGGCAGGCCGTCGATGCTGAAGAGGTTGCAGACAGGATTGTCCGACCAGGCGTAGCGGACAGCCACGGGTTTGGCGACGCCCTTGGCGCTGACTTCGAGCTTGTCCTTGCCGGTGATTTTAGCCTCGGCCCAGGCCCATTTTTTGTCTTCACCGCAAACCACAAAGCCCTTCACTTCTGTGACATCCACCGTGCGCAGGCTGCTGCCGAAGGTGTCGAGAGTGACGATGACTTTGTCTCCCGCGAACTCGGCGGCTTTGAACTCGGGGCTGCGATAGGGCAGCTTCATGCCGTAGTCCTTGACCAAAGCCAGGCGGGCGAGGCGCTCGGCCACGTCACGCTTGTTCTTCGGGTGAATGTCATTGGCTTCACCGAGGTCGATGATGACGGCCTGACCGCCGTTTTTGATGGCGTTCTGGGTTGTCGTCTGGCTCTCGCGCAGTTCGGCCCAGGAGCTGGCGGTGGCCTGCCCGGCGTCGGTTTTTTCGGCCATGAAGTCAGCCAGCTGGACCCAGTAGAAGGGGAAATCTCCCTGCTTCCACTCATTGCGCCAGTTCTGGATCATGAAGGGGAAGAGGCTGGCGTACTCATAGGCACGTCCGGCATTGCTTTCTCCCTGATACCAGATGGCTCCTTTGATGCCATAGCCGATGGTGGGGAGTAATGCGCCGTTGTAGATGTTGGCAGGGCGGGCGTTGCCGTTGAGCCAGGCGGCAGGTGGGGCAGGAGCGCGGGCGGTGAAGGGTTTTCCGGCTTTCTTGGCTTCATCCGCCTGCTTCTGCCAGTTGGCGAGATCGGCGTCATACTTGGTCTTGGCTGCGGGGGAAGTGAGGAAGGCCTCGTTTTTCTTCGTGTTTTCCATCAGCAGCTTGAAGCGCGGGTCTTTTTCGAGTTCGCCGCGATTCACCCAGGCCTCGGCAGCGCTGCCGCCCCAGGCGTTGTTGATCAGACCCACCGGCACGTCGAGCATGTTGTGCAGGACGCGGCCATAGAAGAAGCCGACGGCGCTGAAGCCGCCCACCGTTGCTGGCGAGCATTCTTTCCACTCGCCTTTGAAATCCTTCTGGGGCTCCTGAGTGCCCACGTTTGGCACTGTGATGAGGCGGATGTTCGGGTACTTCGCGGTGGCGATCTCCAGATCGGCGTCCCAGCTGGAACCGACATTCCACTGCATGTTTGACTGGCCGGAGCAGATCCACACCTCGCCGACGAGCACGTTTTTGAGTTCCTTGGTGGAGGTGCCTTTGATCGAAATCGTCGCGGGTTTCGCGTTTGCAGGCACTGGATCGAGTTTCACGGTCCATTTGCCATCGGCACCGGCCTTGGCGGTCTTGGTTTGGTCTCCAAATTTCACCGTCACTTCGGTGCCGGGAGCATCCCAGCCCCAGAGCGGATTGGTCTGCTTTTGCTGCAGCACCATGTTGTCGCCAATGATGGCGGGGAGTTTGAGTTCAGCGCGGGCAGTGCATGCCAGCGCAGCGAGGAGGATGGTAAGTGAGAGGAGTCTCATGGATGGGTAAAAACTGGAAGGTAGAAACGCAGCCCGAGGCGGGGTTTGCAATTTTTTTAACGCCCACTCTATCAAAGGTCCTATGGCTTCACCCGATTGCTGAGGAATCGATGTCAAAGACAGCACTTGAAAGCATGCCTCTTCTTTTCCAAATGCAGACCACGGGCAGCCACTCGGCGTGGCCGCATCCCTGAAGACTTGATGATTGAAACGGATTCCCCAGAACCAGGCAGCTTCATCCCGAAGAGTGTCAGCAAGCCCGTGAAAACGGGCCATGGCATCAAGATCGGCATCTTTGCCGGGATTCATGGGGATGAAGAGGCGGGCACGTTGGCCACGCATGAGCTCATCACCTGGGCTGCCGAGAGGCCGGAGGAACTGCATGACTATGAGCTGCATTTTTTTCCGATCTGCAATCCTACGGGGCGAACGTTGGGCACACGACACAGCCATAGCGGGCTGGATCTGAACCGTGAGTTTTGGTTTGGCTCCACTGAGCCTGAGGTCGTCTATCTGGAAGCCGTGCTGCGGCGTGAGCACTATGACGGGATCATCTCGCTGCACTCCGATGACACGTCTGACGGCTGCTATGGATTTGTCAGCGGTGCGCTGCTGAGTGAGCATCTGCTGGAACCTGCGCTGCAGGCGGCGAGTGAGTTTTTGCCGCGCAACGAGCAGCACATCATCGACGGTTTCCTCGCCGCGCGCGGCATCATCAAGGAAGGTTACCTCGGCATCCTCAGCGCGCCGCCGGAGCAGAGGCCGCATGCGCTGGAGATCGTGTTTGAGACGCCTGCGCTGGCACCGATGGACGCGCAGGTGAAAGCGACGGTGGCGGCGGTGAAGAGGATACTCGTGGAGTATCGTGAGTTGCAGGCGTATGCGGCGAATCTTTGACCTGTTGAAGGTCCCCTCACCGCCCCTGCTTCACGCGCAGCAGTTTTTCTCCTGCCGCATTCAACGTCTCCACCTGCTTGGCGTAGTGGAAGCGGATGAAGCGGTGTTCGGGTTCGCGGAAGAAGCTGGAGCCGGGGACGCCGGCGACGCCGACTTCACGCACGAACCATTCGGCGGCTTCGGTGTCGGTGGGGAAGCCGAGGGATGAGATGTCCATGAGGACGTAGTAAGCGCCGTGGGGCTCGGTGAATGGGAGGCCGGTGGCGCGGAGGTGATTGAGGAAGATGTCGCGCTTCTCGGTGTAGAGATCGCGCAGGCCGTGGTAGTAGCTGTCGGGTAGTTCGAGTCCGGCGACGGCGGCTTCCTGCAAGGGTGCGGCGGCACCGACGGTGAGGAAGTCATGCACCTTGCGCGCCTGCGCGATGATGTGCGGGGCGGCCTGCACGTAGCCGAGACGCCAGCCGGTGATGGAGTAGGTTTTGGAGAGTGAGTTGCAGACGATGACGCGCTCTGCTGCACCGGGAAGCGAGTGCATGTACACGTGCTCATGCGGTGCATAGACGATGTGCTCGTAGGGCTCATCGGTGATGACGAAGGCGTCGTGTTTTTCGGCGAGATCGAGGATCATCTGAAGCTCGGCACGGGTGAAGACCTTGCCGGTGGGGTTGGAGGGATTGCAGACGATGATAGCTTTGGCCCCCTGTGCAAAGGCGCGGGCGAGTTCATCGGGGTCAAAACCGAACTGCGGCGGGCGCAGCGGGACGTAGATGGGCTCGGCACCGGAGAGGATGGCGTCTGCGGCGTAGTTTTCGTAGAAGGGTGAGAAGACGATGACTTTGTCCCCCGGTTCGCAGCAGGTCATCATGGCACACATCATGGCCTCTGTGCTGCCGCAGGTGACGACGAGGTTTTGGTCCGGATCGACGGGGGTGCCGGAGAAATGGGTGATCTTTTTGGCGAGGGCCTGGCGGAAACGCGGCGCGCCCCAGGTCACGGCGTATTGATGGAAGGGGCCACGGGTGGCGCGCTCCAATGCGGTGAGGAGTTCCTCCGGCGGATTGAAGTCGGGAAAGCCCTGAGAAAGATTGATCGCGCCGTGCTGATTGGAAAGGCGCGTCATGGCGCGAATGACGGATTCGGTGAAGGCGTGGAGGCGGCGGGAAGTTGCAGGCATCCTTGCGATTTGGGCGAGAAGCCGCCAACGTGCAACCAACCAATCTGACCCACATGCGCCGCCGAATCTCCCTGCTTGCCCTGCTGCTGACGGCCCCCTGCCTGTTTGCCGCAGAGGAGTGGCAAACCTTGTTCAATGGCCGGGACCTGAGCGGCTGGCGGGCCAATGTGATGGCGGAATCTTTCTCCGTGGTGGATGGAGCCATCCGGGCGCATGCCACCAAGCCCAGCGCCCACTTGTTTTATGCGGGCGACATGAAAACCGGCTTCATGCGCTTCAAGAATTTCGTGCTTGAAGCAACCTGCCGCAGCGAGCCGAATTCCAACTCGGGCATCTTTATTCATACGGACATGACCACGCGCGACAGCGCGCTGCATCTGGCGAAGGGTTACGAAATTCAGCTCAACAGCACCGCCAAGGAGAAGCGCAAGACCGGCAGCCTGTATGCGGTGGTGGATCTCGCGCAATCGCCGGTGGATGAAAGCCAGTGGTTTCGGATTCGCATCACGGTGAGCGGCAAGCGCATCATGATTCATCTCAATGACAAGCCGGTGGTGGACTACACCGAGCCGGATAACGTCAAGCGCCCGCCGGAACGTGCCGGACGGTTGTTTGATCCGCAGGGCGGCGGCATCGCCCTGCAGGCGCATGATCCGGGAAGTGTTTTCTACTTCAAAGACATCCGCATCAAGCGCCTGCCGTGAAACCTTGCTGATCATGCCTCCTGAACCTTCCCCTCCGCCACAGCTTAAAGAATGGTTTGATGCCGCCCGCTATCGGGCCATCGCCAAGGAACTCGCCAGCATCGCGCCAAAGTTTCGTGCTGATGATTTCATGAAGTCCGTGCTCGATGGACTTGAAGCCCGCAGCCTGATGCAGCGCGTGCATCAGTGCGCGGTGGCCGTGGATGCGGCGCTGCCAGGAACGTATCAACAAAAGGTCCGGGCGCTGCAGAAGCTCGCGCCGCGCATCGGGCATGAATTCGTGACGATCTTTCTCGGGGATTTCGTGGCGACGTACGGCCTTGATGACTTCGATTTCTCGATGGAGGCGCTGCGGTTTTTCACGGTCTTTGGCTCGGCGGAGTTTGCGGTGCGACCGTTCATTCTGGCGGATCAAAAACGTGCTTTGCAAATGATGCACGCATGGACTGCCGACCCTGATGAGAAGGTGCGCCGCCTGGCCAGCGAGGGATCACGGCCACGTCTGCCCTGGGGCATGCGTTTGCAGGCGCTGGTGCGAGACCCGGAGCCTACGGCGAAGATTCTGGAAGCGCTCAAGGATGATGACTCGCTGTTTGTGCGACGATCCGTGGCCAATCATCTGAATGACATCACGAAGGATCATCACGACTATGTTTTGCAGCGGCTCGAAGTGTGGGATCTCGAACGCGAGCACTTGAAGTGGATCGCGAAGCATGCCTGCCGCACGCTGATCAAGCGCGGGCATCCGCGTGCGCTGAAGCTCTTTGGCTTTGGCAAAAAGGCGGAGGTCGCGGCGAAGCTGGCAGCTTCTCCTTCGCGCCTGGAACTTGGGCAGCGTCTCACGTTGACTGCGGCGCTCACTTCGACGTCAAGCCGTTCGCAGCGACTCGCGATCGACTACGTGGTGCATTATGTGAAGGCGAGCGGAGGGAGCGCGGAGAAGGTTTTCAAGTGGACCGAGATCGACCTGCCGGCGCATGCTGAAATCGAACTCGTCAAATCGCAGGTCGTGCGCGATTTCACCACGCGGAAACATTACTCAGGCAGGCACCGAGTGGAGTTGCAGGTGAATGGAGAGCGGGTGGCGGAGACGATGTTTGTCCTGGCCTGAATTGTGCCACGGGCTCAGCGGTAGAAGGTTTCGAGAATCAAGGTGCAGAGCGCCTGACGATATGTCGCATCAGCGGCATCGGCGGCAGGCCAGTTGGGGCGACCGCGTTTGAAGGAGCCGTCCGGCTGCTGAGCAGCGAGGATTTGCGGCATGACCTGGGTAGCGAAAGTCGTCCACTCGGCCCCACCGTTGAGGAAGAGCGCATTGCCGTAACCATGCCAGGAGTAGAGATTGCAGTTTTTTTCCCAGTCAGGGGGCTCGGCCTGGAGGAA
>NZ_JBIPNG010000560.1:0-3896 GCF_044373815.1 Prosthecobacter sp. | reverse complement strand
GCGATGACGACACCTACTTCGACAACTTCGACTTCACCGCCGGCGTCGCCCTCGGTGAGGGCAACGAACTGAAGCTCAAGGGCAGCGAATGGAAGGTCGATGTGGACTGGAAACCTCTCTCCTTCTCTCAGAACGGCGAAGTCAAAGCCGCAGGCATCGTGTTCGCCGGTTACGGCATCGAAACCCCAGACGAGGCCACTGGCACCGACGGCAAGAAGATCGAAACCTACAGCAGCTACGCCCACCTGGACGTGAAGGACAAATGGGTCCTCGTCTTCCGCTACCTGCCTGAAGGCATCACGCAGGAGCGCCGCAACGATCTCAGCCGCTACGCCAGCCTGCGCTACAAGGCGCTCACCGCTCGCCAGAAAGGCGCACGCGGTCTCATCGTCGTCAGCGGCCCCAATTCCAAAGTGGTACAGCAGCTCTCACCGCTCACGTTTGACGCCTCCCTCGCCACCAGCGGCATCGCCGCCATCAGCATCACCGATGCCGTGGGCGACAAGCTCCTCGCCAGCGCCGGCAAGAACCTCAAGGAACTCCAAGACAAGCTCGACAACGGCGACCTCATGGGCGGCATCGATTGCAAAGGGCTCACGCTCGCCGCAAACATCGTCATCCAGCAGGAGAAGAAAAAAGGCCGCAACGTTCTCGGCGTGCTGTCCTACGGCGACAAGCCCGATCCCCACGTCGCGCCACTCATCGTCTGCGCGCATGTGGATCACCTCGGCAGCAGCGGCGGCTCCAATTCGCGTGCCAAGGGCGATGAAGTGAACAAGATCCATCATGGTGCTGACGACAACGCCTCCGGCACCTCCGCCGTTCTCGAAATTGCCCAGTGGCTCGCCGACTTGAAAAAGCAGGGCAAGCTCACCCTCAAGCGCGACATCATCTTCGCCGCTTGGAGCGGTGAAGAACTCGGCCTGCTCGGCAGCAATCACTTCGTCGAGGTCTACGCCAAGATGATCAAGGGCGATCCCAACGCGAAACTCACCGGCATGTTCGCCGCCTGCCTGAACATGGACATGATTGGCCGCTTCCAAAAGACGCTCGTTATGCAGGGACTGGGCAGCAGCTCCATTTGGGCCAAGGAAATCGAAAAGCGCAACGCACCCATCGGTCTGCCCATCACCACGCAGAACGACGCCCACCTCCCCACCGACAGCACTGCGTTTTATCTGAAAGGCATCCCCTCCCTGAACGCCTTCACCGGCTCCCATGCCGACTACCACATGCCCAGCGATACCGCAGACAAGATCGACTACGTCAACGCCGCCAAGATCGCCAAGCTCATGGGCCTCATCGCCCGTGGCATCGCCACCACCGATCCAGCACCCGACTACATCGCCATGGAGGCCCCAAAAAATCAGGGAGCTCGCACCGGCCTCCGCGCCTACCTCGGCACCATCCCCGACTACGCCCAGGGCGACATCAAAGGCGTCAAACTCAGCGGCGTCTCCCCCATCGGCCCCGCCGCCAAAGCCGGCGTCAAAGCCGGTGACATCATCATCAAACTCGGTGGCAAGGACATCACGAACATCTACGACTACACCTACGTCATGGGAGATCTCAAGATCGGCAAGGAGACAACCATCAGCGTCCAGCGCGAAGGCAAAGAAGTGCAGATGAAGATCACCCCCGGCTCGCGCGATTGACGGGCTCCGCTCACGGCCTGAACATGAATTCCCTCGTGTTCAGCAGCGCCCACGCGATGTCCGCGTCCGCAGTCAGCGGCGCCTCATTCCGGTGCTGTTGGGCGATGGCTTTTTCGAGGCCATTGGGATACCTCCCGAGGATCGAGAGGAACAGGTCCTCAGTGGAACGATCTGCCGGCCCGGGTGCTACCGCGAGTTCCACGTCCGCGCTGTTCATCATGAAGCGGGCGAGTGCATGCGAGATCGGAGTGATGCTTTCGTCAGACCACTCTCGTGTGCCACGGCCCAGCATGCGCAGGGGATGCTCCTGCGGCGGCACCTGCGGCAGTTGAGCGCTTTTTTCTGCTGACATCGTATCCCAGATCACTTCAGCAGGCAGGCGGCGGATGTGAGGCGCGGGAGCCATGTAACCGCTGCGATCAGGATCCACACCCATGCGTCCGTAGGCACGGGTGCGAGCCAGGATGCGCTGAAATACGCCAATGCGGTAGCCACAGTGACGGAAGACCTCCGCGAGCGCGACCTCCACATTTTGTGCCTTCAGTGAGGATGGCTCCAGACCGATCCACGCGATCCTGTTGGGATGCTGGGCACCGTAGCATTTCCGGAAAGTCACAGGGATGTCTGAATTCTCATGGACCTCTTCCCAGCTTGGGGCCGGATCACTGCCGCCGACGGTATGGTCCACATTTTGTCCGGGCATGCCAAAGAGGCCGCTCCAGACCCGCAGGGCCTCCACGAAGGCAAAGCGACGACTGCTTTCCTTGGTCAGCCATTGGGCAACGAAAATGCGCTGGTCTTTGCCTGGCTTGACAGGAGGAGGGACCTCTCGAGACAAGCGCAGCAGTTTCGGCTTTACGCGCTCTCCCGGTTTTCCATCGCGATACCAGTAAGTCGAAGGCAGCCGGATGTTGTCGACTTCATCATTGGCAGTAAAACAGGCCGCAAACTGAAGGGCTTCCATCTGCACATGATCGTTGTAAGCGTTGTCATGGCACTGCGAGCAGTGCATGTCCTCCCCCACCACGGCAAAGGCGGTTTCCACGGCGGTACGGTACGCATTGCCTTTGTCACGTCGGCTCATGTGGCCCTCGCCGACCATGTAGGTGATGATTTGATCGTAGGGCCGGTCATCCAGCGCGGCCTGTCGCAGCCAGGCGATCACGGCTTCATCGTCTTTCACACGAAACGTTTCCGCCAGCATGCGAAAGCGGGTTTCAGCGGCTGCGGGTTCCTTCACCAGGGCATCCGTGAGCACGGCGCGTTTGTTTGGGGATGCACTCGTGAGGAAGGTTTTCACCTCTTCGGGCCTGGGCAGTCTTCCTGCCAGATCAACGCAGGCCCGACGCAGAAAGGTGGCGTCATCCGCCTCTGGGGGCAGAACTAGTGAGAGTGGACGTTTGTCGTACCGACTCAGTGCCGCCGCATACTCACGCTCCAGCGCGGTATCGATGTAAGCCGCCGCAGTCTCGGGAACAATGTCGGCGAGCAATGAGGAGCCCAACAAGAGCGGCAGGCAAAAGAGCAGTTGGCGTTTCATGCTGGCAGCAACGGCTCACAAGTCATCTTCTTAGAGGTTCTTTGAATGCCTTTTGCCAGCAAAGTCACTCACGGGCGAAACATGAACTCGTTGGTGTTCAGCAGTGACCAGGCCACGTCCTCGTTGGAAGATCCATTGCGAACGATGGCCGTTCGTTCGCGTTCAGTGGGTTCACGGCCCAGCAATTCCAGAAACATTTCCTCTGCGGGCCCTGCCTTGGCAGCCTTCTGGGCGACGAAGCGGTCGTTCATCATGAAGCGCACGAGTTCATGCGAGAGCGGTGTCCGGCTTTCATCTGTGTATTCGCGCGTGCCACGGCCCAGCATGTGCAGCGGGTGCTCACGTTCCGGCACCTGCGGTAGCTGGCTGTCATCTTCAGCCGTGAGTGTTTTCCAGATCACTTCGGAAGGCAGTCTGCGGATCTGCGGTGCCGGTGCCAGGTAGCACTCTCTCCAGTTCGAGTTGTAGTCGATGCCGGAGCGCCTGTATGCCTCGGTGCGCGCCAAGATGCGCTGAAATTCTGCAAGGCGGCCGCCACACCTCAGAAACTCTTCCGTAAGCAGCTTGGTCGATTGGGTGAAATCGCTCGCAGAATTGAGCTGCAGTCCCATCCACGTGGCCGCTCCGCGCGGCGATCCATCAAAGCAGCTCCGGTGATAGTGATCGGGAGTGCTTTCTCCATGATAGCCATGCCACGGCGG
>NZ_JBIPNG010000149.1:0-13245 GCF_044373815.1 Prosthecobacter sp. | reverse complement strand
AGAGCCCCTGGGCGGGCATCAACTTGGACAGCGGCAACTTCCACACCGAAGACCCGTATGCCGATCTCGCCAAGATCGCCCCCTATGCGGTCAATGTGCAGCTCAAAATGGAGATCAGCCGCAAAGGCGTCAGCGAGCCCAGCGATGTGAAACGCGTGATCCAGATCATGCGCGACGCCAACTACCAGGGCTGGTTCACCCTGGAGTTTGAGACCAAGGAAGATCCGTTTGTGCGAGTGCCGGAGATTTGCGACATGCTGCGCCCCCTCTTGGCCTGAGTTTGCGGTTGTTGAGGATAGTTGACGTTTGTTGGCAGTGGTTTCCCCTGCCAAGGCAGGCGCGTGCCCATGTAACTCCACATGCTCGAGAGAGCGGAAGGTCTTTGAAAACCGCCGTCAACGACTGTAAACAAGGGCCAACCACCGCAAACTCCCCCGCCATGTCCCACGCCCCCACCGTCGTCATCGAGAACTTCTACCCCTGCCTGGATGGCGGACGGCATCCGGTCAAACGGGTGATCGACGAGCCGCTCAATGTCTGGTGTGACATTTTCAAGGATGGCCACGATGTGATGAGCGCGGTGCTGCGCTGGCGGCTGACGGGCTCGCGCCGCTGGTTTGAAGCGCCGATGAAGCCGACTGAAAATGACCGCTGGCATGGGCAGTGCAGCTTTTCCAAAGCAGGGCGCTGGGAGTACGCGGTGGAAGCCTGGGGTGACACTTTCCGTTCCTGGAAAAAGACTTTTGCCGTGCGGGTGCAGGCCAAAGATCCGGATGTGCCGATCGAAGCGCAGGAAGGGGCACGACTGCTGCGCGATGCCGCCAAGCGCGCACGCGCCGCCGGGGTGCCGACTGCGGGGACTCAGCTGGAAGATTGCGCGGATCTGCTCACGTCGGTAAAGGCTGCGGACCTCATGGACGTGCTCCTTTCTGAAGAAATGCAGAGCCTGATGGATCAGTATCCGGACCGCTCGCAGTCCACCACCTCCGACACACTGCGCGCCACCGCAGAACGCGAGCGCGCCCGCTACTCCGCCTGGTATGAATTTTTCCCTCGTGGTGCCGAAGGCCGCAGTGACAAGCATTCCTCCTTCCGCGACTGCCTGGGCCGTCTCGACCATGCTGCACACATGGGCTTTGATGTGATCTACTTCCCGCCGATCCACCCGATCGGCGTCACGGCGCGCAAAGGCAAAAACAACACGCTCACGGCGGGGCCTGACGACGTCGGAAGCCCATGGGCCATCGGCGGCCCGGCGGGCGGACATTACAACATCGAGCCAGCACTCGGCACGGAGAAGGATTTTGTGTGGCTGGTCAAAGAGGCCAAGAAGCGGGGCCTGGAAATCGCCCTCGACTTTGCGCTCAACTGCTCGCCGGATCATCCTTACGTCAAAGATCATCCCGAATGGTTCTACCAGCGCCCGGACGGCAGCATCCGCTACGCGGAAAATCCGCCGAAGAAATATCAGGACATCTATCCGCTGAACTTCCATTGCGACGACTGGCGCAACCTGTGGAAGGAGCTGATCGATGTGGTGCAGTTCTGGGTGGATCGCGGCGTTAAGATATTCCGCGTGGACAATCCGCATACCAAGCCCGTCGCGTTCTGGGAGGAGCTCATCGCTACCATTCAGCGCAAGGACCCGGATGTCCTCTTCCTCGCCGAAGCCTTCACGAAACCGAAGATGATGCAGGTGCTGGGCAAGGTGGGCTTCACGCAGAGCTACACCTACTTCACCTGGCGTGAAGATCCCAAAGCGCTCACCGAATACGCCACCGAGCTCACGCGCAGCGACATGCGCTGGTACTACCGTGCGAATTTCTGGCCCAACACGCCCGACATCCTGCCCGGCCACCTGCAGAATGCCAATTCGCAGATGTTCCGCATCCGCGCCGCGCTGGCCGCCACGATGTCTTCGTGCTGGGGCATGTACTCCGGCTACGAACTCTGCGAGAACGATCCTTATCCAGGCAAAGAGGAATACGACAACAGCGAGAAGTACGAACTGAAGCAGCGCGACTACAACCAACTGGGAAACATCACCGCCTTCATCCGCGCGCTGAACCTGATCCGTCGCGACAATCCGGCGCTGCATCTCTACGACAACCTCAGCTTCCACGGCGCCGATCACGGCGAGATGCTCTGCTACAGCAAGGTCACGCCCGACTTCAGCAACCGCATCCTCTGCGTCATCAGCCACGACGCCCACCATCCCGCCATCGGCATGGTGCATATCGATCTCGCAGCCCTCGGCCTCGACGGCAGCCGTCCCTACAAGGTCACTGACCTCCTGCACAATCAAACCTATGAGTGGCGCGGCGCGGACAACTACGTGGCGCTGCATCCCAATGGGATGTCGATGCACATCTTCCGGGTGGAGCAGTGATGCCATGAAGCTGCTGCTCTGCCTGTTCCTGCTGACTTGCAGTGCGCGGGCACAGCAGTGGCGGCTGGTCTCCTCGTCCAAAGCCGAGCCTTTGAGCCCAGGGACTTTCTATGTCGTCAAACAAATCGCCGGACCGACCAAGGCGGAGATCAGGATTGTGATGTTTGATGAGAAGCAGTGCGAACTGCACGTGGTGGCCAATAGCGATCCCAGGACGGCCTGACCATTGGATGAAATAGGCCATGCCAGGAAAGCGCTGGCCGTCTGCAACGGGGGTTACTTCAACGTCAGTGGAAACTTTGGCCCGGTAGGGATGGAAATCGCCGAAGGAACTCGCAGCGAAAAGTTCGTTGCAGGAGAATGGGTGGGTGGGCTGATGGTCAGGCAGGGCAAGGCCTCACTCGTCTGGAGCAATGAGTTCCAAGACGCACCGGACATCAGCGAATTCGTTCAGTGCAGTCCCTGGCTGGTCAGTGAGGGTCGAATCTGGCCGGTGTCACCTGGCAAGGAGCCGGAACCGCGCAACAACCGCACCTTCATCATGACGGATGCCGCAGGCCGCTGGGCCATCGGCACCGCCAAACGCACCGGCCTGCTGGAGCTCGCTCATATCCTCATCACTCCAGGCATCATCACCGAAATGAAGGTGAACCGTGCGCTGAACCTCGACGGAGGTCCTTCTACCGGCCTGTGGTGTCGCAGCGAATCGGGGGCCGTTCAGTTTGAAAAACCCGGCTGGGCCGTGCGCAATGCCATCATCGTGGCGCCGCGAGATTCCAAGTGAGATGCAGCGAGTTCGATGCGTTCGTTTGTGATGCGTCCAACCTTTC
The DNA here is from genome assembly GCF_044373815.1 of Prosthecobacter sp. GTDB lineage: Bacteria > Verrucomicrobiota > Verrucomicrobiia > Verrucomicrobiales > Verrucomicrobiaceae > Prosthecobacter. Next base: position 10,026 of record NZ_JBIPNG010000149.1, on the reverse strand, counting down.
TCAGTCTTCTTGCCCTCGGTCTGATCCACACCGCCTCCGCCCAGCAAACCAAGTGGTTCAAGGGCAACACGCACACGCATTCGCTGTGGAGCGACGGGAATGACTTTCCTGAGATGATCACGGACTGGTACAAGCAGCATGGCTACGACTTCCTGGCGATCTCCGACCACAACGTACTGCAGGCGAAGGAGGTGTGGATGAGTGAACCCGCGATCGAAAAGCGCCGCCGCATCCTGGGCAAGACGACGATGGAAAAGTACCGCGCCCGCTTCGGCGATGAATGGGTGACGACGCGTGAAAAGGATGGAGTAACCGAAGTACGGCTGAAGAAGCTGCAGGAATACCGGCCCAAGTTTGAGGAGCCGGGGAAGTTCTTGCTCGTTCAGGCGGAAGAGATCAGCGCGGGCTTCGGCAAGATTCCGATTCATCTGAATGCGGTGAATCTGAAGGAGGAGATCAAGCCGGTCAAAGACCTCAGCAGCATCCAGGAAGTGATGCGCGCGAATTTGCAGATGGTGAACGAGCAGTCCAAGCGCCTGGGCGTGCCGATGCTCTCGCACATCAATCATCCGAACTTCAGGTGGGCGCTCTCCGCCGAGGATCTGGCGGCGGTGCTGGAAGAAAACTTCTGGGAGATCTACAACGGTCACCCTGGCATCAACGTGCAGGGAGATGCGTCCCGCATGGGCCATGAAAAGATCTGGGACGTGGCCAACACGCTGCGCATCGCCGAGTTCAAAGCACCGCCGCTGTATGGCGTGGGCACGGATGACTCGCACCGCTACCACGGTGAAGAAAACGGACCCGGACGTGGGTGGGTGATGGTGCGCGCAACGAGCCTGGATCCCGCTGAGATCGTCAAAGCCATGAAAGCGGGTGACTTTTATGCCTCCTCCGGCGTCACGCTGGACGATGTGAGCTTCAAGGACGGCGAGCTTCGCATCCGTATTCACAAGGAGCCCGGAGTCACCTACACCACGCAGATTCGCGGCACGCTGCAAGGTTACGACCCGACCACCCGCCCGGCTCCCCCGGTGGCCGATGATCTGCATCCGCCGCGCCTGCTATACTCGGACGACATTGGCAAGACGCTGGCGACCATCGAAGGCGAGGAAGTCGTGTGGAAACCCAGCGGCAAGGAGCTGTATTTCCGCGCCGTGATCACCTCTTCAAAGCCATATGCGAATCCATCTTTCGAAGGGCAGAAAGAGATGGCCTGGACGCAGCCGATGGGGTGGAAGAAGTAGCCTTGTTGCTGTGCAACAAGGGATCCCCTGTTCCGCAGAAACAGAGCAACTTTACCGAATCCGCGTGCCCTGCATGCGGCCCTGCATGGCTTCGAGCATCGGAGCCATTTCCAGCTTCATGGAGAGCGGCGCTTCCTTGAAGAAGAGGCCCATGTCCTTGGTGAAGGATTTTTCAAAGCTGGCAGCGTCCTGATCCAGCATCATCTGCATCTCAGGATTCTTCGAAGCCTTCTTTTTCATCTCGCGCTGGATGCCGCCGATAATGCGGCGGCGGTCTTCGACGGGCAGTTTTTCCAAGCCCTTCATCACGGCCTTGAAGTTTTCCTCCACGGTTCGGTTCACGTACTGGCCTTTTTCTTCATCGGTCAGCGATTTGAAAAAGAGGTCCATGGTTTCCAAGCCATCTTCACGCATCTCGCTGCGCTGGTTGAAGTCGAGCTTGAGGACGGAGTTGATGACCTTGTCCAAGTACGCTTTGCGCGGCGTGTCAGCGAGATCTTCATCCGCCAGCCACGGCGCGTTCGCCATGAGTGCCAGCGTCTTCTCGGACGAAAAGACTGAGTCCTCGGTCACCCACATGACCACACCCACACCGGCCCAGACGAGGGCGAGGAAGGCGGCAACCTGAAACCAGAAGCGTTGGAGCGGCATGGCCGGTTACTTCTTGCCAAAGCGGCGGCCTAGCAACGAGAGAAATTCGCCGGCTTCCTCCACCTGGAGCTTCTTGGTGACCGCGAAATAGGCGGCGGCTGCCACGCTGATGCTGACGCCGAGCCCGGCGCAGCGCAGCAGGAAGTTCAGATGCGACCAGTCCGCCATGATCGTGTACTTCGCCGTGAAACAGACGGCGGACATGGCGGCAATGCCGATGAGGAGCTTGATGAGCGACTGCACCAGTGAGCCTGTTTCAAGGCCGGAGGCAAACTTGCGCATGCAGAGGTACAGCGTGAGGAAATTGAGCGAGAGACCGACCGCCGTGGCCCAGGCGAGCGCGGTGTGGTCCCAATGGAAGACGAAAACGGTGATGGAGTTCACCGTCGCGGTGAACACAATGACGCCGATGCTGACCAGCATGGGAATGAAGCGGCGGTTGATGGTGTAAAACGCGGGCTGCAGCACCTTGATGGCGGCGTAGAAGATCAGGCCAAAAGCGTAGGCCTGCAGCGGTGCGGCGGTGTTCTGCACGTCCTGAGCATTGAATTTGCCGTGCTCGAAAATGACGGAAATGATCTCCTGTGACAGCAGGGTAAGGCCAACGGCGCAGGGCAGCGTGAGGAAGAGCACCAGCCGCAGCCCTTTGGCCAATGCAGCGCGAAACGCGGGTGTCATGCCTTCGGTCGCTAGGCGTGAGAGCATGGGCAGCGTGACGGTGGCCACGGCGACCCCGAAGAGGCCCAGCGGGAGCTGCTGAAGGCGCTGGGCATTCGCCAGCCAGGCGAGCGCCGACTCCTTGCCCGGTGTGTAAGAGGCGAAAATGGAATTGAGCAGCACCGCGACCTGCGTGCCACTGGCGGCGAGCATCGAGGGCCACATCAAATGCAGCACTTCCTTAACCGCAGGATCTTTGCAGCCGAAGTCGAAGCGGAAACGAAACCCGACGCGATATAGCGACGGAAGCTGCACAGCGAGCTGCAGCACACCGCCGATCAAAGTGCCGATGGCGAAACCAGTGAGGCCTTTTTCGCTGACATGCCCATGGCGGAAACCCGGATCAATGAGCCACGCCAGCGCGACACCACCGACGATGCAGCCGAGATTGAAGAACGCCGAAGCGACAGCCGGAATGAAGAACACCTTCTTCGAATTCAGCATACCCATGACCAGCGCCGTGACGGACACCAGCGCGATGAAAGGATACATGATCTGCGCCAGCCAGATGCCGAGCACCTTGGCCTCTTCACTGAGACCGGGCGTCAGAATGCGGAAGATGATGGGCGAGAGCAGCACGCCTGCGATGGCCACGATGCTCATGAACCACATCGAGAGCGAGATCATCTTGCGTCCGAGCACCCAGGCGGCCTCGTCGCCCTCGGTCTTCATCTTCTTCGAGAAGGTGGTAACGAAGGCCGTGGAGAGCGCACCTTCGGCAAACAGATCCCGCAGCATGTTCGGCGTGCGGAAGGCAGCCGTGAAAATGCCGGTGAAGGCGGAGCCGAAGAAGCCGTTCAGCATCTGATCCCGCACGAGGCCGAGAATGCGGCTGCAGAGGATGGCAATGGAGACGATCCCGGTGGATCGTGCCTGGGAGTTGGAGTCTTTTTTTTCTTCGCTCATGAGGAGTAGCGGCCGCTCGCGCGCCGCAGTTTGTCCATCATGGCGATTCCCATGCCATGTTCATGCAACGGTTCTGCAATGATTTCATCCACTCCGAGCTTGTCGAGGGCGCGCAGGACGTAGAAGAATCGTACGGCGGCTTCGGGGAGCTTGCCGTTGCCGGGGCTGAGCATCATCACTTCCTCCCATTCGCAGAGATTGAGGTAGCCGTCCTTTTCTTCGCCACGGTAGCTCATGAGGGCGTAGCGCTTGCCTTCTTCGGGGATGAAATCAGACGGGCGTTCCAGCAGGCGCAGCGGGGTCTTCGGCGCGTAGTGGGAGGCCAGCTGGCCGGGGGCGGCCGTGGCTTCATCGACGACGGTGCGGGAGGCGTAGCGCACCTTGCCATAGAGTTTCAAATCTTCCGCCGTGATGGGGCCCGGGCGCACGATGGTGATGAACATCTTCGGGCTGCCGGGCTCGATCTTGATGATGGTGGACTCCAGTCCGAACATGCAGGCGCCAGCATCCACGATGAGGTGGATGCGGCCATCGAGCTCAGAAAGCACCGCACTGGCAGACGTCGGGCTGATGGAGCCGAAACGATTCGCGCTGGGGGCTGCGATGGGTTTGCCGAGATCGGTGATGACGCGGCGGAAAATCGAATTGGAGCTGACACGCACAGCCACGGTCTGCAGCCCGGCGGTCACGAGATCGGGAACGATCGGCTTCTTGGGCAGCAAAATCGTGAGCGGGCCGGGCCAGAAGCGCTCGACCATTTTCTTCAGCGTCAGGGCGATCTCCGGCGGCACATCGGCCACGAGATCAATCTGCTCCTTGCTGGCAAGATGGACGATGAGCGGGTCAAAGGTGGGGCGTTCCTTGGCTTCGAAGATTTTCGCCACGGCTTCCGCGTCGAGCGCGTTGGCCGCGAGGCCATAGACGGTTTCGGTGGGCAGGGCGACGATTTCGCCCTCACGCAGCAGACGGACGGCCTCATCGACCGCCTGGTGCATCAGCGGTGGCTGGTCGGTGGGCAGAACGGCGGTGACGTAACTCATGATGGCGATGTGTGGCTTTCAATCACCGCCCAGGCGTTGTGATTGTGGATGGATTCGTAATTCTCTGCCTCAACGCGGAACCAGGTGATGCGCGGATGCGCCTTGGCTTTCACCGCGATGTTGCGCACGAGGTCTTCGACGAAGACTGGATTGTCGTAGGCGGCTTCGGTGACGAATTTTTCGTCGGGACGCTTGAGGACACTGTACAATTCGCTGCTGGCGCTTTGTTCCACAAGCTCAAGAAGGTCTTCGATCCAGACGGGTTCGCTGAAACGAATGGCAAGGGTGACGGTGCCGCGCTGATTGTGCGCACCACGGGCGCTGATGGCCTTGGAGCAGGGGCAGAGCGTGGTCACGGGCACTTCGACGGTGAGGACGAAGTCCGTCTTCTCCTTGTCCGTGTTCACTTCAAAGATCACACCGTAGTCAAGCAGACCCTCAGAGCCGGAGACAGGGGCCTTTTTGGCCCGGAAATACGGGAAGCGCATTTCCACGTGGGCCTTGTCAGCATGGAGCTTTTTCATCAGCTCCCGCGGCATGGCGACGATGTTGGAGACGGTCAGTTCCTTGCCGTGGGCATGCAGCACCTCGACAAAGCGGCTCATATGCGTGCCTTTGAACTGGTGCGGCAGGTCGACGGCCAGGGAGACGGTGGCGACGGTGTGCTGCACGGCGGCATCACGGTCGCGGATGCTCAGGGGAAAGCGCAGGCTGCGCACGCCCACGCGATCAATGGGCAGACGGCGTTCATCGCGTTCGTTTTGCGTGTCGGTAAGGGCGGACATGGACGAGGCTGGAAATGAAACTTCCCACTGCCGCGTAATGCAACAGTGGGAAGCAGATCAAAAGGGACCCTTTACGGGCAGACCCTGGAAAATCACGCCATGAGGTTCACAGCGCGGGAGCGCTTGATCTCACGGACGACCACGCGGTGCAGCCAGGCTGGAAGACCAGTGATGCGGCGGGGGATGAGCTTGCCGGATTCCGTGGTGAAACGGGCGAGCAGCTCAGGATTGGTGTAGGAAATCTTCTCCACCGGGATGTCCACTCGGCGGCGCGGCATCTTGCGATTCGCGCGACGGAAGTTGGACATGCGTTCTTTGGTCTTCGGTTGCATGGCAGTCTGGGGTAAAAATTAGCGGGTTTCGCGGTGAAGGGTGCGCTTCTTCATGAAGTGATTAAACTTCACCTTCTCAAGACGGCCCGGAGTGCGGACGCTTTTCTTATTGCGCGTGGTCACGTAGCGGGAGGGCGGCATACCTGCGGCTTTCGCTTCGGTGCATTCAAGGGTGATGATTTCTCGCGGCATAAATTTGGGGCGCAGAGGCTAGGTCACTCTTTGGAGAAGTCAAGCGATTCGCCTGAGTTGTTATTCGAAGAGCTCGGAGCGGCGTCATCGTCGTCCTTGTCGTCGTCGGAAGCGTCGTCGGCATTGTCGAGGCCGAAGAGGGAGTGCACAGGGCGGCTCCAGCGGCCGCTCATCTGGCTGCGCTCCAGCTTTTCCTGATAGGTGACGGAGAAGCGGGCGAAGGGCATGGCCTCCAAGCGCTCTTCGGGAATATCGACGCCAGTGCCTTCGCACAGGCCGTAGGTGCCGGTTTCGATGCGCTTGAGCGCCTCGTTGATCTCGTAGAGGGCGTCCTGTTCCTTGCCGAGGAGGCTGAGGGCGAAGTCGCGGTCATAGGCGTCACTGCCGGCGTCGGCCTGATGCATGCCGAAAGCGGAGGAGTCGCCGTTTTCATTGCGGATGGTCTCGCTGGCCACGCCTTCGATGGAGTTCAGGTAGGCGTCGCGCAGTTCGATCAGGCGCTGCTTCTGCTTCTTGAGGAAGGGGGTCATCTTGACCGGCCCCTTGGCGATGTCGATGGTGATGCCTTCTTCTTCACGGTTGAGGCGTGAGCGCGGCGTGCCGGAGGTGGAAACGGAGGTGCGGCCTTTGGGAACCAGCGGGGCTGGCGTGCTCTTGGAGGGCTTGGTCGCTTTGACTGGAGCCGGAGCGGCGACAGGGGCGGCCTTCACAGGTGCTGGAGCAGGAGCAGGGGCCGCTTTGGCAGCAGGCTTCTCAGCCTTGGCGGCGGGCTTTTCAGCTTTGGCAGGAGCCTTCTTGGCGGGAGCAGCGGCTTTCGTGGCGGCTTTTTTGGCGGGGGCAGGTGTCTTGGCGGCAGCTTTTGTCGGGGCGGTTTTCTTCACAGGCATGGGGGAGGTTTTCTTCGGGGCGGGCTTTTTCGGCGCCGCCTTCTTCAAAATGGGTTTGCTCTTGGACTTGACCGCCGGCTTGGCGGCCTTGGCTGGAACGGGCTTGCTCTTCGACTTCACCGCCTTGGCAGGAGCCTTTTTCACGGGCTTGGCGGAGGGCTTCTTAACTGCGGGTTTCTTGGATTTCGCAGGCATGACTTTGACGGTGTTAGGTTGTCGATGAACTTCTCTGTTAATGCACCTGGCCACAGGGCGGAAAAAGAGGCGCGGATTCTGCCTGCGGTTGTCAAAACACGCAACCAGTATTCCAACGCCGCCCCAAGGTTCCCGTTTCAGGTGCATTTGGCGGGTTGCGCCCGCAGGGCCAGAGCCTACTCTGCCGCCATGAATGCCGAGCCCCCCTCCAGTTCCGTGCTTTCCAGCCTGTGGCAGCAGATCCGCGCCGTGCTCGATCTGGTGCTGGATCTCTCCTTCAAGCGCTTCGTTACTCCGCACCTCGTGCGCATGCTGTATGTGCTGAGTCTGCTCGCGGCCCTCATGTATGCCATCTCCTGGCTTTTCTACAGCTGGTGGGGCATCATCGTCGCCCCGGCGGCTTTCTTGCTCTACCTGATCGTCGCCCGCGTGACGGTGGAGCTGATCCTGGCGGTCTTCCGCATCGCCGAGCACATCGCCCCCATGGGAGATGAGCAGGGCACGCGACCTGCGCCGAAGCCGCGCTCCTTCACGGATCCGGTGAAGTGAAGATGGCAGGGGAATGACGAATGAGTAAATCCAAATGCCGAAATAATACCAAATTGCGAATGACAAAATTCGCATCTCGGGAAGACGGAATCGCTTTGGCATTCTACGTTTATTTAGTCATTCGGACTTATTCATTCGTCATTTGTCCAGAGTGCCCTTCCTCATTCCGCCCCCTCCTCCAGACAGCCTCCTGCGCACCCCAAAGGCCCGCTGAAAGAGGAGCTTGTGAAATTTTTCACAAAATCGGGTTGCTGCTCTTCGCTGCGTCCTGATAATCGCCCTGCCGATGTTCACTCCCACGCTCGCCACTTTCGATCTCATTGCGCTCGCCGTCTCGGTGGGGAAGATCGTGTTTCTCACTTTCCTGGTCATCCTCCCGCTGGTTTCGATCGCGGTTTACTTTGAGCGACGCATCTCCGCCGTGATCCAGGACCGCGTGGGTCCGAACCGCGTGGGCGTGCCGCTGACCCTGCTGGGCTTCAAGAAAGACTGGCAGCCCTTCGGCATCGGTGGTCTGGCCCAGGCGGCGGCAGACGGCCTGAAGTTCATTTTGAAGGAAGACTTTGTGCCTGCCCATGTGCGCACTTTTTACTACTGGCTGGCCCCCTGCATGACGGTGGTGCCTGCGCTGCTCACCTGCGTGGTGCTTCCTTTCGGCAGTGAGCTGAACCTCTCCTTCCTCGGCATCGCTGAGCCCATCAAGATGGTGATCGCAGACCTGAGCATCGGGCCGCTCTTCACCTTCGCCATCGCCTCCCTCGGCGTGTATGGCATCGTCCTCGCCGGCTGGTCCTCCAATTCGAAGTACCCCTTCCTCGGCGGTGTGCGCGCCAGTGCGCAGATGATCTCGTATGAAATCTCGCTGGGCCTGTCCATCATCCCGGTGCTCATGATCTTCGGCGAGCTGAACCTCACCAAGATGTCCGCCTTCCAGGACGCCAACGGCTGGCTGCTGCTGCCGCTCTGGGGCGAAGGCCTCAGTGTTGCGCGCTGGGTGCTTCTGATCCCCGTCACCATCTCCTTCGTCATCTTCACCGTCTCCATGTTTGCCGAGACGAACCGCCTGCCCTTCGACCTTGCCGAGTGCGAAACGGAACTGGTGGCCGGTTACCACACCGAATACAGCTCCATGAAGTTCGCTCTTTTCTTCATGGGTGAATACGCCGCGATGATCATCGGCTCAGGCATGGCGGTGACGCTGTTCCTCGGCGGCTGGAGCATCCCCTGCTGGCCGCTGCTGGAGAAAATCATCCCGCTGCAGCTGCACTACACGCCCGACACCACCCCGCTCTACACCGGCCTGCTGCACATCGGCACGTTCTTCGCCAAGGTGTTCGCCTTCATCGTCTTCTTCATCATCATCCGCTGGACCCTGCCCCGTTTCCGCTTTGACCAGCTCATGGCCCTCGGCTGGAAAGTGTTCTTCGAGCTCGCCCTCGCGAACGTCTTCCTCACCGCGCTGCTGATGTGGTGGTTTCCGCTAAAGTAAGGCAAGCCACCGAGAGTACCTCTCTGGTATTTGGACTGCGGTTGCGCAGCGAGGAACGAGCGAAGCTACCGCTTTCGACGTGCTGAGTGACGCACGCGCGTCAGTAAATGTTCGAATGCGGGAGCTGATGATTTTTCGCAGGCTGCTCAGCACACGCCCGCCAGGAGACTCTAGAAAGCGGCAGCTACAGCGGTTCGCAAAACCCAATTCCGTTTAGCGGGCTGTTTCTTGCTAGAGGATCATGGGCTTCGACGGCGGCTGGCTGAGGACAGCCAGCCCTACCTGCGCTGGGCATGCGAGCGCCCAGAGCGAGGCAGGGCGGCTTGTCCGCAAGCCGCCGCCGAGCGTCTCAACGCTCGCTTTCCGAGATTCAGTTTCGCAAAACGCTAGATGCAGCCGCACTCCAAAAACTGTCACGCTTTCATTGGAGCTCTCACCAGCCACTTCTGCACCCACAGGGCCAGAAAAGCCCCAATAAACCCGCCGCACAAATCAGCGGTCCAGTCCCACACATCCCCGCCGCTGCGGCCAGGGGTGTAGGTTTGATGCCATTCATCAAAGCCGCCGATGGCGCCGCAGAACAGGACCGAGGCAAGAATGGCGACGGCCGTGGCTCTGGCACGCCCCGCCAGGCGCAGGCTGAGTAGAAAGCACATGCCGCCAGCCGAGAAAAAGATCGCGTGCTCCAGCTTGTCCACGCCCTCAAAACTCGCGGGGGATGGCAGATGCGTTTGGGAAGACAGCCAGAACAGCACCCCGAACCACAGAAACACCAAAACACGCCAAAAGGCAGGAGAGGAGAGGAAGCGGGGGAGTGGCATCGTGCGCGGTGTATAGCAGACTTAACACTCATTTCCATTTCGAGAAGATCACGATCTTGCTCCGCAGATGCCTTGGATGGCCGAGTCATCCCTGCCCCCTCCCACTCTTTGCGACACGACCCATCCTTCCGCCTCCCGCAAAGCGATAGACAACCCCGGGCGCTCGCGTTAAACCTCGCCCGACCACCACAACCATCCTTCATGAAACTGCACCT
>NZ_JBIPNG010000559.1:0-3905 GCF_044373815.1 Prosthecobacter sp. | reverse complement strand
ATCGCCTTCTGACTCGTCATAGGCGCAAATCACCTTCAACAAGGCATGGACATCCTCGCGCTCCTTCTTTGTCCAGCCGGGTGTTTCAGGATGCTTCTTTTGATTTAAACACAGGTAAACAATGGCATCGCAGGCGTATCCCAGATCCTTGACCTTCTCCAAATAACGCACGAGCTGACGGTCCATGTCTGCCGCGCCATTGATCTTGTTTTCGATGATGATCGCTTTCTTACTGTCCTCGTCACAAATCAGCAGGTCGATTCTTCCGGCCTCGCGGAAAACTCGTGCGTTGGAGTAATTATCGATTTCGATGGCGACCTCGTGGTGCTCCCTTAGGTATTTCAAAAACAGGCGCAGAAAATAATCGCCATGACCATGGCTGCCTGCGGGATTGATGATTGCCTGCATGATGTCGCTATGGAGATTTTCTCGATAATAGACGTCGGAAATCAGGTGGAAGAGATTGAACCCCATATCCACCTCTCTGCGCTTCACGCACTCCAAATGCTGATGCCCAAGCCGCACGATCTCATCATCATGAAGCCATGCAGAGACGAGGCCTATGAAGTGCTCATTCAGTGCACTCACTTCGTTGAGCAGTTGGATTTCTGGCTCCATGGTTTGCATCAGATTTTGGAGCATGGTCGGCAGCAATTCATAGCGCAGTGGACTTAAGGCCGTCGGGAACTCGAAGAATACCAGAGACTCCATGCGATGAATCTCCGCTTAGGATTCCCGTCACGGATACGATGCTTCCAACCACCTGTGGAATGAGCAACTCCTGTCCATCACGCCAACGGCTGAGAAGCTCTTTGGCGACGTCCATGTGGCTTGGTTTGTTGTGTTGCTCATCAGTATAGCGTGAAGCAAAACCCTCAACCACATGGATGGTAATCTCCTGCTTGATTCGGAGACCAAGGGCATGGCAAAAATGTATGGCGGCCAGTGCCATGGATGCTCCAGCCATGATATTCCAATGGCGGGGGCTGCTTCGGTTGGTCTCGGAGTGGAAGCGTTCAAAGTCTCCTCTCGGGATCGGATTGCCGTCTGGATCAAAGGCTCCAGAAAGTGGAGCTTCGAGAATAAGCACGACTGCGGGATCATTCTTGCTGATCCACCTGCAAGTGGATTCCAAAAACCGGCTGTAGTTCAGTGGAGCCTGGAAATCTTGGTCAGTTGGCCATGCTGCAGCACCGCATGTTTCCTTGGTTGCAGAAAAGCCAAGATCGATGGCGAGGACCGGCAGGGAGCGAAGGTGCGCCTGATTATCGTTGTTGGTGACTGGCGCGAATCTCATGCCTCTCCTTTGGATTTGGTGTCAGCAATGCGGCTCTGTGCGAGCTGGACGGCATTATGGAGCTTCTGTTCCAACAACTTCTTGGGTGGCAAAGCGGTGAGGTATTCGGCGACTCGGATGCCGCGTGTGGCGAGTTCGAAGACTTCGATGCGCTCGTCGGATTTCTCGGCACAGAGGATGAGGCCGAGTGGTTCTTCTTCGCCCGGGCGCATCTCGTTCTTCTTGAGCCAGCGCATGTAGAACTCCATTTGGCCGATGTCTGCAGGGGCGAACTTGCCAAGCTTCAGGTCGATGACGACGAGCCGCCGCAGGCTGCGGTGGTAGAACAGGAGGTCGAGATAGAAGTCATCTCCATCGACGACGATGCGTTTTTGCCGGGCGACGAAGGCGAAGTCGCTGCCGAGTTCGACGAGGAAGGACTCCAGATCGCGGAGAATGGCGGATTCGAGATCCTTTTCGGAATAGGTGTCCTTGAGGCCGAGGAAATCGAGCAGGTAGGGATCGCGGAAAACGAGGTCAGGCGTGAGGCGATCTTGTTCGCGGAGATCGGCGAGTTCTTTTTTGATGAGTTTCTCGGGCTTCTTCGAAAGGGCTGTGCGCTCGTAGAGCATGCCATTGATCTTCTCGCGCAAGGTGCGTGTGCTCCAGCGCTCGACGCGGCACATCTCGGCGTAGAAGTCACGCTGGTGCGGTTTGTTGAGCGGGAGGAGGTCAACGAAATGCGTCCAGTTCAATTGTGTCGTCAGTGCCGACACAATCTGTGAATCTGGAAAGACCTCTGAAAATTGAATCATGCGCCGGAGGTTTCGTTCGGCAAAACTGCGGCCAAAATCGGCCTCCAATTGTGTCGCCAATGCCGACACAATTCGATCCCCATAACCGGCTCGCTTCTCTCTGAGGACGTCTAGGCGGATGCGCTCGCCGACTTTCCAGTAGAGCAAAACAAGGGCCGCATTGACGCCACGAGAGACGGTCTCCCTGGCACTCGTGATAAGATTGCGAACGTCACCAAGCAGTAGTGAGGGAACGGCCATGGGAGAGGCCGATTTCAAGATGCGGGAGCGAGATGACTTTTTGGCAGGCATGGCGAAATGGATCAGAGGTCGGCAGGAAGGAGAACATACACACCGAGGACATCGACAGGGAGGCAGGGGGTGACAGTATAAGCGCCACGGTCATCTGCTGCCTGACGGACGCGGCGATGATCGGTGAGGAGGGCTTCTGCACGTTGCTGGGCAAGGGATTCGAGGTAAGGAGTCTGGGCTGTGAGAAAATCGAGGGCGGTCTGTATCTCGCGAGAGGCGGCGGCTTCGGTGAGGTTCGAGGCGGGTTCGGCGGCGAGCAGGGCGGTGAGGTCGGATTCTGGGAGCCACTGAGGCTTGGCGCGACCAGCGACAGCGAGGGTGACGCATTCCTCTGCCATCAGCGTGCGGGTGACATCGCGGCGCTTGCTGGTGAGTTGATGGCGCAGGCGGAGGATGAAGATTGTCGTGGCGATGCTGACGGCGTTGGTGACAGTGGCGGAACTGCGGGCGGCGAGCGGGTGCTGGGAGCCAGACAGAGAATCCTCCAGCAGGGTATCTGCAAGCAGGGCGACGAGCGGGTGCGTGCGGTGGATGAAGCGAGCACCCGGTACTGAGGCCTTTGGGTCGAAATAGAGCGGGAGGGGCTTGTTGATGCCTTCGAGATCGAGGCGCTCGCGCAGTGTCTGTGGCAGGTGCTGTGGAACTAGGCGGAAGGCGACTTTGCGGTGTGGCTCCAGCGGGGAATTCAAGCGAGAGCAGGTGTTTATGACGAAGCGTTGGATGTCACTACCTCCACCAAGCAGGGAACGCTGCTTTTCCCATTCAGGAAGCACCTCCTCTGGACGAAGCCGGCGCTGGGCAAAGACGGTGCGGTTGGCCTTGGCGTTCTCCATGGCATCGCTCCAATGAGTGTCGAGTGTGGCGAGTTCGGGAGTGGCGGTCAGATCGCCGAGGTCGAACTCGGTCTGGTAGTTCACCTTGCGGTTCTGTTTGAGCAGGGCGGCCTTGATAAGGGCCTGATTGATGCGTTGAGCATCCGCAGGCATGGGGACGAGGATGCCGAGTTCTTTGCGGATGGCCTCGGCCTTTCGGAGAATGACGTTGAGGATGAAACCATCGACTGGGTTGTCCTGGCCATAGAGCATGGTGGCACGCACTTCGCGGGCCTGCTGGCCGAACCGGTCCACACGTCCTTCACGCTGCTCATGGCGAGAGGGATTCCAGGCGAGGTCGTAATGAACGACTGCGGTGAAGATGTGCTGGAGGTTGATGCCCTCGGATAGGCAATCGGTGGCGACGAGGACAATGGGTTTGGATGTCTCAAGCCATGCTTCACCGAGCGCAGCAACACGTTCCTCGCGTTCTTGGGATGGATATTCACCCGTGATGGCTTCGACGATGGCATCCTTAAACTCGGTGCCGAGATGCTGGGCGACGTAGCGGGCGGTGGCAATGTAGCGGCAAAAGACCACTGGGCGGAAGCCGTCTTTGAGCAAGCCGCGCAGGTGGGTGACGAGGGCGGCAAGCTTGGGGTCGCCTTTAGCACCGTTGAGGCGATGTGCGGTGGCGATGAGAGCTTTCAG
>NZ_JBIPNG010000148.1:0-13264 GCF_044373815.1 Prosthecobacter sp. | reverse complement strand
CGACCAACCCATCACCACGCTGCCGGAGATCATCGTCACCGGCACGCGGCTGCCTGCTGGCGCACCACTAAGCGCAGAAAGCGTGGACATCACCGGCGCGCGGGCACGCGGCACGGACGGTGCCTCCATGCTGAATCAAACGCCCGGTGCCGCCGTCATGCGCAACGGTCCGCAGACCGGCATCGTGCAGTTGCGCGGCCTGAGTGGCGACCGCGTGAAGATCGCCATTGATGGTGCGACCATCACGCCCGCCTGCCCGAATCACATGGACCCGCCTCTGCACTACGCTTCGCGTGGCTCGATGGAATCCATTGCGGTGATGGCGGGCATCACCCCGGTCAGCCAAGGTGGCGACAGCATCGCGGGAACCGTCATCGTGAAATCGCCCGAGCCGCGTTTTGCCAAGGCAGAGGAGCATTCCATCACCTTTGGCGAGCTCGGCAGCTTCTATCGCAGCAGCAATGACGGCTATGGGGCCAGTCTCTCCGGTGGGGCCGCCGACGAGAAGCTCAGCGCCTCGTATCAGGGCTCCTGGGAACGTGCCAGCGACCTGCGCTTTCCCGGCGGGCGGGTGCGTGCCACGGGTTTTGAAACGCAGCAGCACAAGGTCATCACGGCCATGCGTCTTGGCCCGGGCGTACTTTCGCTGGACACCAGCTTTGTCCGCACGCGGGATTCCGGCACACCCACTCTGCCCATGGACATGATTGAGGATGATGGCGCGCGTGTCGGGCTCCGCTACGTCGGCATGCATGAATTCGGCACCGTTGAAGCCCGTGCCTATGTCCACACCATCGACCACTTGATGAACAACTATTCGCTGCGTTCGCTGCCTGCGGGCACCATGCCCATGCAGGCGCCCGCCACCAGTGACGACTACGGCTTCAGCCTCGGCGTTTCCGTCCCCCAAGGAAGGCACACAGTGCGTGCAGGAACCGACTTTCATCGCAACGAATTCGACGCGCATCAGCAGAATATGGCCACTGGCGCGCTCCAGGACACGATCAACGAGGCCACCCGCACGCGCTGGGGTACCTACGCCGAATGGCAGTCCGTCTGGTCTGAAAAGTGGACGACGCAGATCGGCGTGCGCAATGACACCGTGTTCAGCAACGCGGCCAATGTCTCCTCCTTCTTTGCGCCGGCCGCAGCAGATGCCGCCGCATTCAACGCAAGAGGCCACAGCTTCACTGATGTGAACTTCGATGCCGCCGCCAGCCTGCGCTTCACGCCAAATGACTGGAGCACCTACGAGCTGGGCTTTGCCCGCAAAAACCGCGCCCCCAGCTTGTTGGAGCGCTACTTGTGGACGCCGCTGGGGGCAAACGCCGGCATGGCCGATGGCCGCACCTACCTCGGCAATCTCGGCCTGGATTCGGAGACTTCCTACCAGATCGCCTTCACCGCCGACTACCATGGCGAGAAATGGCAGGTCAAGACCACACCCTTTTACAACTGGGTCTATGATTACATCCAGGGCGTGCCCATCGCCCGGCTGTCCGCCGGCCAGCCCGTGCTCCAGTATCAAAACATCAGCCGCGCGGATCTCTTCGGCATCGACAGCTCCTTCCGCTATGCCTTCAACGAGAACTTCGGCATCCGTGGGGATGTGAGCTATGTGCGCGGTGTGAACCGCAGCAACGGCGACAATCTCTATCGTATCGCGCCGTTGCGCGGTTCATTGAGCTTCGACAGCCGTTTCCTTGGCTGGAAAAACAGCATCGAGGTGGTGATGGCCGCCGAGCAGAACAAAGTGGCCGCCTACAACGGCGAACCCGCGACCAGTGGCTACGCGCTGCTGAATCTGCGCACGGGCCGCGAGTTTGGCCATGGACTCGGTCTGGAGATCGGTCTCGAAAACATCACCAATGAGCGCTACGCCGACCATCTCAGCGGTCTGAACCGTGTCGCTGGCAGTGATGTCGGCATCGGCCAGCGCGTCCCCGGCGCAGGCCGTTTCCTTTACGTCCAGATGAAGTTTAAGTTTTGACGCCATGCGCACGACATTCGGCGGTGCCTGAACGAAGAGGACGGGCACCGTCAATGTTCCGCCTGCCATTGGTGGCACCAGAGGTTGAAATCTTCTGGCCGCAGCCAGTGGCTTCTCCCTGTTTTTTCGAGGCAGGTCTTCCGCTATCTGGCGGGCCAGTCGGCTCCTGACTCGACCCATGTCTTGAGCAGCAGGATTTCACCGGCTGGCAGTTGGTGCGCCGCAGCGGCTTTCATACCTGGCTGGTTTCCAGAGACGATGTTGAGCAATCGGCTTCCTCCAATGTCTCCCGGCACGACGAGTGGCGCTCCATTTCGAGATGAGAAGAAATCCTCACGCAGGTCAGCGCGGAAGCCGGAGGTCTGCCTCGTCGGCCCATGACATTTGATGCAGGACGCTTGAAACACGGGCATGATTTCCTTCCAGAAATCGACCTTGCCCATGCGGGGGCTGGCAGTGACGGAGGCGGCATGGCCCGGCGGTTCGTTGAGCGGATGCAGCGGCACCTCTCTTTCCCGCACGCTGCGATGGGTCGCCAGGGCAAACAAACCTGCAAGGGTGAAAAGCACCGCCAGCGTCAGCAGCCCGGCGTGCTGTCCACCGTTGGCACCACCACCTTGAAAACAAGTGAAGCGATGGCGGATCATGGTGACGATCCAGTCCCAGTGAAGCACCAGATGAATGACAAGGACCAGCAGCAGCACAAGACTGGCCCAGGAATGAATGGTCCCCCACTCATGCCGCGAGAGCCCCCACAGCTCATGCGTGCGGTTTGTGGCAGGTGGCAGCGGAAAGCGCAGCACATAGCCGGTGGCCACCATCACCAGCAGGCTGGCGGCTGCCAGCATGTCGATGAGCAAGTTGAAAGGGCCCCGGATCATGTCAGTGTGATGAGCTGGCTGCGGTGTTGAGCAAAGGCTGCTGGTGGAGGTGGAAGGGGTGTTTCATCTTGATTGGATTCGTGAAGGAAAGAAACGCGGCGTGCGGGCTGCATACTCTGGATAATTGCTGAATTGCAGGGCAAGCAACCGTTCTTCATGCGCTGCCTTGGCGTTGAAGAATACCCAAAGCATTCCGAACAGAACGAAATGCAGGATGCTCGCCGCCGCTATCGCTATGCCGAGAGCCCAGATGAGCAGGCCGCTGTAAACCGGATGCCTGACGCGGCGATACATTCCGTCCACGAGCAGCGCGGCTCCCCTACGTGGTGAAGGCATCGGCGTGAGTGAGCGTCCCGCATGCAATTGCCAGCTCGCCACGCCCGACAGGGCCGGACCGGCGATGCACAGCAGCCAGCCCAGCGGGCGCAGTGGCACGACAAACGGCAGAAGCCCGAAAGCAGGCATCATCAACAGCGCCGCGAGCAGGACCAACTGCACGGTCACCCATGTCAGGTCTTTGAGCGCGGCGGATTTCATGAGATTTCGTTCTACTTCCGCCGGAACTTCACGAAGTAATTCTCCTTCAGCACATCCTTCACCTCGCCGATTTTCTCAAAGCCGGCGGCGAGGACCTCCGCCTCGAAGACCTCCTGTCCGGCGCGGACGTGGCCCATGACGAAATCACTGCTTTCGCCGGGGATGCGTTTGAAGTCGATCAGCACCAGCACGCCTCCGGGCTTCAGTGCCTTGTGCAGCGTGGCGAGGCTGGCCTGCGGGAACTCGAAGTGGTGATACACATCGCAGATGAACGCTAGATCGACGCTGGCCTCCGGGAGCTCGACGCTGCGCCCTGTGCACTGGATCGTCTGCACATTCGCCGCATGCGCCTTCGTGGCGCGGGCCTGGATGTGTTCGAGGAAGTTCTTCGCGATGTCGACCGCATACACTTTGCCACTCTCCCCGACCGCCTGTGAAAACGGCAGCGTGAAGAGCCCCGTGCCTGCGCCGATGTCCGCCATGGCCATGCCGGGCTTCAAGCCGACTGCTGCGGCGATCTTCTCACGCTGGTGGTAGATCTCGCGGCTTTCGGTTTCAAACTTCTGTGTCCACTCACCGACCTTGAGCTTGGGATCGAGGAACTTGTCGTTGATGCCGGGCTTCACACTCGCGTCTTGGGCGAAGCTGGTCGTGACGAGGAGGCAGAGAAGCGGAAGAATGCGTTTCATGTGGAATCGGGAATGGGAATAATAGATCGCTTGGGGCTCATGCCATCTTCCACATCAAGGATGCGGTCAACGAGCGCTGTTCATGGCAGTGACGGAAGAGTCCAGCCTGGAGAAGGGCCTGCCAAAGGAAGGCCGGTTCATTGGCGCGGCTTTTGCGGCGGCGCGTCCGGGGGCGGTTCGTGTGATTTAAAAATCAGGCGCAGCATCTTCACGTTGATCACAAAAAAACGCAGAAGCTGATAGGGCGCAAACGTTCGCCAGAATCGCGTGAGCGGGGTGGGAACGGTGGCGTAGGCGACGGGACTGCTGATGTCGGTGGGTTTCATGGTGGGTGAGGCGGGAAGCGATCACTCGGGAATCAATGACCAGAAGGGGAGACATTTGGCCTTGTAGATGAACATGTGGTGCAAAAGATGTTTGAGCCAGTGCCCGGCCAGGCCGATTTCCCCCGTGGTGTAGGTGAGGTCGCGGCCGAACTCGTAGCGCTCGTAGTCCGGAACGAGCGGATACAAGGTGATCGTGGCCGCCGTTCCGCTGAGCAGTCCTTTGCCAGCGGAGGCGACGCAGGCGGCCCCCATGGTGGCAAAGGGTGCACGATGCAGCGGTGACTCGCCACCGTGGCGGATGCGGTCTGCGATGGAGAAGGCCACCGTGCGGCCCATGATGCCAGCGGTCATGCCCGTGCGCGGGACGGCGGGTGCGACGAGGGTGCCCTTGGGCGAGCGGAGCGGGCGGGAGACCGCATGCGGAGGCGCAAAGGCAATGCCTGCGGCGAAGACATTGGCATAGGTTGGGTTCTGGTAGGTGGCCGGCCAGTCGCGTGGGGACCACTCTTCAAACGGACGCTCCGTGTAGTCGGCATCGACGCGCATGAAGCCGTTGGGAGCAAAGAGCTGCGCCGCGATGTCAGTCCCGGCGCGATTGATGGCCGCCAGCCCCACGCCGCGAAAGGGTGGGAGGAGCATGGCAAAGTCGAACGCGATCTCGCGTTCCAATCCCTCGACGGTCTCATAGGCGAGCCTGCCGACGCTGACTTGCTGGACGTGCGCGCGGTTGATCCACTCGACGCCGCGCTCCACGAAGAGCGATTCCGCAAACAGCCGGCTGGGGGTCACGTAGCCGCCGCGCTTGAGGTGCAGCCCGCCCATGCCGAAGTCTCCCAGTTCATTTTCGTTGGTCAGGAAAATGATCCGCGCGCGTTCGCGCACCTTGTGGCGGCGCAGCTCATGCTCGACATTAAAAACATACTCAAAGGCGGCTCCCTCGCAGGTGCAGGTGCCGTGCCCCATGCCGATGATCAGCGTTTGGTTTTCCCCGCGCTTCATGCGGTCGATGCTCGCGCGGAAGGCGCGGGCTGCCTCGACGGCGTGGTCGGCGGTGCAGACGGACCAGCTGTGGCCTCCGTGCGGCCCGAGTCCGGGGGTCGCTCCGAAGTTGAGTTTCGGACCGGTGGCGTTGATCAGGTAGTCGTAGGTTTCACGGCCAGGGGCCGCCTCGGTCGCTGCTCCGGAAACGGTGTATTCGACATGCGGCCTGGGCAGTTCTTCAGTTCCTTCCGGCCGGATGACGGTCGCCCGCCCCTGCCTGAACTCAATGCCCTGCCGCGCATACACGGGCGCGAGTGGAAAGACCACTTCGCGCCGCTCCATCGAGCCCACGCCAACCCAGATGTTGGAGGGAATCCAGTTCCACTCCGGCTCAGGAGAGATGACGACAATCTCATGGCTGTGTCCGACTTTTTTGCGCAGCAAAGTTGCGGCGGTGTGGCCGGCGATGCCAGCTCCTAGAATGACAGTTTTAGCCATGACGTTGGACGGTTGGATGGTTTCAGTTGGAGACTTGGGGCGGACCAAGCTGCTCCTGGCCCGGTCTGTGATGTTCGGCAAAGCCGGTCACTTCAGCGCGGCATCGAGCGCGTGCAGTGCCTGCATGATGCGCTCGTGATGCGCTTTGGTGGCCTCATGCACCTGTTTTTGTTTAGCATGGTCTGCTTCGGCGTGCTGGTGTGCCGAGGTGGGCGCGTTGCCTGCTTGCTCGTGGTCGGCAATCTCGTGTTCGTGTGCGGCGATCTCCGCCTCATGCGCGCGGATGCTCACCTCGTGACTCGCGAGCTCCTCCTGCGCCCGTTTCAAGATGGCTGCGGCTTCCTGGTGATCGGCAGACCACGCGGCGTGGTCGCTTTTCCATTGGGCATGATCCAGTTTGTCCTGGGCGTGTTCGGTGGTGGTCGTGTTCATGGTGAGATTCGGTTTGGGTTGTACTCGCGGATGATTGGGCAAAGATGCTGGCCGGAGCCTTGCCGTCGCGGTGCAATGCTGGGCCTATCTTGCGGTGCCAGCCTCCTAAGGCACTTTCGCAGGCGAGTGTGACGGAGATGGCGGTTTCATGGACGGTTCGGGCTGTTGCGTGACTGGCGGCGGTCTACCACCTTAAGGGTCCACCAACTTGTGTCCGACCTGTTCGCTTAGCCATGGGGTGAACACCTAAGAGCAGCAGGACATCGCCAGCCTGCTCCGTATTCAGGGTATTCCAGCTTTGGCGCTGATCAAAGACGGCAGATCCCCCGCGCGAAGCTGATCGAGGCGAGAAGTCAGAGGGATGCGGGGAGGCGCTTCAGGAGGATTTGACGCGTTGAGAAGGTGATCGCTCGTGGATCATGCCATCTTCCACATCAACGATGCGGTCAAAGACATCGAGCGTGCGGTGGTCGTGAGTCACGACGAGGACGCCGGCGTTGCGCTCATGGGCGACTTTGGCAAAGAGTTCCATCACCTGGCGTCCGCGCTGGCTGTCGAGCGCGGCAGTGGGTTCGTCGGCGAGGATGAGGCTGGGGTTGTTGGCGAGCGCACGGGCCACGGCGACACGTTGCTGCTCGCCCCCCGAGAGGGCGACGGGCAGGTTGCCGGCTCGCTCGCCGACGCCGAGGTAGTCGAGCAGTTCCATCGCGCGTGCGCGTGCGGCGTTCGGAGCGGTGTCATTGATTTCGAGGGCGACCTGCACGTTTTCCAATGCGGTTAGAAAGGGAATGAGGTTCGCCTTTTGAAACACGAATCCGAGATGCTGGCGGCGAAAGGCGCGCAGATCGACGAGTGCCTTCGGACCATCGAGCACGGCCGCGCCACCGATCATCACCTGTCCTGACGTGGGAGGATTGATCAGCGCCATGGCGGTGAGGATGGTGGACTTGCCGGAGCCGCTGGGGCCGAGCATGCCGACGATCTCGCCGCGTGCGATGGTCAGCGAGGCATCGCGGATGGCGACGACTTCGGTGTGGCCGCTGCCATACACTTTGCGCAGATGCTGGACTTCGACGGCGGGAGCGCTCATGCGGAGAGGACGGTGTTGGGCTCCACGCGCAGGGCTTTCCAGATGCCGAGCAGGCTGGCGAGCGTGGAGATGATGAGGACGATGAACCCGAGCGAAATGAGGTCTGACGGCTCCACGACGACGAGACGCGGAAAGTGGGGGAACGTGAACTGCCCGATGACCCACGCCAGCGCATAACCAAAAGCGCCCATGAGAAGCGACTGCTGCAGAATGAGGCCTCCGATGACGCCATTGCGGGCGCCAATGAGCTTTAGCAGGGCGATGTCGCGAATTTTGTCGAGCGTGAGCGTGTAGATGATCAGCGCGATGATGATGGTCGAAATGATGATCAGCAGAACGCGGAAGAGGCCGAGCTGGCGCTTCGCCTTGTCCACCATGCCGGAGAGCAGCAGGTCCTTTTGCTCCTGAGTGGAGAAAACCGAGATGTCCGGCCAGTTGCCGAGCGTGACACGAACGGCTGCGGCATCCGTGCCAGGCTGCAAGGTCACGAGCACGGCGCTGACCTGCGGCTTCGACAGCGCGGGAATGCCGCCGGAGGGGCCGGCGGCGCGATCCAGCAGCAGAGGCTGCAGGCGGCCGATCTCGATGTCCTCCAATCGTGCACGTCGTGCGGCGCGTTCCAGCCGCACGGATTCACCCGGCACATCAGATTGTATCGCCAGCGCATCGCTCACAGTGAAAAAAGTCAGTCCATCGCCACTGGTGCCGACCATGCCACGCGTGTGGCCAACGACTTCATAGACGTCCTTGCCGAGCCTGACTTTTTCACCCAAAGGCAGGTGCAGGGACAGATCGGCGATCATTTCATAATGCGCCTGCCGCAGCGCACGCCCTGCCACCAGCGGAACCCACTCGCCGCGATCCTCCGGCCACGAAAGCCCCTGCACCACCATGCGCAGCGGCCTGCCCTGATGCACGCGTTGAATCGTGTGCGATACGAAGCGGCGTGCATTGGCCACGCCCGGCACCGCGCGCACGCGGTCCTCCAGGCTGGCAGAAATCCGCGAGATCTCCGCAAACGGCCCGCGCGTGCCGCCCTGCACGACCCACAGATCCGCGCCCACACGGTCCACTAGCAGCGTCGCTTCATGGATGAGACCACGATAGATGCCGCCCATGCCCATCACGATCATCAGCAGCAGGCCGATGCCCAGCGTGGTAAACACAAAGCGGCCCGAGTTGTGCCGAATGTCGCGGACGGCGAGGTTCATGGCAGCTGAATGAACACCTCCGCGCGCTGGCCGATGGTCCAGTTTTTCGGCAGTTCGTTCACGCGCACATCGACGAGAAACTCACGCGTCTCGCGGTCCGTCTCGCGGCCGATGCGCGAGACCACGCCGGGGTAGTTCCTGCCGCTTTCGGAACGGAAAACGATGCGCGCCTTCTGGCCGGGCGCGACTTTCGAAATGGCTGTTTCATCGACCCACGCATTCACCCAGATTTCTTCGAGCGAGATGAGTTCCATCAGCGAGCCTCCTGGCACGAGCATGTCGCCTGGCTCTCGATTGCGCCGGATGATGAGCCCGTTGTAAGGTGCGCGAATTTCCGTGAAGGCCATCTGCTCCTTGCGATACAGCAGCGTCTTTTCCGCCACCAGCACTTGGGCCTGCGCCTCGGCGATGGTCGCGTTCGAGCGGTTCAGATCAGCCTCCGCCACATGCAGCGCTTCCGAAGCTTTGTCTGCGTCTGTCTGGGAAACAGCGTTGGAGGTTCGCAGGCCGGTCATGCGCTGGTGCTCGAGCCGGGCCTGCGCCAGCACCGCCTCCGAGCGTGCCAGATCCGCGCTCACTCGCGCCGCTGTCTGCCGCGCCGCTGCCAAAGTCGCCTCCGCGATGGCCACCTGCTGCTTGATCTCCGCGTCATCGAGCCGCGCGAGCAACTGCCCGGCTTTCACCGCATCTCCCTGATCCACCAGCACCTCCGCCAGCCGCTCTTGAATGCGTGCGCTCACCGTCGTCTTCACGCGCGCCTCCAGCGTGCCGGTGCCCATCACCTCACGCGTGATGCTGTCTTGACTCAGCTTGGGCTCCTCGACTGGCTTTGGAGCCAGCTTGAACTTGTAGAACGCCGCTCCGACCACGGCGATGACTGCAAACCAGGGCAGGAGACGACGCAGGAAGGTGTTTTTCATAAAGTTCGGATCAGCGGGTTGCGGTGCTGAAGGTGCGCCATGAACCGGCGAGGTTGCGCACTTTGAAACCGTGCTGCATGAGCAGGCGGCATGCGAAGTAGCTGCGCTGGCCGCTCTGGCAGGAGGCGATGATCTCCTTGTCCTTCGGCAGTTCGCCCAGGCGTCCGCGCAGTTCATCCAGCGGGATGTGCATGGAGCCGGGGATGCTGCCCTTGGCGCGCTCGTCGGCACGGCGCACGTCCAGCACGAGCGTCTTGTCTGGATCAAGCGTGGCGATCTCATGCCACTGCGCGAGCACCACATCTCCGGCGAGCACGTTTTGCGCGGCCATGCCGGCGAGATTCACGGGATCTTTGGCGGAGCCAAACGGCGGAGAGTAGGCGAGTTCCAGTTCGGCGAGATCATCCATGGTCATGCCGGCTTTGAGCGCGGTGGCCAGGACATCGAGGCGCTTGTCCACGCCATCGCGGCCCACTGCTTGCGCACCGAGCAGCTTGCCGGTGTCCGGGTCAAAGAGCACCTTCATCGCGATGGGTTCCGCGCCGGGATAATAACCTGCATGCGACGCCGGATGCAGGTGCAGAGCCTGGTAGGATCTGCCAGCAGTACGCAGCGTCTTTTCGTTCGCGCCCGTGCAGCCTGCGGTGAGGCCAAAGAGTCGCAGCACGGCCGTGCCCTGCGTGCCGTGGTAGGCGGAACTGCGGCCCATGATGTTGTCCGCAGCGATGCGGCCCTGGCGGTTCGCCGGACCAGCCAGCGGGATCAGGCTCCACTCGCCGGTGATGACATCGCGCACTTCCACGACATCGCCGACGGCATAGATCGCCGGATCGCTCGTCTGCATGCGCTCGTTCACACGGATGCCACCGCGACCACCGATCTCCAGACCGGCGGCTTTTGCCAGGGTGCTTTCAGGCTTCACGCCCATGCCGAGCACCACGACATCCGCAGGCAGTCGGCGGCCATCTTTGAGCACCACGATGGAGGCCCGGGCGGGCTCGGCGTCGGTCGGTGCTTCAAATGCAGCCACGGCGCTGCCGGTGCAAAGTCCGACGCCATGCTGCTTGAGCTCCAAATGAAGCCACGCGGCCATCTCGGGGTCGAGCGGCGCCATGACCTGCGGCAATGCTTCGACAAGTGAAACGGAGACACCGCCATGCCGGACGAGCTGCTCCGCCATTTCCAAACCGATGTAACCGCCGCCGACCACCACGGCCCGGGTGTCCTCGGTCTCGCTGATCCATGATTTGATCCGCACCACGTCAGGCACGTTGCGCACCACGAAATGGCCCTCGTGCTGGATGCCGGGAATCGGCGGTGTCAGCGGTGCTGCGCCCGTGGAAATGACAAGTGCATCGTAGGGCAGCGCGTATTCGCGGCCGTTCGTCAGCTCGCGGACGTTCACCACTTTGGCCTCGCGATCAATCGACACAGCCTCGCTGTGCACACGCACGTCGAGGTTGAAGCGCGCGTGCAGGCTCTTCGGCGTCTGCACCAGCAGATCCTCCTCATTCGCAATCTCACCGCCAACGAAGTAAGGCAGGCCGCAGTTGGCAAAGGAGACATGGGGGCCGCGCTCCAGCACGGTGATTTCACAGGTTTCGGACAGGCGGCGTGCACGCGCGGCGGCGCTGGCACCACCGGCGACACCTCCGATGATGACCAGACGTTGGGGTTTCATGAGATTTTGGATTGGGTTTTTTCAAAACGTGCGACGAGCGCAAAGACAACTGCAGCCATGACCACCAGTCCCGCATACCACACCCATTCCGGCAACGTGGTGAGTTCAGGCAGGCGCTTTTTGCCGAGATCCGCCACCGGCAGGATGTTCGCGGCGATCCAGTCGTAGCACAGCGCATAGGCGGCAGCACCGACGAGCATTCCCAAAAAGCCTACGAGCGCATCCAGCTTGCCGGTCGCGATGGCGGCGATGCCTGTGCCGGGGCAGTAGCCGTAGATCACCATGCCGATGCCAAAGAGCAGCGCACCGAGGATGACCGCGAGCATGTTTGCTGGCTTGATGTGCCAGTTGGACAGCTCCTGCCCATGCAGGATGAACAGGCCCACACCACCGACGACGATGGCGGTGAACATGACCTTGAGCACGGTGAAGTCACGAAAGAGAAACTGCTTCACGATGACATTGAAGTCCGTGACGCCGCCGCGATGCAGCAGCACGCCAAAGATGAAACCAAAGAGCAGTCCGGCCCAGAGCAGATTGGATCCGGTGATGAAGGCGAGAAGTGTGTGCATAAGATCAGGATTTGGAGGTGCTGCGGAAGAGGATGAAGGCGGTGACGATGCCGCTGATGAACATGGCGATGAAGAAGGTCCAGCTGCTCACGGCCAGCTGCAGCGAACCACTGATGCCATGGCCGCTGGTGCAGCCATCCGCCAGCCGTGCGCCGAAGATGAGGACTACGCCGCCGATAAACGCGGCGAGGAATCGTTTGCCAACGGACGAGCCAAAACGCTCGCGCCAGATGGCCGGCACGCTCTCCAGTTTGAAGCTGCCGCTCACCAGCGCGCTGACCATGGCGCCGAAAAAGGAGCCGAGCACGAACAGGCTGCCGTAGTCCCAGGCTGGCACCGCTTTTTTGGCCCAGTAAGTGTTGGCCGCCACGCCATCCGCGCCCAGCACAGGCATGGCACACGCGCCAGAAGCCTGCGCGATGCCGGTGGAGATGCCAATGGGCTTGTCAGCCAGCGTAAAGGTGAGGATGCTCAGCACGCCGATCAGCGCGCCTACGAGGTAAGGATTCCAGCGGTGTGTTTTCATGGTTGGTGGTGGGAAAGGGGGGATTACTCAAACTTGATGTAGGCGAAGCCTTGCAACTGCAGATCAATCAGGCGCGGGAAGGCACCCACGACGAGTTTGACGCCGGGCATCAGTTCGGTCGGCTTCACGCCTTTCTGCTGCATCGTGTTTTCACAGAGTTCCACCTGCACGCCGCGCTTGATGAGTTCCGCGAGGATCTCGCCGTTTGGATTGGCCGCATCCGCGCCGAGGCGTTTGCGGGCCGCATCATTCACCACGGCGGCGATGCCGGTGCCATGATAGACAAGATGCAGATGCACCTGGTCTGCGGCGATGCCCTGCTTCTCATAGGTGTTGATGAGTTTGCGGGCGTAAAACAGCCCCTTGTTCACTCCTTCGTGGGCCACGTCATCCGTCACTTGATAGACGATGCGCAGGTTCTCGCGCACCTGGATCGGAATGACTTCCGGTTCGGCGGCAGATGAGGCAATGCTGAGGGCTAGGAGGGTGTAGAGCAGGTGTTTCATGGTTGGGATTCGGGTTGCCACGACATGTAGCCGCGGTGGATGTGCTGGATGTTGCGGAAGCCGAGTTGTTTCAAAACGATCACGGCCTTGCGGCTGCGAAAGCCGCCGGCGCAATAAACCAGCACGGGCTTGTCCATGTTGAGCGCGGCCACCTTGGTTTCAAAGGCTGCGTCGCCGATGGAGATGTTCACCGCGCGGGGCAGCGCGCCACCTTCAAATTCGCCGGAGGAGCGCACATCCAGCACCTGCGTCTCGGGGTGTTCGCGCAGCCACGCATTGGCCTGGCCAGGATTTAGGTTAGCACACACGGAGCCGGGAGCCGCTTTGAAGAGACGGCGGTCCCAGTCTCCTTCATACCAGTACCAGCCGACGATGACAGCGATGAGAATAACAAAGGTCCAGATCATATTTCGAAAGGGCATTG
>NZ_JBIPNG010000558.1:0-3922 GCF_044373815.1 Prosthecobacter sp. | reverse complement strand
GCCACCCCAATCGCTAGGAGGGAGGAAATGATCAGAATGGTTTTTTCGTAGTTGCCCTGTCGGTTCTGCATGGTGGTGCTTTAAGGCTGCGGATTTTTATAAAGTGAGATCAACGTCCGGCGGGAGCCTGGGCCGCAACCCCTGCGGCGGCGTCCAAAAATTTGATCAGATCGATTTCGAGCCTGACCTTCAGAAGCTCATTCCCAAACACGGGAATGGCATCCACAAACGCAGGCGGCGGTGGCTTGATCTCATCCGTTGCGGCCTCTTCCGTTTTGACAGCGCCTGCAGGGTTGACCTCTTCGGTCGGCAGCCTGACTTCAGAAACCAGCGGCCCATCCTGGCGTTGATTCTCAATGCGCAGCATGCGCAGGCTGGTGAAATACGGCATGTCGGTCGGGCTGGTCAGGCGGCTGATCAGCAGCTGCAAGGGCCCCTGATCCAAGGTCAAAACCACCGAAACCTGACGTTTCTCAAGAATGCCGCCAACCACCTGGCCCCGCGTTCCTGCGTTGTTGTTTCCCTGCTGCTGCGCGGGAGTTGATGTCGCCGCAGCCTCGACGGGCAGTTTGGAGCGCTCCAACAGATCAAGCGACTGCACCCCGCATTTCATGAAGAGCTTCGTCAGCTCATCCACGGCGTCCAGATAACCGGAAAGCTCGGTGGCTTCAGCGCCAGATTTGGGCAGCGTGTGGGTGTAGTCATCAAAACCGAAGGAGAATTCTGCAGGAAGTTGCAGTTTCGACTGCACAGACGTCTTGCGGATTTCAGAGATCTTGGCTTTGAGCTTGTCCTGAAACTCAATGTCATTGATCGGCGCAACCTTCGGCTGAAGGATAAGAACCGTTTTGCCAAGGGTGTCCACCAGCTTCGCGTACTCGGCCACCGAGTCCTGTTTGGCCTTCAGATTGGCCTCCGTGGGGGCCAGTTGGGCACCCTTCAAGCCCGCGACCTGATTGCCCAGACCAAGATAGCCTTCCTTGGTTTCTGCATAGACACTCCATGCATCAAACAACAGATAGCCAAGGGCCAGCGAGCCGACGACGATTACGCCAAGAATGGCGGCCAATGGTTTATTTTCACGTATCCAGTCCATGATGCTTTATTGAAATTGCAGAGGATTGCGCAGAGGCATTTTAATTTCGAAGTGATAGGCGTAGCGCACTTCATCCACGCCACTGTCAACCTTCACATATGTGTCACGTTTGGCTTCAAAATCCGGCGCGTTGAAGGCGTCCAGTTTCGCCAGCTTCGCGGCAAAATCATAGACCACCTTCTGCTCTCCCTTGTCGTTCTTACGATACAAGCCCCGCAGACGCAGTGTGTAAACCGGCGCAGCAGGTGCACCTGCTTTGGAGTTGTTGGCAGCAGAAGAACTGCTGGTGACGTTTTCATCACCTCCCCAAAGCGCTTTCGTGATGGGTTTGCCATCCTTCAGCACTTCGATCACAGGCAGCCAGATAAGATCATTGTCGAACTGCTGATTGAGATCATTGAGCAGATGCGCCCACCAGGAGCGGTCCGTCACAGCCTGCTCCAGCTGCGAACTGCGAACTCGAAGTTCTTCCTGCTTGGCATCCAGCTGGCGGATTTGATTGGCCAGACCGCTGAGCTGCCCGCTTTCAGCCGTCAGGGCGGCAGCACGTTCTTCCACCACCGCACTCGCGCTCTTGAACCAGAAGATCGAGGCAGCCAGGGCTCCCATGACGCAGATCCCCGCCAGAATCAAAGACGGTGCACGACGAGCCGCATCACGCGCCGAGGCCAGCGCCCCGGGAACGAGCTCGATTTCGCACGGACAGGAGCCCATGCCACGCAGTGCCAGACCAACGAGTTCTCCAAGCGCTGGTGCATCCATCTGGGCGGCATCCGCGCTCACTCCACGATCAGTCTGCACACCACGCAGCCCGTTGTAAATCTCCACCGGCAGCTTCAATTTTTCCGCGAAAAACTCAGCAATGTAGCCTGCACCCGAGCCACCGCCCGCGAGGAACACGCGCTTCGGCGCGCTGCCACCCTGCTGGCTGCGGTAAAAGGTGATCGTGCGCATGATCTCCGCATGGAGACGCGTCATCGAATTGCGCATGACCTTGGACATGGCGTTCACGCCTTCATCCGGGTGGTCCTCCACCGCTCCGCCAAGGGCCACAAAGCCCTGGGAACGCTTCTGGCGCTCGGCCTCGGCAAAGGAAATACCAAATTCCTTGGCGATCGCGTTCGTGACGGCAGCCCCGCCCACCAGCAGATTGCGGGTGAAAAAGCGATCTCCTTCAACAAACACCAGATTTGTCGAGCGGGCCCCCATGTCTACGATCAACGCCGGCTCATCCACATCGGGATAGCTGTAACGGAAAGCGTTGTAGAGCGCCAGCGGCCCCACATCCATCCCGATCACATTGACGCCGCAGGAAGAAACTTCCTCATGCATCTCGTTCAGCGGCTCACACTTCATGGCGGCCAGCACCACTTCGATTTCGCCCAGATCAGACTTGGAGACCACTTCGTAGTCCCAGGAGACTTCGTCGAGCTGCCACGGCACATTCTGCCGCGCTTCGAACTCAACGATCTGCGCCAGCTTGTCCCCCTGCACGGGAGGCAGCTTCACAAATCGGCTGAACACTGGGTGCCCGGGCACGGAACACCAGGTCTTCTGGCCCTTGATTTTCACCTTGGAGACGAGCTCCTGCAGCGCCGACTTCAGCTGCGTCACGCGGCTGACATCCACAGAGGGATCGCCATCCAGTTCAACGATTTCGTACCGCTTCAGGATAAGATCCCCTCCAGACGTCTTGCCGAAGAAGGCTCCGCTGACACGTTGGGAGCCGAGACTGATGACTGCAATGCTAGTTGGGTCTGCCATGCTGGGGAGGGTTTATATCACTGATCTGTTGAAAACTTGCGGCGAGTTCGGCTTGCTTGGTTACTTGGCTTTCACCGGAACATCGTAATCGCCAAAAACAGCGGCAAAGGGTGTCTGCATCTTGTTGAGCACCATTCCTTGCATGATCGAAAAATTGTCTTTGATCTCCCACCAGGGACTCTTACCAATGCTCGACTTGGCGGCAATGACTTTGCCATCAACGACGATTTCAACGCCCCACCCCTGAATGTCGACAGAGGCCGTCACGGTGTCCTTCATGGTGAGGGACTTCATCGCGGCTGGAGAAATGTAGCCCAGCGCGTGGCAGGGTTCATCCGCAGGGATGTCCAGCAGATCCAATGTTCCCTGAAGCACGATGCGTTTCGGTTTGGCCTCCTTGGTCATTTCTTGCAGCGCCGCATAAATATTGAGCTGCATGCCTGGGTAGCTCCCTTTTCTCCCACCTGCTTCCACAGGAAGCTTGATGTCAAACTCCACGTCAAATTCAATCCAGTTCTTCGGCGTCCAGCGCTTCATCTTGACGTTGGACACGCTCAATTGCGGTGTCTGCTGTTCTTCAACCTGCACATTTTTGATTCTCACTTTCACATCAGGCAGTTTTTCACCAGTCGCCGGCGCTTGCGCCTGCAGGACATTGGCAAGAAGTAAAGATGCGAGAATCAAGCTGATGGGTTTCATTGTGTGGGCTGGTTGTTCCAATATTTTAAAGTTTTATCAGCAAAACACCCTGCGCATCAAGCAGGGATTCGAGAAAGTGCGAAAATACGTCACTGTGCGAAAAATTCCGTCTTCATGCAATTCCTGCGATTGCAGGCGACAGAGGTCTTCTTGGGGTGGCTCATTGCGATTGGTTCAGGGGGCGGGGAGCGCGGAGTCTGTGGCAATCCCGTCAGAGTGCAAGCAAAAGACAGGCGCGGATTTCGTGAACATCTAAGGCTTGTGTAAGTCTGATTTCGAAGCCTAAACTCCCCTCTCTCATCATGATGTTCTCCTGCACTCGCCCCTTCGCCCTGCTCTTGGGCATCTTTTTATTGGCCGCCT
>NZ_JBIPNG010000147.1:0-13302 GCF_044373815.1 Prosthecobacter sp. | reverse complement strand
CTCATGGCGGATGCAGGGACCCTATGTTCTGACTCTGGCGGATGTGTGGAACAAGACGCAGGTGGAGGACAGCGTTGGGCTGGCGCTTTACGGTGTGGACATCTATCCGGTGCGTCGTTACGCCGTGGCAGATCCCAGCACCGGGAAGATGGGCGTGGCAACGGAAGGCAACATGTTTATTGGCGGCTCCCAAGGCACGGGGCATCCTTATCCCATTCCGTATCGGGCGATCACGCCGAAGGCGGAAGACTGCAGTAATCTGCTCGTGCCCGTTTGCTTCTCTGCCAGCTACATCGCCTATGCATCAGCGCGTATGGAGCCGGTATTCTGCGTGATGGGGCAATCCGCCGGTGTGGCTGCGGCTCAGTCCATCCATGAAGGTGTGCCGGTGCAGCAAATTGATGCAACGAAGCTCCGCAGCCGCCTCCTTGAACGCGGACAGATCCTCGCCTGGACAGGCCCTGTCTTACGACAAGCAAATGGCGTGGAGGCTGGGGAGTGGGAGTCCAAGGAAGCATGGAACGAAGCCAAGCCCGGCTGGGAGTGGCTGTTTCCTTTTATCGACACCAGCAAGGATGGAAAGATTTCAACGGCGGAGCATGCCGCGTTTCAAGCGTACAAGAAGCAGCACCCGGACTGGGTGAAGAAGCTCAAGGCGGAGACAGGAAACTAGAAGCACCATCGATAATCACCGGAGCCTTGCGGCGGACGCCGATGTAGACGGGGGAGCGCTGGCGTTCGAGCCACTTGTGTTGAAAGGGGAGTTCGGTGTTGAAGGCGTGGAAGTGCCAGGGGCCGTCGTCGGTGCGGATGGAGTATTGCAGGGCGCGGCCGCCGTCGAGGAGGGTGGCGTGCTGGACGTTGAGCTTGCGGGCAATCTCGGTGACTTCGCTGACGTTCATGACACCGCCGTCGCCGGAGAGGACGAAGACGATGGTGCCGTCGCTGCGCATGCCGACGAGGGAGCGGTAGCTGATTTTGGAGCCGTCGAAAAACTCGTCGGGCTTGAGGTCCACGTAGGCGAAGGTGGTGTGGTTCTTCATCACGGAGGGATAGACCTGGCAGCCTTCCTGGATGAGACCGGGGACTTCATTGAGGAGCGACTTGGGCCCGCACCAAGGGCGGCCGTCTTTGACGAAGAAGCAGCCACTCCAGTCGCCGAAGGGCTGATTGACCTGACGGCCCTCGTGATAGACCCAGCCCATGGGGCGGCCTTTGGGATCGCGGAAATTGGCGGTGATGGCGAACCAGAGATTGCCATCTTCCATGCGCTCGCGCGCGGTGGTGAGGGCAAACTTCGGCTGGAAGGTGGTCATGAAATCGAAGCGATCCGCGGAGAGGGTGACGACCTGGACCTCCGCCCCGAAAACACGCTGGGCGATGCTGGCCAGGGTGCCGCCTGCGCGCCGGACCTTGAGAGTGGCCCAGCGCATGCCGGTCTCGCGATGGCGCTCGATGAGGGCGGCGTCGAGATCTCCGGCGGTCAGGGCGACGGCGGGTTTCCACTCGCCGCGCTTGGTGAGAATCTGGAGCGGCGCTTTGGATTCACGCACGCTGACGGCGACGAGATTGCTGTTCAGATTAAAAAAGACCTCGCCAGCAAGCCAGGCCAGCAGCGCGCCGGCAAGGGCGAGCAGCAGAAGCAGCTTGAGGCATCCGCGTTTTCTAATCATGGGGGTGTGGCAGCATGGAGAACAGTGAGTAACGATCAAGAGCCGATGTCATGCCGATGAATGAAGATTGATTCGGGCCCGGCCCTGTTCGAACTTTGGAGGTATGAAATTGAAACTGTTCTCCGCATTGTGGCTTCTCATTTCCCTCGGTCTGCAGGCGCAGACACCCGCTCCGGCACTGACGCTGAAGGCCAGCACAGATCATCCCGATGCATTGTACAAAGTTGGCGAGACGGCCACCTTCACGATCGAGGCCCTGCATGACGGCAAGCCGCTGGCGGATGGCAAGGTGGTGTGCGTGCTTTCCAAGGATGGGGTGCAGCCGCAACCGCCCCAGACACTGAATGTGAAGGACGGCAAAGCGACACTCATTGGGAAACTGGACGAACCCGGCTTTCTGCTCATGCGTGCCACGAGTGACAAGGCCTCGACCATGGCGGCTGCGGGCTATGATCCGCTGCTGCTCAAGCCGAGCATGCAGGTGCCGGAGGATTTTGATGCGTTCTGGGATGCCCAGAAGGCGGCGCTGGCGCAGGTGCCGGCGAAGGCGGTGCTGACGCCTGTGACGGCTGGCGTGCCGAAGGGCGTGGCGGCCTTTGATGTGCAGATCGACTGTCTGGGCAAACCGGTGAGCGGGTACTTTGGCAAACCGTTGCAGGCCAAGGCAAAGTCTCTGCCGGCGATCCTGCATGTGCACGGGGCTGGAGTGCGCAGTTCGAGTCTCGGCAGCGTTTCCTGGGCGCTGAACGAAGGCGGAATGCTCTCCATGGACATCAATGCACACGGTCTGCCCAATGGGAAGCCGAAGGAGTTCTATGACGCGCTGACGGCGGGTGAACTGAAGGGCTATCCGAACGCGAACCCGCAGGACCGCGAAAAGATTTACTTCAAAGGCATGTTCCTGCGCCTGATTCGTGCGATCGACTTCCTCACGGCGCAGCCGGAGTGGGATGGGGAGACGCTGATTGTGTATGGCTCCAGCCAGGGGGGCTTTCAGGCCTTTGCGGCGGCGGGGCTGGATCAACGAGTCTCATTCATCTGCGCCGGGGTGCCGGCGGGCTGTGACCACACCGGCAGCCAGGCTAATCGCATCAGCGGCTGGCCGAAGATCGTGCCCAGTGATGTGGAGGGCAAACCGAACGCGGCCGCGCTGCAGGCATCGCGTTATTTTGACAACGTCAACTTCGCCATCCGTGCGAAGTGCCAGGGCGCGGTGGTGACTGTGGGCTTCATCGATACGACCTGCCCGCCGACCAGCGTGTACGCGACCTACAACGCCCTGACGGTTCCCAAGCAGATCCACAATGACATTCTCGCAGGGCATACCAACACACCAGCGGCCAGCAAGTTCATGCAGGCGGCGGCCCTGAAGCATGTGCGTGAGAATAGGCTTAAGTGATTAAGTGGTGCTCACCACCACGTATTCGCTAAATGTGCGTTTTTAAGAACGTGGTTCTTTCAAAAAACGCAAAAAAGGGTGTCATAAAGATTTGGCGAGGGTAGAATCAAGGCTCTGCCTATGACATCCAGACTCCCATTGTTTAAATCCATCGCGTTTATCGCCAGTCTCAGCCTTTTGGGCGTTTCTGGTCTGCCACTTCAGGGCCAGGAGGCCAAAGCCAAGGGTAAGCCTGCCCAGAATAAGAAAGGTGCCGCGCCCACGGCCGCATCTCTGGTGAAAGACATGAAGGCCTCCGTCGCCTTCATCGCCAAGAATTCCAAGGACATCAATCCGAAGTCCAAGCAGGCGGTGCCGTTTTACGCTGCTCTGAAGTCCACCGCGAAGGGGCTCGATAAGCTTGAAAAAGGCATTGCAGACAAGAGTCCTGAGATGCTCAAAGGCCTGGACACCACCGGTGAAGGAGTGACACAGCTTTCCACCACCTGGGCCATCATCCGTGGTGGACATCCGAAGTCCCAAGTGGGACGTGGTGTGAAATCCCTTGATGCCGCTTATGAAATGTACCTCAGCCATTTCGGCCCTTCCGTTGCAGTCCTGAAAAAAGGCGGCAAAAAGGGTAAGCTCACTGACGCTGAACTCGCTGAAATTGAGGGCGCAGGCCCGAAGATGGAAGAGCTCATCGGCAACTTGAAGCAGGCTGCAGCTGCTGCGAAGCCAAAATCATACCAGCATCGCATGATCGCCGACCTCATCAGCCTGGCCACGAAGATTCTGGGCATCCAGGGCACGGACCGCGGCACCTATGCGAAGTATCAGTACCAGACCGGCCGCCTGAGAAACTCGATGGGTGCTTATGGCAACATCTCCCGGTCCTACTACCCGGACTACTACCAGTCCTCATGGGGCAAGCTCACACCTTTCGTCAATGTGCTGACTTCCATCTTTGGTGGATCGGCTTGGAACTACTATGACGGCTGGAACTACTATGACTCCAGCATCTCCAACTACGGCAGCTACTACGAAAGCACCTCCATCAGCACCTCCATCAGCGTGACCGAAGTCTCCTCCTATGAGGAGTCTGTGGAAACGTACGAGGAAGAATCCGCCACGGAAGAGGACGAGGAAGACGAAGAAGAGATCGATGAAGAGCAGGAAGAGGACGAGGATGACGAAGACGACGACCAGTCCCTCGCTGACGAAGCTGCTGACTGCGAAGACGACGATGACGGCGACGGCATCGACGACGAAGAAGATGAAGATGACGACAACGACGGCGTCAGCGACGAAGAAGACACCGACGACGACGGCGACGGCGAGTCCGACGAAGAAGACGCAGACGAGGATGAAGAAGAGGAAGAAGAAGACGACGGCGACGACGACGATTGCGACGGCGCTGCCGATTGCGACGACGGCGGCTGCTGCGAAGAATAATCCTTCGAATTGAGAGTTTCTTCCTGAAACAATTTTGAGCGCATGGTCTCCGGACCATGCGCTTTTTTATGGGTGAGCCGCCTGCAACGAATGGCGACTGCCGTGGTCAGAGGCCTGTGAGCAGCGGTCCTGTACTACTGCCAACATGCAAGGCGTCCGGGGCTGATCCCTGCCGGATCATGGCGAGACCGATGGTCTGGCCGGTGGCGGGATGTGTGGCAACGCTGGTGACTTTGCCGACGACCTTTTCAATCCAGAGTTCATCGCCTGCACTCACAGCCACGTCGGATTCGAAGGCGATCATCTCGCGTGGCATTTTGCCGGTGGTTTTGATGCGTGAGAGCACCTCCTGGCCGATGTAGCAGCCTTTGGTGAAATTCATGGCCCTGGCTTCGAGGCCTGCTTCCGGTGGAAACGTTTCGGCGTTGAGTTCATGCGGCCAGCGGGGGATTTTTTGCAGGATGCGCCAGGTTTCGAGGTCGGCGTCGGTCAAGATAGGGAGTGATTCGAAAGTGGGTACGCCTGCCGACGCGGGAAGCCAGATGTCGAGGCCTTCTGCGCCGTAGCGTGTCGAGTGCAGGATGTGATGCGGGCAATCCTGCGCACAATGAACGTTGTCCATGCGGGCAGGGGCGTCTGCACCACCCCAGACGTGCCAGAGCTGCCATTCCTCGGTGACATCGGAGAGCTCCACATCATCGGCCACGATGTAGCGCTCCAGACGCATGCCCAGCGTCTCGCGAAGATCAGGTTCGGCGTCCAGCAGCAGTGAATCGCCCTCGGCATGCACAAACACATCAGCAGCGATGCGGCCCTTCACATCCGTCACGCAGGCATAGAGTGACTCATCGGATTTGCCTTGGCGCATATCGTTGGTGACCTGACCGTTGAGGTAGCGCGTACGGTCGGCTCCGGTGAGCTTGAATTTTGCGCGTGAGGAAAGATTCACGGCGGCTCCGTGGGTGGTGATCTGCTGGAAGAAATCGGCGGTCATACCTTATGAATGAGCAGACTGTGCGGCGTCGCAAGCTGGCAAAGTCGAGGGATTGTATTGACTCAACTCGGTGGTGCGGCAGTGTCGGTGCTCCTCACATGCGTACACTTTTACTGCTCCTTTCTACTGTTTCCATTTTCAGTCTTGTCCCGGAGGCCGCTGCACAGGTTCCGGCTGCTGCACCAGCGGGAGGCAAGGTCCGCGTCGTCACTCGCAACCTGGAGCCATTCTCCTTCGAAAAGGATGGTCGTCGTGTGGGTTATGCCGCAGAGTTGTGGGACCAGCTGGCTCGTGAGACGAAGCTGGACTACGAGGTCAAGGTGGTGAACACCGCAGCTGAAATCATCGATGAGCTGAAGAACAAAACGGCGGATGTGGGCGTGGGTGCGATCAGCGTCACGGCCAAGCGCGAAGAGGTCATCGACTTCACCCAGCCCTTCTATGAGTCAGGCCTGCAGGTGCTGGTCAATGGCGGCAGCGGCAGCTTTGCTGACAGCATCTTCTCCCTCATCGGCAATCTCTTCAACGTCGAGCTCATCGGCGCTTTCGCCCTGCTCATGGTGACGATGCTCATCATCTCCCACCTTGTCTGGCGCTTTGAGCATCCGTTGAACGGCGACCAATGGCCGGAAGATTACAAGAAGGGCATGTTGGAGTCCTTCTGGTGGACGATCAGCACGCTGCTCGTCGGTGGCGCTGACAACAAAGGCCCCGTTGGCGTCGGTGGTCGTATCGTGGCTATCGTTTGGATGCTGCTGAGCATCGTGCTGGTCTCCTTGCTCACCGCTTCCTTCACCACCACCCTGACCGTCAACACCCTCAAGGGCGACATCAATGGCCCAGGCGATCTGCCCGGCCGCAAAGTGGCCACCGTCAAGGGCAGCACCACCGAAACCTGGCTCTCCGCCAAGGGGGCCAAAGTGGTGCCCTATGCCACCGTCACCGAATGCGTGGCCGCCTTGAAGGGTAAGGATGTGGATGCAGTCGTTTACGATGCACCCGTGCTGCAATACGAAGCCGGCAAACTGAATGACGAAAATCTGCAGATGGTTGGCCCTGTGTTCGAGCGTCAGAACTACTCCTTCGCCCTGCAGCAGGACAGCACACTGCGTGAGAGCCTGAATCAAGGCCTCCTGAAACTCACCGAGCAAGGCGTCGGTAACGAACTGCGGAAGAAGTACTTCGGCGAGGACAAATAAGGCCTGATCCTTTGTAATTCACGAAAGAGCGACGGCCCAAAGCTGTCGCTCTTTTGCTGGGTGCTGATCAGGCTTGTGTGATCAAGCTGCTTGCCATTTCTGCCTTCCGCAGACATGAAACAGGGACGCGCCGCATGTCCGCCACTCCCACATCCTCTCCCGGTATCTTTGCCACCATCGTGGCGGTGTTTCGGCAGAATCGCGTGCCATGCCTGGTGCTGAATGCGTTCGCCGTGGCCTTGGTGGTCAGCTACTACCAGGTGCCGGCGTTGGCGGGTTTTTGGGAGTCGCTGGGCGCGTTCAAGACGCATTGGTCCTTCGCTTTTTCCTGTGTCTCCACCATTTTTGCTGCGGCGCTGATGCCCACGGGCATTCAACGGATCATGGGCACACTGCCGAAGGAGGGAGGATCAAAGCGTCTGCTGCTGCTCATGCTGTTCTGGGGCTATCGGGGCATGGAGATTGATCTGTTTTATCACTTCCAGACCTGGATGTTTGGGGATGCGCATGATGCCGCCACGCTGGTGAAGAAGGTGCTGGTGGATCAGTTCATCATGAGCCCGATCTGGTTTGTGCCCACCTATGTGATCGCCCTGCGCTGGGTGGAGCTGGGCGGCTCCTGGGCACGCACGCGGCCGACCTTGAACCGCGAATTTTGGACGCGCACCTGCCCGACGGTGCTCATCACGAACTGGCTGGTGTGGATCCCTGCGCTGGCCCTTGTTTACAGCCTGCCTGCGGCGCTGCAGTTTCCGCTGTTTTCTGTGGTGATGTGCTTCTTCATTCTGGTGGTGACGGTGATGACGCAGAGGCGAGAAGAGGCTGAAAGTTGACTGCGGAATGCACTGAATACACGGAAGCCGGAGTTTGATGGGTGATTCCGTGCCTTCAGTGTTTTGAATGAGATTTTAGCAGTTCCAAGAGACGGAGGAGATCGTCTTCGCTGATGTCCACGAAGGAGTCGAGGGAGCGGATGGCGGCGATGATTTCCTCGTGAGTGGGCAGTGATTCATCCGGGGGTGCGCTGGGCTTTTGCACGGGATGGTGGAAGGCGTTGGGGTAGCGCCGCCAATGGAAGGCGTAGTTGATGAGCACGGCCAGCAGCACCATGACGAGGGCATTGGTGAGGACGGGGAAGAGCACGAAGCTGAAACCGAGCTGGTGGATGGCACTGCCTCCCATGACGGCGGTGAAGGCAGTGGCTCCGCCGGGCGGGTGGATGCATTTGAGCTGCTGCATGGCCCCGATGGCGAGGCCGACGGCGCAGGCTGCGCCGATGGCGGGGTGAGGGATGCACTGCGCACAGGCGACGCCAATGAGCGCGGAGATACCATGCCCGGCGATGACAGGCCATGGCTGGGAAAGCTGGCCGTGAGGCACTCCAAAGAGCAGCACGGCACTGGCACCCATGGAGGTGATGAGAGCGGCCGCACCGCCTGAGGGGAGGGCGTAGGTGGAAATGGCAATCAGCGCGAGAATGGCGAGTCCGCCGCCGAGGACGGAGACGGCTTTTTCAGTGAAGCTGACTTCGATTAGCTCGATGCCGAGCCAGTGGCGCAGTTTGGGAAGGGGCACTGACGGGGGTGTTTTTTTATTTGGCGGTTTCGTCAGCGAAGTCAGCGTCGGAAAATTGGGCGAGATAACATGGCGGGCTGGCAAAGCTCGCAGGCTCGTCTTCGATCTCCTGCGCTTGCGCGAGATCGGGAAGCCAGGCGAGCAAGGCCTCTGCGCCGGTGTCCTCTGAAGCACTCTCTGCAGGCGTCAAATCGGTGGGTGAAGATGGTTTCATGGGGAGGGAGTGATTGAGGATTGGCAGGGGGATGAGAGGCTCATGCGGATGGCTGCGAGCCAGCGGTGACGGTTCCACCACAAACCGGCGATGATGGCACCGAGGGCGTATGCGGCCACATCGGCGGGATCTCCTGATGAGTGCGTGAGTTTGGGTATGATCCATTCGAAGAGCAGGGACCAGAACACGAGGTGTCCTGCGATCTCGCGCGGCTGCGGTGGCCCATCCTGCGCACGCAGCCCCAGACGGTGATGCAGCCAGAGCACGGGGGGCAACGCGCAGGGGATGAGCCAGAGGTCATTGAAGTGAAACATCATGAAACCCGGCAGTGCATGGGGCTTGATGAAGCAGCGGTTGATGCCGTAGGCCATGCAGGCGATCAGGAACAAGGCATCACGGAAGCAGTGAAAACGTGGCATGTCAGCAGAGGGCGTAGATGACACTGCCGGCACTCGCGGCGATGAGTAGCTTGATCAGCAGTGCTTTGGTGATGAGCAGCATGGTGGAGAAGGGGGATGGCTTCGCTTCAGCTCTGATTGGCTGACAACCTTCGAATGTTGAGGCCGCAGGCAGAACGGGAGAGAGAATGATCCGCAACGAGGTTGTGGTCCGGGCATGGAGACACAATGTGGTCTGTCAGGCTTGGTTGGACTGGCATCTTGGGAATAATATCGTAATGCGACATATGTCAAACAAGGATGGCCCCGAAAATGCTGCACACGACGGCATGCCCAGACGCAAGCCAATCTCCAAATCTCAGTATGAAAACCTCGCGGCGTTTCGCTTCGCGCTGAGGACGTTCCTTCGTTTCAGTGAAGATGCCGCAGGTGAGGCGGGGCTGACACCGCAGCAGCATCAGGCGCTGCTGGCGATCAAAGGCTATCCTGGCCGAGACCGGGTCACGGTGGGGGAGCTGGCGGAACGGCTGCAGATCAAACATCACAGCGCCGTCGGGTTGATCGACCGACTGGTGCTGGAGAATCTGGTGGAGCGCGATGCCTCGGCAGAGGATCGGCGTCAGGTGCACATCAGCCTCACCCCGCGAGGAGAGGGCATGCTGGAGGAGCTTTCATCCATGCACCGGGAGCAATTGCGGCTGATTGGGCCGGAGTTGAGCAGCCTGCTGCAGAGACTGGGGCAGGGGGATGCGGGGGCTTGAGGGGGGCTGCCGCATTCACGAAAGCGTTGCGACATTTGAAGGATGCCTTAACATCCTCCCATCATGAGCCGAACTGTTCACCTCACGGTGCCAATGCCGACCAAGCTGGCCAAGCTGCGTTTCCCCAAGGCGCTGGATGCACGGCTGCAGTTTCTACTCGATGAGCAAGGTCGCAAAGGCAGGCTCACCTCTGGTGAGAAGAAGGAGGCCGAGGGG
Organism: Prosthecobacter sp.; assembly: GCF_044373815.1. Lineage (GTDB taxonomy): Bacteria > Verrucomicrobiota > Verrucomicrobiia > Verrucomicrobiales > Verrucomicrobiaceae > Prosthecobacter. The sequence goes on along the minus strand of NZ_JBIPNG010000147.1, from coordinate 3,439 downwards.
CTGGTACAGATGGCCACGACCTTGTCGATTTTGAAACTGGGTGCGCAGGTTAAAGCGTTGAAGGACTGAGCGAATGTCCATCCCTGTCAGCCTGCGCAAGCGTGTGGCCCGCAGGGCAAAGCATCGCTGTGAATACTGCGGATTGTCGCAAATCGGTCAGGCGGCCACGTTTCATGTCGATCATGTAATACCGCAAGTGGCAGGAGGCATGTCCAACATGGAGAATCTTGCACTGGCCTGCATCCACTGCTCATTGCGGAAAGGAGCGCGGCAGAATGCTCGTGATCCCCACAGCGGGCGCTCTGCGCGACTGTTTCATCCCCGTGAGCATTCCTGGAATCATCATTTTCGCTTGATGGGATTCCGCTTGAAAGGCATAACGGCTATTGGCAGGGCTACAGTCGAGGCTTTGAATCTGAACAGCGACGAGCATCAGATCATTCGCACGTTCGAAAAAAGGCTGCGGAGACATCCGCCGCCTGGCCACCTGTGAAATCGCCGAAAATCCGCCCTACTTCCAAAACTTCTCAATCGCCGCGACGAGGCCGGGGATGCTGTTTTCTTTGGCTTCGACATCGACCTTGAGGCCGCGTGCTTTGATGGCGGCGCTGGTGACGGGGCCGATGCTGGCGATCTTGATGCCTTCGGGCAGGGCGACTTTGAGGTTGAGGAAATGCTCGACGGTGGAAGCGCTGGTGAAGGTGATCATGTCGGCGCCTTCTTCTTTGAGGCGGGCGAGAGCTTCGAGGTTGTCCTCGGTCTCGGCGACGGTACGGTAGGCTTCGCATTCATCGACGATGGCACCCATGCCGCTGAGTTCGTTGGCGATGACTTCGCGCGCTTCCTGTGCGCGGACCCAGAGGACCTTCACGTTGTCCATGTCCTGATGGTCCTTGAAAGCTTTGACGAGACCTTCGGCGACGTAGTGCTTTTTGTCGGGCATGAGGTCCACGGCGAGGTGGCGGGCCTTCACCTTTTCGGCGGTGCCGGGTCCGATGCAGGCGATGCGCACGCCACCGATGCTGCGGGCGTCGTTGTAGAGCTTGTCGAACATGGTGAAGAAGGCGTCCACGCCGTTCGGGCTGGTGAAGATGATCCAGTCGTAGGTGTGGCAGTCCTGCACGAGCTCGCCGAAGGAAAGCTGATCTTCCACGGGGGCGATGCGGATGGTGGGCATTTCGATGACGTTGGCACCGAGGACGGAGAGCTGCTTGCTCAGCACGCTGGCCTGCGCGCGGGTGCGGGTGACGACGATTCTCTTGCCAAAGAGCGGGCGGTCTTCAAACCAGTTCAACTGCGGGCGCTCGGTGACGACGTCGCCGATGACGGCCACGGCGGGTGCTTTGAAGCCTGCGGCTTTCACCTTGGCGGCGATGTCGCTCAGGGTGCCGACGAGGGTCTGCTGGTGGCTGTGAGTGGCCCAGCGCACGAGGGCGACGGGGGTTTCCGGATTGGCGCCGTGCTTGAGGAATTCGCGGGTGATTTCTTCGATGCGCTCCACGCCCATGAGGAAGACTTTGGTGCCGTCTGCCTGCGCGAGCTTGGCGTAGTTCAGAGAGGTGTCGGGCTTCGTCGGGTCTTCGTGGCCGGTGAAGATGGTGAGCTGGGAGGCGTGCGAACGATGCGTGACCGGTATGCCGGCATACGCCGGGCCAGCGATGGCGGAGGTGATGCCGGGGACGATTTCAAACTTCACGCCGGCTTCGTAGAGCTCGGCGGCTTCTTCGGCACCACGGCCAAAGAGCACGGGATCTCCGCCCTTCAGGCGCGTGACGGTCTTGCCTTCGGTGGTGAGCTTGACGATGAGCTTGTTGATTTCATCCTGCGAGAGCGTGTGGTCGCCGGCCTTCTTGCCGACGTAGATGCTGGCCGCACCGTCCTTGGCGTAGCGCAGGTGCTCGGGGTTGCAGAGGTAGTCGTAAACGAGGACGTCAGCGGCCTCGATGCATTCCTTCCCTTTGAGCGTGAGAAGTCCGGGATCGCCGGGACCGGCGCCGACGAGATAACAGATGCCAGGGGTGGTTTTCTTGGTGGCCATGGTGGGAAAGGGGGCGCTCAAGGTGTCGAAACCACGGCTTACTGCAAGGATGGATGACGGATTCCCTTTTACTGATCGGCGGTCGAGGTTAAATCGTTAAGGATGCCAACCGTGCCTGCCATCCTCTTAAATCTGCCTGCTGCCTGTGATCCTGCTGAACCTGTGCTCCTGGCGATCTCTGGCGGGCGGGACTCGGTGGCACTGATGCATCTGGTGCGGGAGGCGGGGTTCACCCAGCTCATTCTCTGCCATTTGAACCATGGTCTGCGCGGCAAGGAATCGATCGACGATGCGGCGTTTGTGCGACGCATGGCGAAGAAGCTGGGGCTGAAGTGCGAGATCGAGACGGAGGATGTGGCGGCGCTGGCGGAGAAAAGCCGTGTTTCGACCGAGACGGCGGCGCGTGAGGCACGGCATGCGTTTTTCCTGCGCATGGCAGAGAAATATGACGTGTGGGTCGTGCTGCTGGCGCATCATGCTGAGGATCAGGCGGAGACGATTTTTGCCAATCTGTGCCGTGGCACGGGGCTGGCCGGGCTGGCGGGCATTCATGCGGTGCAGCGGCTGGACACGGGCCTGCATCTGGTGCGCCCGCTGCTGCAGGTGCGGCGCAGCGAGATCGATGCGTATCTGAAATCCAAGCGCTTCAAGTTTCGGGAAGATTCGAGCAACACATCGCCGAAGCATCGGCGGAACCGGCTGCGGCATGAGGCGCTGCCGCTGCTGAACGGTATTTTTGACCGTGACGTGGTGCCGCAGGTGCTGCGGCTGGGCTCGCTGGCGGAGCAGGATGATGACGCGCTGCAGCGCCAGGCCCTGGCGTTTCTGATGGCGGATGGGCGGGTGAAGGAGGATCGCTCTCTGGTGATCACGCCTGAACTGCTGGCGCTGCACCCGGCGGTGTCGTCACGGGTGTTTGCGCTGTGGCTGCGCGAGGCGTGGGAACTGCCGGGCATCGATCATGATGTCATTGAAGCGGCGATGGGCATGCTGGCCCCGGATGGAGGGGCGAAGATCAATCTGCCGGGGGACAGGCACCTGCGGCGGAAGGCGAAGCGGATGTGGGTGGAGTGATAAAAGTAGTCCAGAGCTTTAGCTCGTTCTGGGAGATGGCACGCGCCATCCAGAGTGAGCTAAAGCTCACGAGTACTTTTCCAGAACGAACTAAAATTGTTAACTACTTTGGCTCAGCCCTCCAGCGTGTGCACAAACAGGCCGCTGCGGAGCTTGGGCTCAAACCAAGTGCTCTTGGGGGGCATGATCTGTCCGACGTCAGAGATGGCCATGAGCTGATCGACGGTGGTGGGGAACATGGAGAAGGCGACGGTGTGTTCCTTGGCGTTCACCAGTTTTTCCAGTTCAGCGGTGCCACGGATGCCGCCGATGAAGTCGATGCGCTTG
>NZ_JBIPNG010000557.1:0-3924 GCF_044373815.1 Prosthecobacter sp. | reverse complement strand
CGCAACTCCATCAGCGTCATCGAAAGCGACAAAACTCCATCGACTCCGCCTGCCGCAACCAAACCCCTCCCAATGACTTTTATGAATAGCCTGGAGAGTTACCAAAGTAGAATTAACACCACCCCCCGTTGAAATGGTGGAAACAGTGGAAACCTGCATGCGTGCTGGGGCCGCATTGACACCAGCCCCCGTTGAAACAGTGGAAACAGTGGAAACAGTGGAAGCTTCCACCGGTGGCGACACCGCATGTAGCGCAAGCCTCCGGCTTGCAGGGATGGGCGTTACCTGCCTGCGCTGGGAGGCTGGAATCTGCATCGCGCAGTTCATGGCGTGCTGCGTCGAAGTTCACCTTGCACCGCGCTGCGCCGATGCTGAGTTTGCGGAGTCGCCCCACCTCCATGCCTCGCCTTGTTCTCACTGAAGCCCAGAAGCAAGCCATCCGGCAGGCTCAATCCCCCGAAGCCGCGTGCCATCTGGTCTGTGATGTCGCCGACGATGCTTTCTTCTCCGGGAATCCTGATGACATCACGGGCTGGATTCGCGATGTGCTGTGTGTCGAGACCTACTTCGGGGCCATGTGCGATGGCGGAGTGGTCACCTGGTTTGACTGGGATCACGGTCGTTTGGCGCACCTGGTGCCAGACGCCCTCCGTGCGGTGGGCCTTCCTGAGTTTGCCCCCGGTGCGGAAAAGGCATTGGCCGTCCATTTCCCACCTCCTTACCCTGCCACCATTCAGGAGTGGAGCGAGACCATTGAGAAGATTCGGGATGCCCAGCTCGAAGACGATTTCCACAAGTCCGTTTATGACGCCATCGAGCAGGAGTTCTTTGCCCTCTATTTCGCCGACAAGACTTCCTTCCGTACCAAGCTGCATGGTTATGTTCTCGAACACCTTGAGGATTGAGGCCGGGCAATGTCCCATTCACCACTCATGACCGTCCGCTTCGCCCATTCGGATGTGGAAAAGCTCTTTGCAGAGCGGGACTTTCGGGTTGGCACATGTCACCGCCGTCGCTAGTTCGCTTCTTATACGTTAGTCTTTGCTCGCACACCATGAAATCCAACAGCGAAAACAGATATGGCGAGTTCCGTGAGCTAGAACGCACGGCGAGGCACTATCTAATGCATCCGGATTTGATCCCAAAGGCATCGAGTCTCGACGGTTGGTTTTTACAACTGCAGCTTTGGCATTTTCCTTCCTTTGCGATGAATCGCTCCTGGTTCATTTACCAGAAGCGCGAGCGTGGAGCGCGTGGCTTCCAGACCCTTCTTCGTCAGACGACGTGGGACTACGCGGCCGACTCACAACGTTTTTTCGAGCCCCTCACCGGATTGGCGCAGGGTTTTCATACGCAGCCGACCATCGAGGTCCGCGACCGGCCGCTTGAGACAGCAGTGTTTGCAGCGCGTCTTTCGACTCTTGAGCAGATCTCTTTTCCTGCCTTCTGTGGGTGTCCAGGCGGCATTGACGGTGAGTTTTATGGCCTTGCCTTCCCACCACCTGCCGCAAGCGTCTGGTGGTGGTGTGATGGCCCTGAGTCATGGAGGTCACTTACCCAGTGGTCTGCCGACACTCGCGACTGGCTGGTTGGTATCGCTGATGGCCTGCCGCAACCCGAGCAGAAAGAAGCCTCTAAGCCACGCATTCCATGAACTCGACAGGAAACGACCGGGCAGGCGTGCCGGCGAACTCCTTTCCCTTTGGGCACCCACTGTACACGAGCACGCATCCCGCCCACGGAAAGCGGTAGCTGCGTTCGTGCCTCACTGCGCGACCGCAGTACAAATAGGCTCCTTGCGTAGCGGCGCTTACCCCTCGGCGCTCTCCCCGCTCTTCGGCTCCCGCACCACGCGGTCCACGGCGTGCTTTGTGATGATGTTCCCCTGGGACTCGCGGCCTTTGATGGCGATGGAGTTGAAGGGGAATTTGATGGAGAGATTGCGCAGGTAGAGGGCGGGCTTGAGGTGGACGACGACGTTTTGGGCGTTGGAGTCTTCCTCGGTTTCGTGGCGGATGAAGTAGAGGACGTTGGAGCCGGGGGTGCCTTTGGTGAGGACGTATTCCTTGTCGCGGGTGACGCCGCCGATGCGGAAGCGCTTGGCCATGAGGCCGCCCTGGCGGCCGTCGCGGTAGATCATGGTATAAACGGCGCTTTCGTCCTTCTTGAAGAGATTGACGTAGAGCGGGTTCTTGCCCACGAAGAACTTCGCGGCAGCCTTGGTCACGGTCATGTTGCCCTCGCGGGTGAAGAAGAGCACATCGTCCAGCGGGGAGCACTTGCAGATGGGGTCGCCTTCGCGCTTGAGGCTGGTGCCGGCAAAGCCTTCCTTGGCATTGAGATACAGCGTCTCGCCCTGCACGATGACTTCAGCAGCGGCCACGCGGTCAAAGCCGCTCACAACCGTCTTGCGCTCGCGGCCGGGGCCGTAGGTTTTCTTCAGCTCTTCAAAGTGGCGGATGGTGTACTTGGTCAGACCCTTGAGGAACTTCTCGGCCTGATCGATCTCCTCCTCCAGCTCACGGATGTGCTCGTCGGCCTCGAAGCTGTTGAACTTGGAGATGCGCTTGATCTTGATCTCGGTCAGGCGCGCCACGTCGTCATTGGTGACTTCGCGCTTGAGGATGTGGAGGTGGGGCTTGAGGCCCTTCCAGATGGCCTCCATCACGGCCTCCCAGGTTTCGGCTTCTTCGATGCGGCGGTAGATGCGGTTCTCGATGAAGATCTTTTCCAGCGAGCTGAAGTGCCACTTCTCGTTGAGTTCGCCCAGCAGGATGCCCAGCTCTTCGCCAAGGATTTTCTTGGTGTTCTCCGCGCTGGCCCTGAGCAGGTCGTTCACGTTCATGAAGCGCGGCTTGTCGTCCTGGATGACGACGGCGTTCGGTGAGAGTGAAATCTCGCAATCGGTGAAGGCGTAGAGCGCCTGGATGGTCTGGTCGGTGTCCGTGCCTACGGGGAGATGCACGACGACCTCCACCTTGTCTGAGGTGTTGTCCTCGACGCGGGCGATCTTGATTTTGCCCTTCTCATTCGCAGCGACGATGCTGTCCATCACCCCGCCGGTGGTGGTGCCGTAGGGGATCTCGGAAATGATGAGGATGTTCTTCTTCGGGCCTTCCTCGATCTTGGCGCGAATGCGGATGCGGCCACCGCGCATGCCGCCGTTGTAGTCGCTGGCGTCCATGATGCCGCCGGAGATGAAGTCGGGCAGCAGGTTCACTTCCTCATCCCGCAGTGCGGCGATGCTGGCATCACACAGCTCGATGAAGTTGTGAGGCAGGATGCGGCAGGAAAGACCCACGGCGATGCCTTCCACGCCCTGCGCGAGCAGCAGCGGGAACTTCACGGGAAGCGTCACGGGCTCCTTGTTGCGGCCGTCATAGGAGGCGGCCCATTCGGTGACCTTCGGACTGAAGACGACATCCAGCGCAAATTTGGACAGGCGTGCTTCGATGTATCGGGGAGCAGCGGCGTTGTCGCCGGTGAGGGTGTTGCCCCAGTTCCCTTGAGTGTCGATGAGCAGGTCCTTCTGACCGAGCTGCACCATGGCATCGCCAATAGAGGCGTCGCCATGCGGGTGGTATTTCATCGTGTTACCCACCACGTTCGCCACCTTGTTGTACCGGCCGTCTTCCAGCTCGTCCATGCTGTGCAGGATGCGGCGGTGCACCGGCTTCAGGCCGTCGTTGATGTGGGGGACGGCACGCTCAAGGATGACGTAGCTGGCGTAATCGAGAAACCAGTCGCCATAGAGCGTGTCCACCGGCTTGTGCTCCACAGGGGCGGCGGATGGCAGGATGGGGGAGAAGGCTTCTTCAGCGGATTTTTTGGAGGACTTTTTGGCCACGGCGAAAAGGGGGAAAGAACAGGGGCGGCGAGAATAGACAGTGCCGGTGGGAGTGCAAGGGCTGGCAGCGCGGATGG
>NZ_JBIPNG010000556.1:0-3932 GCF_044373815.1 Prosthecobacter sp. | reverse complement strand
GAAATGATTCAGCAGCCAGACGTCGAAGGCCCAGCCTGCGTTGCGGTTGTGGTTCCAGTGGGCAAAAAATCCGTCGAAATCGTGAGTCCAGACTGAAGGGACGTTCCAGGCGGTGGGGTCGGCATGAGGGGGGATGACGGGGTGGAGGGCGTAGATGAGCCAGTGCAGCACGATGAAGGCGGCAAAGGCCACCACACGCGTGCGTGTGCCGCAGAAGGCGAGGGCGAAAACGGGGAGGTAGGCCAGGCCCATCTGGGTGAGTGTTTCGTCAAAGGTCCAGAGCGTCATCTGGCGGTCGAGGCTGCGGATGAAGATGCCGAGACAGATGAGACCGAGGGCACGCCAGACGGCGTGCTGGGTCATTTGACGTGGCGTGTCGCCTTTGGCTGCGCGTGAGGAGAGGCTGAAGACCATGGAGACGCCCATGAGGAAGACGAAGGATGGCATGAGGAGATCATGCAGTGAGCAGCCGGTCCAGGGGACATGGGAGGTGTGGAAGCGGATGAAACGCCAGACGGGGCTGTGCGGGAAACGCGCGGCCACTTCGTCGAGAAGGAGGAGTTCGTGAAATCCGATCAGGAACAAAGCGATGCCGCGATAGGCGTCGAAGGAGGCGAGGCGTTGCATCAGATGCAAACGCCTCCTTTAGGGAAAGTTTCGCTTATTGGGAGAAACTACCCGGAGATTTATATCTTCAACTCCATGAGGATGAGTGCACTGCGTAAGGCCTGCCCGCGTGAATGGCACTGGAGTGAGGGTGGTGAGGGTGGTGAGCGTGTTTTTTTGTGTGGCTGCCGAATCGATGGAATCGTTGCTGGCAGCGGCGTTCTTTTGTCGGATGCGGCGCTGCTCCCGGAGGCATGGGACACCCAGCGCTTTCCTGCTGGATCAGGGCAGCAGGGACGTTCGTTTTGCCGCAGAGGGGCAAAGAGGCAGAGGTGGCAGAGATTGAAGAGGGTTCGGAAATTGGATGAGGTGAGGGAGGGCGAAGGCTTTGGGGGCAGGCGACGGCGAGTCCCAGAGAAGCTTCAGAATTCGAAAAGCGCGGGGACATCAAGGAGGAAGGAACCCGTCGGGTTTCAAGGTTCGCGAAGGATGAGTCTTGGAATCAAATGCGTGGCATCTTTGCGGCATCTTTGCGGCATCTTTGCCTGATAAAGGAGCGGACATTGTCGTAGGCGCGGTCTATAACGTCAAAATCCGCCCGTTACTCTACCTTCAAGGTTCATTGCGCCAGGAAGACATGAAAGACCGCCGGACAAGCCAAGCTCAAAGCCGCCTGCATCACCACGCATCCAAGCCCGCCCTTTATGTTTTTAACCGCTCTCAAAATGAAGCTCGCCGCCTTCGTCGCGGTCGCCGGTATCGACACTGCCGAACTGCCCGGAGCCTCCCAAGAGTTCACGGACATTCTCACCGCGCTGAAGGCTGATCAGGACCAGTTTGTTCAAAGCCCAGGCGCCGGCCTGGATGTAGGCAAGTCTTTCAGTACCGCCGTCGAGAAAGTCCGCGCGCTGGCCCAGAAGAATGACAAGGACGCCGTGTATGCGCTGGCCCGTTGGGGAGTGCTCGGTGGATCGGACATCAACGAAGTCGCCGCCCTGTACCGCAGGGCAGCAGGCGCGGGCCAGATCCTTGCCAAGACTGAACTCTCTCTACTGCTGACGCAGACTGGCGCGAAGAACCCTAAGAAAGTGAAAGAAGGCATCAAGCTGATCCAAGAAGCTGAAGCCGCAGATGAAAAGATCGCACGTCGCATGCTGGCCCAGTTGCACCTGCAAGGTGTGACTGAAGGGGACAAGGGCAAGGTCGTGGTGGAAAAGAGCACCGCCAAAGCGATGGCGCTGCTTGAAAAAGGTGAAAAGGCAGGAGACGGCAGAGCCACTCTTGGTCTCGCACAGATCTACTCCGTCGGAATCGAAGGCATCCCCCAGGACCATTCAAAGGCTCTGACGTATCTCGTCAAAGCTTGCAATCAAGGCGACGGAGACGCGCTCAATTCCTTTGGCGGTCGTCTGCTGAATGGCGATCCCGACACCCCGGAAAGTCCCAAACTGCTGGCAAAAGATGTGCCTGCCGTGCTGGAGATGCTCCATCAAGCCGCCGAAAAAGGTCTTGCTCCTGCGAACCTCATCCTCGGTCAGATCTATGAACAGGGTCTCGGCCCTGATGGCGCTGATGTGAAGCGCAATGTGCCCAAGGCCTTTGATTACTACAGCAAGGCTGCCTACGGCAATGACGCCCAGTCTCTGTTCCGTCTCGGCAATGCCTGTGAAACGGGCATCCTCAAAGCCCCTGGCGACAAGGCCAACATCCTCATCCAGCCGGATCCCAAGAGAGCCCTGAACTTCTACCGTCTCGCAGCGGCAAACGGTCTGCAAGAGGCGTACTTCAATCTTGGCGTGTTTTATGAAACCGGCATAGGCGTGGACAAAGATCTGGCCAAGGCTCGTGCATTCTTTTCGCGTGCGGCGCTGGGCGGGGTGGCTCAGGCGCAGAAGCGTCTGGACGCCCTCAAATAAAAACGCTTTGGGGGAAGGGTGGCTGGCGATGGTGAATGGCTGGGACCCTGTCAGGAGGCGGAGCTGCGGTGGGGAGAGGATGGGATCGGGAGGTGGGTGAGCTTGGGGAGCCGAGTGTTAGCTGCGCCGTGGCTTGGCCCGTATCTATGGCAATTACGCGCCAAGGGTGGCCGATAAGAGCCAGTTTAAGTGATTGCTGACGTGTGGTTTGCGCTTGCTTAGCGCATTAAATGCCCGGCCTCTTGCTGAGGCGAAGGTCGGGAGAATCCCTAGAGCAGGTCGTGTTTGGTGGCAAGGCTTGACGTCAGTGCCCGCGTGTGGTCGAATGGCAGCATGAGAATACTGCTTACCTTGGTCACGTTTTTTTCCTGCTCAGCTCTGGGACAGGCCCAGGAGATGTTCAGCCAATACGAGATACTGGCGCGCCAGTATGCGGCGTCCACGGGGCAGCCTTATGAGCTGTGCCTGAAGGCGCTGCAAATTGGGGCCTGGTGCAAGGCCAATCCGCAGGGTGGCACGGTGAACGGGCAGGTTTACGATGCGCAGGCCACGGCGGCTCAGCTGGCCGAAGCGAAGAGAATTTTGACCCCCATACAGGCGGCGCAACCTGCGGCGCCGACGCAACCTGCGGTGCCGACGCAGCCGCCCATCGGCAGTGGTGGTCTTTCAAACCGGCCTGCCGTCCCGGTGGGACGCAGCGCCAATGACCCCCAGCGCATGGCTGAGCAGCTGGCGCGGCAGCAGCGCCAGAATGCCGGCCAGAATGCCAATCAGGGCGGGGGCGGCAACGCCCTGTCTTTCCGCTTTCTCCTCAAAGGCGATTTTGCAGGCTTCTCAGGGGTTCACACATTCACCATGGATAACGGCCAGGTGTGGCGGCAGACGGACAACGTCGTGACCCGGCACAATCCGGTGATCCACAATCCGACGGCCATCCTCACCATCTATCGTAATAACAATACCGCGGGAACGACCGGCATCCTGGAAGTGGTGGGGGTGCCAGGAAGCGTGCAGGTGCAGCTGCAGCAGCCGATTATTCTGCTGAGGTGAGCGGGGTGTGGTGAGGCTAGGGAAGCGCTGACCAATCATTCCACGCATCTTATCCAGAACTGTGTGCCTACGGAAGACGGACCCGAAAAGAAGAGGGCTGTATGCCTGGCAGCTTGCTCCTCGCAGTTTAAGCGTGACAAGTCGTCCGCTGGGTTATTCTTTTGGAGAATGAAATGGGCTCCATTGATACTGCTGGTTGGTTTGGGCATGGTGGCGGATTGCGCGTGGGGAGGAGAGGCGGTGGTGAACTCTTTGGGGATGAAGTTTGTGGAGGTGCCTGGAAAGAGGGTTTTGATGTGCATCCATGAAACGCGGAAGGGCGATTATGCGGCCTATGCGAAGGAGAGTCCGAAGATCGAC
>NZ_JBIPNG010000146.1:0-13344 GCF_044373815.1 Prosthecobacter sp. | reverse complement strand
CCTCGGCGTCCTCGCCTTTCCCGAAGGCCAGCCCAACGTCATCCGCTTCAGCGCCGATGGCCGCGTCCTCATGGTCGCCGGTGGCAAACCGGTGCAATCCGGCAGCGTCGTCCTCTTTGACGTCAAGACCGGCAAACGCCTCACCACCATCGGCGATGAAACCGACGCCGTCCTCGCCGCAGATCTCAGCCCCGATCAGCAGCTCGTCGCCCTCGGCGGCTCCGGCAAGATCGTCAAAATCTACGGCACAGCCGATGGCAAACTCCGCCACAAGCTCACCAAGCACACCGACTGGATCACTGCTCTCGCCTTCAGCCCCGACGGCAAAAAGCTGGCCAGTTCAGATCGCGCCGGCGGCATCCATCTCTGGGACCCCACCGGCGGCGGCATCCTCCTCTCCCTTTCCGAGCACAAAGCCTCCGTTCGGGCCCTCGCCTGGCGTAGCGACAGCAAAATGCTCGCCAGTGGCGGCGAAGACGGCCTCCTTATCTGGTGGGACGCCAAAGACGGCTGGCCCGCCATCACCAAAACCAATGCCCACCCTCCAGAGCGCCCGCAGGGGACTTATGGCAAGATCCCCAATGGCGTCCTCGCCCTCACCTTCGGCCCCAAAGGAGAACTCCTCAGCGCCGGGCGCGATAATCAGGCACGCCTGTGGGACGCCAGCGGCGGCTCATTGAAATCCTTTTCCTCTGGAGGCATCCTGCCGCTCCAGACCACCATCACCTTTGACGGTAAGGGATTATTTGCCGGAGGTGCGGACGGTGTCGTTCGCTGCCTGCTGGGGAGCTTGAATCAATCTCGTTGATGGCAGTGCATAGCCGCCGTGGTCCCAGCTGTTGCCCACATTGTTCGGATCGTCTTCATTCGCGAAGTTCTCACCGTAGTTGATCGTCGGCTGTGGCCAGACGCTGTAGCCATTGCCATAGCCACCGCCGTGTCCGCCGAAGCTCGGAGCCCCATTAAAGTTGCTGCCGTAGTAGGTGCCTCCCGGGGCGATGCGCCTGTAGCCACCACTGCCCCAGCTCCAGTCATGACCACAGGAAGTAAGAGACAAAGCAGCAAGAACCGAGAGGATGACCAAGGAGTGAGCGGATTTCATGGAACGGATAGTATGAGTGCTGGCGGGTTATTTTATGGAGAATTGGCCAAGCCGGAGAAAAAAGCAATCCTATAAATCCATCACCCCGAACAGTTTCGCGCCGAATCCACCTAAACGAGGCGGCAGACCCCGTAGTCGGGCAGCCCAAAGCCAAACTTTCCATCCACGACTTGGAATCTTCCTCCTCCCCTCCACGTTACCAGCCACCACCCATGAAACACGCCCTCCTAGCCCTTCTCGCCACCGCCTCCCTCTCCCTGGCCGTCGATCCCCCCGACACCACCGGCTGGAAGGACCTGATCGCCCCCGACCTCTCCAACACCGTCGCCCCCGGCAAATGGGAGCTCAAAGACGGCATCCTCGTCGCCAAAGACCACGACACCCTCTGGACCAAAGACTCCTACGGCGACTACATCCTCGATCTCGACTTCAAAGTCGAAAAGGAATCCAACAGCGGCATCTTCCTCCGCTCCGGCAACATCAAAGACGTCCTCTCCGCCCTCGAAATCCAGGTCCACGACTCCGCAGACGGCAGCAAATACGGCATGGTCGCCGCCATTTATGACGCCATGCCCCCCAGCAAGAGCATGGCCAAGCCCGTCGGCGAGTGGAATCACTTCACCATCACCTGCAAAGGCCCCCTCGTCAGCGTCGTCTTCAACGGTGAGGAAGTCATCAACGCCGACCTCGACAAATGGTCCGAAGCCGGCAAAAACCCCGACGGCACCCCCAACAAGTTCAAAAAAGCCCTCAAAGACTACGCCCGTACCGGCCCCATCGGCCTCCAAGGCCTCCACGGCAAAGCCCAGGCCCCCGTCTACTACCGCAATCTGAAAATCAAGGTGCTGGAGTAGGGCTTGCCTCAGCAAGATCCCGGAGGGATCAAAGAAGGTAGCCGGGGGTAAGCGCGGAACGAGCGCCACCCCCGGTTTCGGACACAGCACGCCCAGCTAAAGGCCGCATGCCGGAGGCATGCAAGAAGCGTTCATCGGTCCAGCGGTTGCGTCAGCTCTCGCACACTTTCGGCGTGCTTCGTTCAGCACCACCTCACCCCGCACACGCCACTCTTACCTCTTCCAGCTCCGCCCACCGCGAAAACTTCCCCTCCAGCTCATGCTTCTTCGCATCGAGCTTCGCAATAAAGTCATTCGTCCCCGCCCCCAGTTTCACAAACGTCTCCGGGTTGCTCAGCTCACCCTCCATCGCCGCGATTTCGCTCTCCAGACTCGTGATCGCAGCCTCACACTCGGCAAGCTCCCGCTGCTCCTTCTGCGACATCTTCTTCACCTTCGGCGCATTCGCATTGCTGGCCGCAGCCACCGTCTTCTCCTTCTTCACCGCCGCGTTCACCAGCGCCAGCTCCGCAGCAGCTTTCGCTGCCCGTTTCTCCTGGTAGTAGCTGTAGTTCCCCGCGCACTCATGAATGCGCCCCTCGCCTTCAAAAGCGAGCATTCGGTCGCACACACGGTCCAGGAAGTACCGGTCATGGCTCACCACCAGCACGCAGCCCTTGAAGGAAAGAATCGCCTCCTCCAGCACCCGCATCGTCTGCAGATCCAGATCATTCGTCGGCTCATCCAAAATTAAGAAGTTGCCCCCGCGCCGCAGGATCTTCGCCAGCAGCACACGGCTCTGCTCGCCACCGCTCAGCTCCTTCACCCGCATCGTCACACGCTCATCCGTGAAAAGGAATCGCCGCAGGTAAGTGCGCACATGCATCTTCTCCGGCCCAAACTGCACAAACTCAGACATCGGCCCCGCCACTTCTTCCATCACGCTGTTCTCCGGGTTCAGCAGCAGTCGCTGCTGATCCACGTAGTTAAACACCGTGCGCTTGCCAATCGTGACCTTGCCCTCATTCGGTGCCTGCTGCCCCATCAGCATCCGCAGCAGCGTCGTCTTGCCCAGTCCATTGCGACCGATGATCCCCGTGCATGTCCCCGCCTCAAAGCTCAGATTCAGATGGCTGAACAACCACCGGTCATTGATGTGCGCGCCGATCTCCACCGCATCGATGATCGTGTTAGCCAGCGCAGACGCCGGCGGGATGATCAAATCCATCACCAGCTCCGCCTCAGGCGCATCGATGGCCGCCACACGGTCATACTCATCCAGTCGTGAGCGCTGCTTCGTGCCCCGGCCTCTCACACCCGCGCGCACAAACTCCAGCTCATGCCGCAGAAAGCTCTGCCGCCGCCGCTCCGAATTCGCCTCCACCGATTCACGCACCGCCTTGCTCTCCAAAAAGTCACTGTAGTTCCCCGGATGACTGTAAATCCGGCTGTCATCGATCTCGATGATCCGCGTCGCCACCCGGTCCAGGAAATACCGGTCATGCGTCACAAACAGCACCGCACCCGTGAAGTCCCGCAGGAAAATCTCCAGCCACTCGATCGACTCCGCGTCGAGATGGTTCGTCGGTTCGTCCAGCAGCAGCAGATCCGGCTGCGATACCAGCGCCCGCGCCAGCGCCACACGCCGCTTCTCTCCACCTGATAAACCTTTCACAATGCGATCCGCCGCCGGCAGCCCCAGCTCATTCATCGCCGTGCTGATCCGCGTCTCCACACCCCAGCCGTCATGCAGCTGGATGTGATGCAGCAAATCATCCTCCTGATCCCCCTTGTAGTCGCCAGACTCGTAGCGCTCCACCATTTCCAGCAGAGCCGAAGCACCCGCGCGCACATTGTCGATCACGCTCGACTCATCATCCAGCACAAACTCCTGCGCCAGATGGCTCACGATGATTCCATTCCTCCGCGAGATCGTCCCGCTGTCCGGCTTCTCCGTCCCCACCAGGATGCGCATCAGGCTCGTCTTCCCGGAGCCATTACGACCCACCAGCCCCAGCTTCTCACCCTCATGAATGCTCATCGTCGCATCATTGAAAACCTGTTGCAGCCCAAATTGAAGGCGCAGGTCTTTGGCGGAAACGACAGCAGGAGTAATAGGAGACATGAGTGGGGGGCGGCTCAGATAGCACGGTCTCCCTCCCCCTGCGACAGATTACCTTCATCCACTCCACATTCCGCCTCCCCATTTGATCCCGCAGGGTCATGGACGTTCGCCATCGTCCCATTTGATCCGCAGCGGCACAGAGGACCGATTTCATCTCATTTGACCCACAGAGGCATAGTTGTTCGCCATCGTCCCATTTGATCCACAGGGATCCAAAGGACCGCTGTCGTCTCAGTTGATCCCACAGGGGCATAGAGGATCGCTTTCATCCCATTCGATCCCGAAGGGATCATAGAAGGTAGCCAGGGGTCGCAGACCCCTGGAAAGCAAACCCGCCACTCACTCTCTCAAGGCCGCATCCCGGAGGGATGCTAGCAGCGTTCATTGCCTCTTCGCATCCTCGTCCGTCCATCCTCTGCGGTTTGAAATCACCTCTCCCCCAGCGTCTCCCTCACCATCACCGGATCATCCGTCGTGATCCCATCCACCCCCAGCTTCGCAAACCGCAGCACATCCGCCGGCTTGTTCACCGTCCACACATAAAGCCCAAAGCCTGCATCCCGGATCTGCTTCACCATCGCCTCATCCCACGGAAAATCAGCCGTGCCCAGATCCAGCCCGTCCAGCTTGTCCGCCGTCGTATCCGCGATGAGCTGCGTCAGATCCGTCGGCTTCTTCTCCTTCGTCTTCCCAGACGCCAGCCGATACACTTTAATCCACGGCATCGCCTTCTTCGATTCCGCCGCCGCATCCCGCTTGAACGCAATGATCGCCAGCTGCGCCGCACGCTCCTTCATCGGCTCCAAAATCCGCTTCAGCTCCGGCACAATCTCCGCCCCGCATTTCACCTCAATGAAGAAGCGCTGCTTCCCCTTCGGCATCGTCGCCAGCGCCTGCTCCAGCGTCGGAATCTTCTCCTTCGCCCACTCCTTGCCCTTCCACGATCCCGCATCCAGCGCCGTCAGATCCGTCTGCTTGGACTTCGCCACGTCCAGGTTCACACCCGCCGTGCGCTTCGTGTCCTTGTCATGAATCACCGCCGTCTTGCCATCGGCCGTCAGATACACATCCAGCTCGCACGCATCCGTCTGGTTCTTCCAGCCAAGCTCAAAAGCCGCGAGCGTGTTCTCCGGTGCACGCGCGGAAAATCCCCGATGCGCGACGATTTCAACAGCGTGGGCGGACATGGCGGTGAGGAGAAAAAGTGCGGCGAACTTCATGAGGGAGAAAGCAAACGACGCAAGCACTCGTAACCCTTCGCCCCAAATGAAATTTTGTTTCCTGCTTGTCCTCAGCATCATCATTGTTCGCACACTGACGTCCTGCTCCAAGTCGCCTTCGACCAACCCCAAGGACCAGCACGTCATCCTCATCAGCCTTGATGGCTTCCCCGCATGGCTCTGGAATGATGAATCCCTGCAGATCCCCAATCTGCGCAAGCTCGCGGCCGAAGGTGCCAGCACCAAGGCCATGACGGTCAGCAATCCCTCCATCACCTGGATCAATCACACCACCCTCGTCACTGGCGTGGAGCCCCGCAAGCACGGCGTCCTCTTCAACGGCCTCCTCGTCCGCCAGGGCGACAACAAGCCGCCAAAGATCGAGCAGTGGGCCGACAAAACCAGGCTCGTCTTCGCCCCCACCATCTACGACATCGCCCACGATGCCGGCCTCACCACCGCCGAGTCAGACTGGGTCGCCGTCACCAAAGCCAAGACCATCGACTGGAGCTTCGCCGAACTCCCCGATGCCGAAGGCAAAGTCGAAAAAGAAATGATCGCCGCCGGCGAGATCCAGCCCCGGGACATCACCTGGATGCAGCTTGGACCCCAGCGCAAAAGCGTCACTTTCCTCGACAACATGTGGACCAAGGCCGCCATCCACATCTTCAAGACCCACAAGCCCAACCTCCTCCTCTATCACACCCTCAACACCGACTCCACCCATCACACCTACGGCCCCGGCTCCATGGCCAGCCACACCGCTCTGGCTTACGCCGACCGCCTCGTCGGCGATCTCGTCAAAGCCGTCGAAGACAGCGGCCTGCGCGACAGCACCACCTTCATCATCGCCACCGATCACGGCTTCAAGAAAGTCACCAAGATCATCCTCCCCAACGTCGAGCTGAAAAAAGCCGGACTCGCCCAGGGCCTCGGCCCCACCATCAACACCTGCGACGCCTACTCCATGACCCAGGGCGGCATGGCCTTCGTCTACATCACCAATCCCGCCCGCAAAGCAGAGCTCCTCCCGCAGCTCAAAGAAATGTTCGCCAAGACCGAAGGCGTGGACCGCGTCATCGAAGGCAAAGACGGCCACACCCTCGGCATGCCCATGCCCGAGGAAAATCCAGGCATGGGAGATCTCGTCCTCTATGCCAAGCCCGGCTACGCCTTCAAAAACGACGCCGGCGGAGACGCCACCGTCACCCCTTCCGTCAACTACGCCGGCACCCACGGCTACTTCAACGGCGACCCCGAACTCGACGGCATCTTCATCGCCAGCGGTCGCGGCATCAAAAAAGGCATCGTCCTCGACCGCATGGCCAACCTCGACGTCGCCCCCACCATCGCCAAACTCATGAGCCTCAAGCTCCCGAATCCCGACGGCCGCGTCCTCGACGAAATCCTGATCTCCGTCGATAAGAAATAAATCCCAACGCGATGACTCCGGTCTCTTCGAGGCCGTGTTTGAAACACCTCCATCACCTGGGCGTGCCACTGCACCCTGGGAGCGCGGGTCTCCGAACCCGCAGCAGGTCATTCGCGTCCAACGGGTATAGTTTAAGAGCAAGCGTTGCAAACACCTTGGCTCTGCTACAGCAAATGCGGAAGCTCATGACATGAGCTAAGGTGGAATGATCAATCGGAACCTTGTGTCCCCGCGCTCAACCGCGGATTTTCAAAATCGGCGCTGTGATTAAAGCTCGCGCAATAGAGCGACCGACGAACCAAACAGATCATTCATATATATTCTACATCACGCAGATCAGGTCATGCATGGGCTCCCGGAGGGAGCAGAGAAATCAGCCGGCGGTGAAGCGAGCCTTGGCGAGAGAGAACCACCATACCAGGCCTACAACGTTATTCCCACCCAGGGCCGCATGCCGAAGATCTGCGAGAAGCATTCTCCCTCCCTCGGAATTTCATGGCTGGGAGCGCCGATGTTTCATCGGCTCTGGGCGCACGCCCCGCCGAAGCACCAGCGCACATTCTTATCATCGCTCCACCACACCTCAGTCAATTCAAACCCTCTCCCCATTCCTTTGCCAAAAACAAACGCTCCCATTCGCTCAAACGCCCCATCCTGCCAGGTGCATTTGAGATACATCCTTGTGCGCGTAGCACCGCCATCCCCTGACAGATTCCGCACCCTCGACTTGTAATTTTCAAAGTCCTCAGATGCCACCACCAATGTCCCATCTTCATCCTCACCAAGCTCCAACCGACTTCATGCGCCTCTGCCGCATGCCCGGGTTCATCCTGCTTGTGTCGAGCATGACGTTGGCCCACGCGCAAACCGCACCGCCGCAGATTGAACAAAGCTGCCTCGAATGCCACGACAAGGACAACACCAAAGGTAGCCTCGATCTCACCGCGCTCCCTTTCGACCTCACCAATCCCGCCACCCGCGACCGCTGGATCCGCATCTACGACCGCGTCGAAAAAGGCGAGATGCCTCCCAAGGCTGAAGACCTCCCAAAACCCGAGCGCGCTGCACTCGTCAAATCACTCTCCGCATCCATCTCCACAGCCGATCACGCCGACATCCTCGCCCACGGTCGCGGCCCCCTCCGCCGCCTCAACCGCGACGAATACGAACAAAACCTGCGCGATCTTCTCCAACTCCCCGACCTCGACATCCGCGACATCCTCCCCGAAGACCGCGAAGGCCACCGCTTCAACAAAACCACCGACATGCTCGACATGTCCCGCGTGCAACTCGTCGCCTATCTGGACGCCGCAGAAGCCGCGCTGCACACTGCCATCACCACCGAGGCCGCCCCACCACCGGTCACAAAATATCGCGCCGTAGGCACCGATCTCTTCCCAGGCACCGGCACCTTCGGCAATCGCGAGGCCATGTTCTTCACCCGCGACAACAAGGCCATTGAGTTCAATCGGAAAAAAGACAAAGACAAAGACGAGCCCACCGAAAAGGACAGCGCCAAAGATGAAACCATCGAGATGGCCCTCTTCCGCGCCGCCAGCTGGCCCTACATCGGCACCCCCAAGCACTTCACCGCCAAACGCACCGGCAACTACAAGGTCCGCTTCTCCGCACGCGCCGTACTCCAGCAGCCCGGCTTCGTCATCACCCCGGCCACGCAACCCCTGCCCATGACCTTCCGCACTCGCAAGCCCGCAGGTGCCGACATCATCAACGAAGTGCACGACGCTGGCGGCATCATCGACATTCAGCCGACGAAGCGCGTTTACGAAACCACCGTCCGCCTCCGTGAAGGCGAAGCCATTGAGTACAGCCTCCTCGGCCTGCCCATGCCGCTGGCCATGAACCCCAACGGCTCCGGCCCCACCTACCGCTACCCACCGTTTCCCGAAGGCGGTCAGCCCGGCCTCGCCGTGCAGTGGCTCGAAATCGAAGGCCCCATCGAATCCCAAACCTGGCCCCCGCCATCTCACCGCGTCCTCTTTGATGATCTCGGAGTGGAAGTTAAACCGAAAGACCCACAGCAAGACGCAAAACGCCTGCTGCGCCGTTTCGTCAAACTCGCCGCCCGCGAACCCGTGCCCGAGGTAGACTTGCAGATGTTCGATGCCCTCATCCAGGCCCAGCTCGCCAAAAACGCCTCATTCGCTGAGGCCATGCTCGCCGGTTACAAAGCCTTCCTCGCCTCCGGCGACTTCATTTACGTCCGCGAACCCATGAAGGCCGGCGACCACTTCGCCATCGCCTCCCGCCTCTCCCATTTTCTCACCAACTCACGTCCTGACACAAAACTCATGGACCTCGCGCAAAACAAAAAGCTGCGCGATCCCCAGACCCTTCGCGCCGAAACCGAACGCCTCATCGCCAGCACCGGCTTCGACCGCTTCGTCAAAAACTTCACCGACTGCTGGCTCAATCTCCGCCACGTCCGCCGCGACGATCCCGACATCCGCCTCTTCCCCGAGTACCGCTTCGACGAATACCTCGTCGAAAGCATGGAGCGCGAGACCCGCACCTTCTTCACCGCGATGATCCGCGACAACCTGCCCGCCAGCGTGCTGGTAAAAACAGATTTCGTCTTCGCCAACGACCGCCTCGCCAAACACTACCAGCTTCCACCACTCACTGGCTCCGCCATGCGCAAAGTCACTTTGCCCAAGGACAGCCCTCTCGGCGGTCTGCTCACTCAAGCAGCCGTCTTGAAAGTCAGCGCCAACGGCACCACCACCTCCCCCGTCGTGCGCGGTGCCTGGGTCATGGAGCGCCTCATCGGCCAGCCACCTCCGCCACCACCCGCCAGCGTGCCCGCCGTGGAGCCCGACATTCGCGGAGCCAAAACCATCCGCGATCTCCTCGCCCTCCACACCAAATCCAAATCCTGCGCCGCCTGCCACGTCCGCTTCGATCCCGTCGGCCTCGCCCTGGAAAACTTCGACATCCTCGGCGGCTGGCGCACCCACTATCGAGGCCTCGAAGAAGGCCAGCGGATCAGCGGCATCGACCGCGCCGGACACAGTTACAGCTACACCGTCGCCACCCCCGTGGACTCCGCCGGCAAACTCCTCGACGGCCGCACCTTCAATAACATCAACGACCTCAAAACCCTCATCGCCGCCGATCCCCGCCAGCTCGCCCGCAACCTCCTCCATCAATTCACCATCTACGCCACCGGCACCCCCGTCCGCTTCTCCGACCGCCCCGAAATCGAATCCCTCCTCACCACCTGCGCCAAAAACAACTACCCCATCCGCGACCTCCTCCACGCCCTCGTCCAAAGCCGCATCTTCCTCGGACAGGTAGATGGAAAAGAGTGAGACAATCGGACAATGAGATGATCAGACGATGAAACTTCACTGCCTCACGAACCTCCGAGTCTGGCCGACACCATCCTTCGCCACTCCACTCCGCATCACACCAGCCCCAAAGGGGCTGCGGAGTACAGCCCAGGGTCAGCCGAGCCTAAGCGAGGCGACCCTGGGTTATGCACCATCAATCCGGGAAGCAAACCCATCACTCCGCCACACCCGACGGTCACCAGCAGCGTCTGCAAATCGCCCCGCCACGCATCTGCCCGCGCGTTAACTCACTGCCCCATACGATTGCCTCATGAACGCCCCTCACATCGCCAAATCCCTCTCCCGCCGCCGCTTCCTGCGCAGCGCCGGAGTGACACTTGCACTCCCAATGTTGGAATGCCTCCGCCCGGTGTTCGGCCGCGCCGCACAAGTCAAAGCACCCCAGCGCCTTCTCATCATCTCCAACAACCTCGGCTTCCTCCCGAAACCCTTCTTCCCCAAAAATGCCGGACGAGACTACGAACTCTCTCCAACCCTCGCGTCGCTCGCCGAAGTCCGCAACGAGTTCACCCTCTTCAGCGGCCTATCCCACCCTGACGTCAACGGCGGCCACAGCGCA
This sequence comes from Prosthecobacter sp., assembly GCF_044373815.1. Classification (GTDB taxonomy): domain Bacteria; phylum Verrucomicrobiota; class Verrucomicrobiia; order Verrucomicrobiales; family Verrucomicrobiaceae; genus Prosthecobacter. Next base: position 2,699 of record NZ_JBIPNG010000146.1, on the reverse strand, counting down.
GAGAACTGCTTCCTCACCGCCGCACGCGGCCCCACCAAGAGCGGCTTCCGCAATCAAATCTCCCTCGATCAATACATCGCCGAAAAGCTCGGCCAGCAGACCCGCTATCCAACACTGAACCTCGGTGTCAACATCGACAAGGCCAACCGCAGCCTCTCCTGGACCCGCGACGGCGTCCTCCTCCCCGCAGAAGACAGCGCCCCCGCCCTCTTCCGCCGCATGTTCGTCCAAGGCGATCCCGCCGCAGTGAAAAAACAACTCCAGCAGCTCGATGAACGCGGCAGCATCCTCGACACGCTCATGGATCAAACCAAGCGCCTCAGCCGCGACCTCGGCAGCACCGACCGCGCCCGCCTCGATCAATACCTCACCTCCGTTCGCGAAGTCGAAGAACGCCTGCTCACCGCCCGCGAATGGGAACTCAAACCCAAACCCGTCGCCACCCAGCCCGAGCCCCAAGACATCCAAGACAAAAAACTCATCTTCGAAAAGTTGGATCTCATGCTCTCCATGGCGCAACTCGCCTTCGAGTCCGACTCCACCCGCATCGTCACGTTGATGGTCGATGCCTTCGCCACCCCCGCCTTCCATCTCCCCGGCGCTGACAACACCACCGAAGGCTACCACGGCCTCAGCCATCACGGCCAGTCCGAAGAAAAAGTGCGCCAGCTCGCCGAAGCCGATCGCGAACAAATGCGCCTCTTCAAAAAACTAATCCAAACCCTCGTCTCAAAAAAGGAAGACGAAGCCCGTCTCCTCGACCGCACCATGGTCCTCTTCGGCAGCAACATGGGCGACGCCAACACCCACGACAATTACAATCTCCCCATCCTCCTCGCCGGCGGCGGCTTCAAACACGGCCAGCACCTCGCCTTCAAACGCGACAACAACCTCCCCCTCAGCAACCTCTTCGTCGCCCTCCTCCAACGCCTCGGCGTCGAGTCCGACAAATTCGGCTCCAGCACCGGCACACTCACAGGCTTGACCTAACAGCCATGTCCCGCCTTCGCGTGGGTTGCACTCGTCCCATTGTCAGGAATGGTTCCCCCTTTGAAACCAGCCCTGCTCATCTTTGCGTCCACCTCATGGACGTGGTTGAATCCACAGCTTTCCAGCCTGGATCACCGCCAGCATGAACTGCATGCGAGTCTGGCAAAGCTTCCCGCTCTTCCCGCACCCCAGCCTCAAGAGCACGCCGGATTCCACAGCGGCCTCGCCCCCCACGCCGATTCCGTCCGCTGGGTCCAGATCGATCTCGGAGCCGAATACTCATTGGATGAGGTCGTCGTCATCCCCGCCATGCTCGGCGTGGCCGAAGCCTACGGCTTCCCCCGCCGCTTCCGCATCGATGCCTCCAACGACCCTCTTTTTGCGGAATCCGACACACTTTTGGATCAAACGTCCGCCGATGCCCTTCCATCCCTTGCCCCATGGCACGTGGCAAAAAAAGGCATCAGAGCGCAACACATCCGCTTCACCGCCACCAAACTCGCCGCCCAACCCCACCAAACCAAGCGCTTCATCTTCTGTCTCGGTGAACTTCTAGTCTTCAGCCAAGGCCGCAACGTGGCCCTCCACGCCCAGGTGCTGGCCCCCAATTCCGTCGAAACTCTCCCCACCTGGTCCCCCCGTCATCTCGTCGATGGCGCTTACGCACTGGGTCTCCCAGTGCATCCTGATGAAATAAACGGCAACGGCTGGCACAGCAGCATCTCCAGCACCGCCGATGCCACCAAATGGGTGCAGGCCGATCTAGGCACACCACGCGACATTCAGGAAATCCGCCTCATCCCCGCCCACCCCCGCGACTACCCCGAACGCTTCGGGTTCGGTTTCCCCCGCCGCTTCAGAGTAGAAGCAGATGGCAAGACGATCTTCGACAGCACCACCGCAGACTTCAGCAACCCCGGCGACACCCCCGTGGCCTTCCCAACCCCTGGCCTCCACGCCCAGACCATCCGTTGCACCGCCACGCAACTCTGGGAACGCAGTGGCGACTTTGTGTATGCGCTTGCAGAACTGCAGGCCTTCGACGCCGGAAAAAACATCGCCCGTGAGGCCGTCATCTCAAGCTCCGACGACACCATCACCCCCTCCTGGAGCCGCGCAGGCCTGACCGACGGCCGCAGCAGTTCCGGCGTTCTTCTCAATGAAGCCTCCTGGCTAGCAGATCTCTCCCAACGCCGCCAGATCACCGATGAACTCGCCGCCTTGGAAATTCAGCGCACCACAGCGCTTTCCATTGCACACAGCCGCGCATCATGGCTCGCAATCGCAGTGTTTGGCCTCGCCATCGTCATCGCCTGGCTTGTGGTGCTGCGTTCGCGCCGTTCCCGCCGCTGCGAGATGGAATCCCTCCGCCACCGCATCTCGCGGGATCTCCACGACGAAATAGGCAGCCACCTCGGCAGCATCCGCCTCATGTCCGAACTGGCCTTGCGCGATGGTTCCGCATCCGATTCCCTCGAAGAAATCCACCGCCTCGCAGGTGAAGCCGCCGAGTCCATGCGCGGCATCATCTGGCTCGTTCGCGAGGGCGATGCACCGCCTCTGACCAGCCTCGTCGAAGCCATGCGCCAAAGTGCCGCTGCCTTGCTGAGGGACATCGATTGGCATCTTGAGGCAACAGAATGCAATTCCGCGACCGCCTCGCTCGAATTCCATCGTCAGGTCTTCCTCCTCCTCCGCGAAGCCTCGCA
>NZ_JBIPNG010000555.1:0-3945 GCF_044373815.1 Prosthecobacter sp. | reverse complement strand
GGCAAAAGCCACTGGTCCATGGTGGGCTTCTACTTGAAGAACACGCTTTCAGAGCACGGCAGCGTCTCACGCGGCGTCTGCACCTGCGATGCCAGCGGCATGCTGAGCACGGTGCTGGAGATGACCAAGATTTTCAAATGCGACACCGGTGCGGAAAACCGCGAGGTGGAGGGCGCTTACGTCCCGCTCACCGGAGACGAAGTCGTGTCCATGAACTTCTTCGGTTTCACCCCGGACATCTTCGCGCACCTGCGCACCGCCTTTGCCGCCTTCCTCGCCGAGCGCGGCACTGAGCTCAAATCCGAGTGCTACGTGCCTGCCCAAGTGGATGCGCTGATCGCCGCTGGCAAGGCCGACGTGCGTGTGCTGGAAACGACGGGCAAGTGGTTCGGTGTCACCTATCCTGAAGACAAAGCGGAAGTCGTGGCGAGCATTCGCGCGCTGATTGATGCGGGTGAGTACCCGCAATCGCTTTGGGCCTGAAGTTCTCGCTTAGTTTGGCAGCAACCGCTCCACGCTGCGCATCGTCGCGCCTTCGTGAATCGTCAGCGCATCGTGGCCAGCCTGCGCCATGCGCGCGGCTTTGGCCTGATCCTGCAACAGCGTGCGGCAGGCGGATTCCAGCTCTGCAAAATCAGCGACCTGTTGCGCGCCTCGGTGCTTCAGCAGCAGATCCACCAGCGGCGTGAAGTTTTCCATGTGAGGTCCAAAGAGCACCGGCTTCTGCGCCAGCGCGGCCTCGGCGGGGTTCTGGCCGCCTTGAGCGAGGAAGCTCTTCCCGACCACCACCAGCGTGGCGAGATGCTGCCACGCGGCGAGTTCGCCCGTGGTGTCGATCAGAAAGACGGGCGCACTGGCATCCACACGCGAGTTGGGCACGCTGCGCAGGGCAGGGGAGATGCCGATGCTTTGCAAATCAGCGCTGATTTCCGCACGGCGCTCCACATGGCGTGGCACGATGAGCAGCGCGAGATTGCTCACCTGTTCTCGCAGACGCAGGAAGACGCGCGCGAGTTCGATCTCTTCCCCCGCATGCGTGCTGGCGGCAAGCAGCGTGGGCTGCGCCTCGGCAATGCCGGCGAGAGCGCGCACCGCACGCAGTTCCTCGATTTTGATGGCTGGCACGACCGCACCTTCAGGATCGTATTTGATGCTGCCAGTGAGGTGGATGCGCTCTGCATCGACTCCAAAGCCCTGCCAGCGCGCGACGTCGTCGGCCTCCTGCACAAGGACCTGCTTGAGCATGCGAAAGATCGGCCCGATGAACCAGCTGAACTTGCGGTAGCGGCGCTCGCTGCGCGGAGAGAGCCGCGCGTTGACCAGCGAAATGGGAATGCCGAGGCGTGAGGCAGCGGCCGTGAGGTTGGGCCACACTTCCGCCTCGACGAGCACCAGCTGCGTGGGCTGAATGCGCTCCAGCATGAGACGGCCCACACCCGGCAGATCAATGGGACTGTAGATGGCCACCATGCGGCCTGCATGCTGCGCCGCCAGTTCCTCAGCGAGCGCATGCCCCGTGGGTGTCGTCGTGCTGAGCACGATGCCGAGGTCGGCATTGGTTTTGAGCAGGCGTGAGATGAGCTTCTTTGCCACCCCCACCTCTCCCACGCTCACCGCATGCACCCAGAAGCGTTCGCGCTGGGGCAGGGCATTGATGGCGGCCTGAGTCTCCCGGGGAAACAAGCCGAAGCGCTGGGCGAGATCCTGCCAGCGGCCATTGCGGCGGCGCATCTTGCGGATGGCTCCCGGCAGCATCAGCACCAGCCCCAAAGGCAGCGCCAGATTGTAGAGACTAAGGCTAAGCGCTTTCGATGCCATGCGGAAGTTTGCGCAGCCAGACGATGCGGGTGGAGCCGTAATTGCGATCAGTCAGCACCTCCCAGCCGGGCCAGCTTTTCGTTTCGCGGTTGAAGTGGTGACTTTCCAGAATGAGGTGGCTCTCCGCGTGCAGCAGTGTCGGGAGAGCTTCTTCGGCGAGCAGTTTGGCAACGAAATCCGTGTCTGTATCACAGTGCGTGTACGGAGGATCGGCAAAGATGAGGTCGAACTGTTTGCCGTCGCGTTGCAGCAGCGGCAACATGGTGAACACATCCCCGTGGCGCACCGTGGCCCCCGTGAGACGGGTCTTGGCGATGTTCTTGCGGATCACGTCGCAGGCCCCTTTGTTCTCATCCACAAACATCGCTGAAGCCGCGCCCCGGCTCAGGCATTCCAGGCCGATGGCCCCTGTGCCGGCAAACAAATCCAGCACATGCGCCCCCGGGACGAGTTCCCCGAGCATCGAGAACACAGCCTGCCTTACCCGATCCTGCGTGGGCCGGGTGACGGTTTTGGGGACTTCGAGAGCGAGCCCTCCTGCACTGCCAGAAATGATACGCACCCAGTTCCTTTAGCGGTGGGCTGAAGGGATGCAAGAAGGGGCTGCAGCGGGAGGAACGGACAATGGAAAAACACCTGAGGGCAGGTGCAGTCGAATCGTCGTGTGTTCTGGCTGCTGGCAGGCTCGCCTTTGGCCTAAGTAAAGAATCAGCCGGGCAGCCAAATCAGGCTTCCGCCACACGAGTTTTCTCGACAGTAGGCGATTTGGCTATTATGGTTAAAGATGGAAAACATGGAAAAAGCTCTTCATTCACCATTTGGGTTCAACGACAGCGCCCCTGCTCATACCGCGAACCGGAAGCCCAGCACCTTCCCCCTGATTCAGACGGGATCCATCCATCAGCAAGATCTCCAGCTGGCACCCATCAATCCCGATTGGATTCTGGAGGGCAACCCGATTGCCCGGGCCACCACCCTGGCGATCGCGGCGGACAACACACTTTCCTGTGCGGTCTGGGAGTGCCAGGCGGGCAAATTTAAGTGGGTGTTTGGCCTGGATGAGATTGTGCAGATTCTGGAAGGCGAGGTGGTGATCGAAGAACAAAACCCGGGCCGCAAGGTCCACACCCTGCGTGCCGGTGACACGGCCCTCTTTCAGGATGGAATGACCACCCTGTGGACGGTGCCCAAATACGTGAAGAAGTTCGCCATTCACCGCACCATTCCCCGCTCCTTCGTCTGGCGCCTCAAGCGCAAAATGCGTCATCTTCTCGGGCTGGTGACAAAGACTGGCCTAGGCTGCTAAGGAGCCATGGTCCACTTCGAGGCCGCCGTGGAGACACTGAGCATGGCGTGATTCGGAAAGAGTCCGTCACGCACCTCACTTCCCATTCTTAAACACATACAGCACCCCGTCATCCGCTCCAAACAGCACGTAGTTCCCGGCGACAGCCGCTGACGTCTTCACCGGGGCACCGATTTCGTTGTGCCACACCTCTTTCCCCGTCTTAAGGTCGAGGGCGTAGATGTAGCCGTCGTCGCAGCCAAAGAGTGCCACTTTGCCGGCGCAGATGACGGCGCTGCTGTCGATGCGATCACGGGCGCGGAATTCCCAAAGTTGCGCGCCGGTGACGCGGTCGATGGCGTGGAAGCGTTTGTCACGGCCGCCAACAAAGACACCCTTCTCCCAGATGGCGGGCGCGGCATAGTACTCGAAGTCGCGCTCGCCGTATTCCCAGACCTTCGTGCCGTCGGCGATGCGGTAGGCACCCACGCGGTTGCCGTAATGACTGACGTAGATGACGCCGTCGGCGATGGCGACGTTGTTGCCGATGTAGGCCCCCACTTCAATCTGTCGCTCCTCCTTGCCGGTCTTCACATCATGCACGTGCAGCACGCTGTCGCAGCCGCCGAAGACGACCTTGCCGTCTCCCACGGCGGAGCCTCCGTTGATGTAGTAGCCGGTTTCAGCGGCCCACTCCTTCACGCCCGTTTTGGCGTCGAGGCAGTAGATGGAGTAGTCGTAGCTGCCGATGATGATTTTCTGCGCCTTGGTTTCGGGATTCGTCCAGACATTGGCGGCGGCGTGGATCTCGGCCTGCGTTTCAAACTTCCAGACTTCCTTGC
>NZ_JBIPNG010000145.1:0-13373 GCF_044373815.1 Prosthecobacter sp. | reverse complement strand
AAGCGCGATGTTGCAGATTTCGACGGGCGTCATGTGCTTCTATGAAATGGGGCGGCTCGCCACCACGCGAAGCCGCCCCTGATTAACCAACCGCAAAACGAGTTATTCCTGAACGAACGCGAGGAAGAACTGACCGACGTCACCGATGGCGGAAGCGGCTTCTGTTGCCAGCTTTGCGCGGATGATGCCGTCTGCCGGAACAGCCACTTCCAAATCTTCACCGCTGAAGTTGATGCCACCAGCCGTGAGAGCGTCCACCGCAGCCATGAGCACATTGCCCGCGCTGTCGATGATCGACACCGTGAGGGTTGTTGCAGCGCCCTGCCAAGAGACGCGGCTGAGGTGTGGAATCAGTTTGAAGTTGCCACCCTGGGGGAGGATGACCAGAGGCGCGGTGTCATTTGCCGCAGCAGTGTTGATGTCGAGTGTGAGGTCGACCTTGCAGCGTCTCACCTCCCGATTGAGGCCGAAGCCGTCAGGGAGGCGGACAGGCACAGAGTTCTGCGCCACGTAGGTAGGAGAGCCAGTAAGAGTAGCCATGGGATGTCAGAGGTCAGTGGTTGAGATTAGGCGGTGAAGTGGCAGTCAATGCCGACCACGAGGGCCTCTTCCATGCGGCTGCCACCGAGGTAGCCGGACGAATAGACCTGCAGGTCGTAGTTTTGCTGGCTCAGTTCGTCCATGCGGGAGTCACGGCCACCTTCGTTGAAGCGAACGGCTCCATACATCCAGGCCGCGAGTCGACGGGTGTCGGAGTCACTGCCGGGCATCGTGGTATCATAGATCGTGGTTTTCACGATCTTGAATCCACCCAGCATGTCGGAACGATCTTCGATCACATCGAGGATGCGAGCGCGGAGATTGATTTCCGTCGCGGCCACCGAGTTGTATACGCTTTCCAGATCGAGCGGAGTGCAGCCCAGCACGACGCGCTTGGCGTCAGGGGAAAGGTGGCTGTTCTGCTGGAGCAACAGAAGAGCGCGAACGATCTTCGCGTAAGTCAGGCCACCAGCGGCTTGCAGGCCGTAATCTTCAGCAACGATGTTGGCGCTGGCGAGATTGGTTGGCGTGGCGCCCGCGAGCTTCTCGCCGTCGTAGGCGATGCCGAGAGCCGAGTTGAGAATGACCCGGTCGCACAGACGGTTGTAGCCGTTGGCGTGAGATTCGATGTAGGCCTGAGGCAGGCCGGTTCCAGAAGCCCCCATCTTGCGCTTGTCGATCTTGTCGAGCACGTTGGCGAGGGTGTAGTCCTCGTTGGTGATGTGACGGAAGGACAGCGGGGCTTCCTTGATCTTGGTCTTTTCGCGCCGTCCGGTGCGCTTGGTGAATTCCTGCGAACCGATGCGCTGGAAGCGCTCAGATTCACCGGTGAAGGATTCGCGCAGAACGTAGGGCTCAAACAGGCACTTGCGCTGCTGGGAGAGATGATACCAGTCCGTGGCGAACTGTTGGGAATAGGCTTGAAGCTCCGAAGGAGTCATGGTGATAGGAGATGAAAAAGGTTTCTGAAACCCGTTCGCCTCCGGTTGTCCGCGTATGCGGTGCTTCGGCTCCGGCTTGTTGTGGCTTGCGGGTTGACGCTTTCACGTGCCGCGAATCACAACAGAGTGATACTGAATCTAGGAACTAGAACCGTCAACAGGAATTTTAGCCGCCCACTCGCATGACGGCCCGCTTGGCTTGTGGCTTGCGTCGCTGCTTGTCCCAGTCGTCCAGATCCTTCACCTGCATGGATACCTTCCACATGCCGTGCGTGACGGCTTCAGCCAGGGTGCGCAGGGCATCGGCATGATGAGAGGCCCAATCGTGCACCGGCTCGTTGCTCACGATGCCGCCAGCCTTGACCTCCTTCGTCCGGTAGGCAGAGAGTGCAGAGCGTCCACCCTCAGTCTGCGGCCCCAAGAATACCAGCGATGGAAATAGGCCGAGCAGTGCATTGATTCCTGTCCAGATGTCGTGCGTCACAGGGACGACCTTGAACGCTGTCACCCCGGCATCCTTCAGGTCAGAGATGATCGTCCGTCCCGTACGTTCAGTCTGCGCCGCATCGTGCGGCAGAAACACCGTGCCGAGATTGTGTCCCTTGCGCAGCCAGCGACCGTAGCGGGTGGCAATGGTCTCGCCAAGCTTGCCCACGTCGTGATCGATGACCTGAATCTCACGCCCGACCCGCCGGCAGAACCATGCAGGCGAGTTCTGCGGTGCACCGAGATCCATGAACACGTCCACCACGCAGTCAGCGACCGGCAGACGTGGGAGGATTCGACCCTCGGTTTCGGCACGCGTCAGCGCCTCGGCGTAGATGGCACCCTCAATCGGAGCTTCCCAGCACTCATCGAGAAACGTGGGATTCTCGCGCTTCATGAAGATTCCCTGCGTACGTCGCTCTGCGGCATACCAGCGCATCTGCGCATCGCTCAGGGTGATTCCCTCGCGTTCCAGACGCTCTTCAATGCGCCCGAAGTAGGCTCGTGACTCTGCATCGTGCTCCGCATGCTCATTGACGTTGCGCGGATCAATCCACCACGGCGAGAACGACACATCCCAGTCAGCCGCTACACCTTCGATGGATGGCTTGATGACGTCATAAAGTTTGCCTCCACGTCCACCCTTCCAGGTGGTTTCGACAACAGTCACACCGTGACGCGCAGAAGGGAACGCACCGGACACGATTTCATCAGCACGGCCCGGGTCATCAAATTGGATGACGCCCAGCTCAGAGCACCACAGAAAGTCATTCGAACCACCACGCGCGCGGGTGCCAGCATAGAACGTGCTCTTGCCGTCTTCGCCAGCCTCCTCGCCAATGTCGATGTTCACCGTCAACTCGCTGTCATTCTCCTTCAGGACCTTGAGCGGCCAGCACTCGCGCAAAGCACCAAGCGCCACCTTGACGATGTCGTTCATCTTCTTCTTTGCATCGTCGGCGATTTGATCAATCAGCGTGGCGGTGAAGTTGGCACGGAAGCCGAGACAGTCGGCCACGAAAACCCCAATCGTGGTGGAGAAGCCGAGCCGCCGGGCCTTGAGCTTGGCCTTCTTCGTCTGCTTCTCCCAGCCGTCGCTCTTCGCTTTCACAGCCTCGACCGCATCGACCAGCTCGCGCAGCAATTCGACCTGCTCAGGGCGCGGAATAAACGGAATGATGCCCCTGCCATCCGCTGTCTTGATCTTGTAAATCTCGCCGCTCGTGAGTCGCCAGATGGGATCTGACAGCTTCGATTCGAGTAGTGCTAGGTCGTCCTCGCTCATTTGCGCAAGCGTAGAATCAGCGCAGCCAGGCCGCCGAGTGCCTTGTTGCCCTCAGCCTCTGCGCCGTCGCCGCTGAGGTCGTTGTCAATCTTGATGGCTTCGAGTTTGGATGCCGTCTTGATCTTTTCCGTCTCCCATTCTTCAGCATCCTCGCCACGACCCACCATCTGCCGCGTGCGGTGGTATTCTTGGCAAAGGTCCGATGTAGGATCGACTTCACCGACGGGCGTCCGAACAACACGGGCAAGAAACATGCGCTTCTCCGCGAGAGTCATCACGGCTGAACCTGCCTTGTCCTCGGCGGCTTTTCTCATTCTTGAGATTTCAGCCTGAATGTCAGGCTTTGTCAGGAGATCGGAGGCAGATCGACGGGCAGCTTCGGCGCTGCTGTTGGGGTAGGCTTCGAGGTAGGCTTCGGTTTGATTGAGGCCGAAAACGATGCCTTCGCAGAACTTCTGGTGTGGGCCTGAGAGCATGGAGGACAATAACGATTCGGCATGCAAAGTCTAGGAACTAGAACCTTTGAGTATTGGATTTTTCAGAAATTCCCCCTTACCATCCCCCTTGGCTCCATCGCTTTCTCTCACGAGTTGGCAATAGGCACGCCACATCTGGCATCCCTCCCGGTGCCTGCGAATATGGTGGCTGTTGCTCACGACTCCACAGGGGCAAGATGGCCTACCTCGCTGCTGACCTCTTTCGAGCCACGATTTCACGATCTGCCTCTCGCCTTCGCTGATTTGTTCGGTTTTCATCACCAGAAGTCCGGAACCTCCTGTGGAATTTCGACCATCCAGCTGCCGTCGCGTTTGAGGCGTGAGGCGATGCGGCCGTCGATTTGTTGTTCGATCTCGCGGCGGTAGAGGTTCGCATCGAGCATCGTCCAGCGATTTGAGCGCAGCTGTAGTAGTTCAGCGATCCGCGACCGCAGAACGGCTCCAGCGCCTTTGGTTTGATCGGCGCCACTGCCCACGTCCTCGACATAAATCAGGTCATACTTCGCGTAGTCACGGGGCGCGGCGAAGTCCTGCAGGTCGGTTGCTGGCACGATGTGGGCGATCTGCGGGCCTCGCTGGCCGGTGGGCGTCTTGATGCGCCAGGGCGAGGCTTTGAGGCATTGGAGGGCCTGCTTCAGGATGTGGGTCTTGCCGACTCCCGATGGGCCTAGAAGCGAGAGCCAGCGCTTCGGAGGCTCGTTGGCAATCACGGCGGAGCAGAATGCTTGAACCGCCGGCAAAACTGGCGCGAGGGCAGGGTGGTAAACCTTGTATCTCCACAGCCAGCTCGCAACGTGCGGGTAGATCTCAGGCGTAGCGGCCGGGTTTATTGGCTGTGTCGCTGCGTTGAGGAGTCGGGCGGGTGTTTGCATGTGTTTTGCGTTGGGAATCATTGGCTTTCCAGCTGGTGGCATAGTTGCGGAAGAGCGGCTTCCAGTCGGCGATTGGCTGGCCGTGGCGGTTCATCCAGCCCGAGGCTTCACACTCGTTCCAGTAGCGTTCTGCGCACTCGGGAGGGGCCATCACGGTTGGAGCGTAGGCCTTGACCTCGTCGAGGGTCGGCCACGCGCCCGCGCTGCTCTCTCTCTTACTGTGGTGGGAGGTGGGAGGTGGGCAGGTCTTAAGCAGTGCTTGTGAGCTGCTTGTAGCAGTGCTTACAGCAGGGTCTAAGCACTGCTTGCCGTAGCGGGAGGCGTGCATTTTGCTGGACTTCTCTTTGGCCTTGCGGATGCGTTCGCGCTGCTCAGCGCGCAGCTTTTCAAGCAGGGCGTTTCGACGTTTGCCGTCATCTGCAACAGGAAACTTTTCGAGCACGATCGCTGGCACCTGCGACCCTTTGCGGTAGCCCAGCAAGCGGGCCAATGTTTCCACATCCGCCGGCAGACCATCGTCTGTCCACTGGTGGCAGAGAAGGTCCAGGTAGTCGCACCGCTCCACTTTCGTCATGTGGCGGGTGCCGTGAGTCCACCGCTCGGGATAGAAATCAAATGCAGGTGCGTCTTTGATGGTCATGGCTCAAAAGGGAATGTCATCATCTTCCATGCCTTCGCTGATCGGGCCGGATGCAGTATCGCCGAAGTCGTCATCTTGGGGTGGTGGCCGTCGAACCGGCGGGGCCGGGGTGTGTCGCCGCGGCGGAGGTGCTGCAGCCTGCTTTTTCACCTCGGCCAAGTCTCCCCACTGGGTGCCGTTGCCGATAATGGGAAGATTCACCCTGCTTGCGCGCTCTTCCTTGGTTGAAGCCTCGCAGACGAAATGGGTTTTCCCCCATTGGTTCGCGCCATCCTTATTTTCGATCACGTCCAGGTTCAGATAAACCTTTCCGTTCTGATGTGGCTTGGCCCTGCACTTTGTGAGGTCAATGAGGACGCATTCACGCCCTCCCGTGGTGACTTTTTGCGCGCCTTGAAGGCCGAGTAGATCAATGGAGACAGCAATTTTATTCATGTTTCTTCGGTGATAGTGAGTTCGATTCGAGGGTTTGATGCATCCTTGAACATCTGCGGACGCTCTGGCCAGAGGTCGCGGTCGTTCTGGATTACGCCGGCGTCAGCTACGCCATCGAAGGCGGCTTTGAGCGAGGCAATGAGGTTGTCAGGATCTGGAAAGGTTGTGGTCTTGAAGTAGGCTGCGACATTGACGCGGGCCTTCTTCCACATCGGCGGCTTGCGTTTGACCGCTACAAAGGCAGCTGCCCAGGCCTGCTTTCGATAGACCTGCGTACCTTCAGCTTTGCGCCGCCATCCTTTGCGGGAGTTCGGCTTAACCGCCTTCGGAGGCAGGGGAATGGTGATGGTGAGGGATGTCATGCGGGCTTTTTAACCTTCCTTGCCATTTTCCTTTTTTGGTTTTCCGCAGGAGTGACCACCTCGATATGCGCTGGATTCACGCACATGGAGAAATTGCAGGTGTGGTCTCGATGGCATCCTGATGGACAGGTTTTTCCACCGAGAGCTTCAGAGGAAAAACGATGGGCTCTGACAGCCTGCCCGTTGACTTTGAATGTCCCGTAATACTTCCGGTTTCCCTTTCCTCGGGATCTGGCCCCAAGCCAATACCAGCAGCCGCAATCCAGGACGTCCACGAGTCGGATAAAACGTTCGATGTCTTGTTGGGTGAAGGTCATGCCGCCAGTGCCCCCGGTTGAGTTTCGAATGCGGCGAGGTCAAACAACGTCGGCGCTGTCATGTCACGCTCTGCTACTTCACAGTATCCGACGGCATCTTTCCAGTAGCCTAGATTCAATTCAGTTCCCAAAGCCCTGCGTCCCATCTTAAGCGCCTGATAGGCCGTGCTGCCGATGCCGAGGAACGGATCAAACACGAGGTCGTCTTTGTTCGTGTAGCGGGTGATCAACCGCTTGATGATGTCGAGCTGAAGCGGGCAGACGTGCTTTTCTTGAGCGCGGCGAGACTGCTCACTGTTCAATGTCCGCATACGGGTGATGTCGGTCCAGATATCCGCGTGACGGCTCACGGCCGGAAACAGCATGAAGCTCGATGGCAACTTGCCGCGCTCTTCGAGGGCCTTCGCCAGGGTCGCGTGCTCTGGGTGCGAGTAACCACCTTGGAGAGAGTGCTCAATCCACCAGCGCTTGATGTCTTCCATGGACCAGTGAACCATGATGTCAGGATCTGGTAGTCTGTTCCCGTTCGAACGCCACAGGCCAGAAGCATCGAGTTGCCAATCGGCCCGGGTGTAGTCTTCTTTCGGCTTTGTGACCGGCTCGTCAGCGTAGGCGTTCGAGAGATCCGATGGCAGCTTGCGGAAGATCAGGACATACTCAGGCATGCCCGCGCCCATCTTCGTTGAATCCTTGGCGTTCTCTGACCATCCCAGCCGGTAGGTCTGCGCATTCTCGCGCACAACGTCGGTGTCGATGGTGATTCGAGCCATGAACACAAAGCCAGCATCCATGAAGGCTTTCACGGTCTTGTCGCTGAACGGGTTCACCGTCGCGCTGGCATGGCCGGTCACGTTGCCAAACTGAATCCGGTCCTTAACGTGAATGGCAGCAATGCGCCCAGGTTTGAGCACGCGGAGCAGCTGCGGGCAGAGGTGGCCCATCTGCTCAAAGAATCCAGCGTCCCCCGAGTTGTGACCAAAGTCATTGAAAGACGGCGAGTATTCGTATTGGTTCCCGAACGGAATTGAAGTGCAGATGTGATCGACTGAGTTGTCTGGAATGCTGTCGGATAGCAGTTCCAGTACGACGTCGTTGTGAATGACCCGGAAGCGCTCGCCTTGAACCTCTGCGCGCTCCGTTCCCTCGTTGAGATTTCGATAGAGTTCCATGGTGTTTGTGGACGTGAGTTTGTGAAGTTTGAGCAGCGCCTGCATTTTGAGCATCAGCTCGTCATGGCGCTTCCATTTGGCCTTGAGTTCCGCGACGATGGCGTCTTCGCTGTCGAGGTGGACGATGTGGATGTTGACCTGCTCCTTTTGTTGGAATCGGTGGATGCGGTGAATCGCCTGAATAAAGTCGTTGAACTTGTAGCCAACGCCCAAAAAAATGGCATCAGCGCAATGCTTCTGGAAGTTGCAGCCGGATCCTGCAATGATCGGCTTCGTGGCAAGAATGGAAAACTCACCTCGGCTAAAGGCCATGATAAGATCTTCACGGATGTCGAGTTCCTGAGTGCCATAAACCGTCTTGGCCTCAGGAATGGCTTTTTCGATGGCCGCACGTTCCTTTTCGAGATCGTGCCAGATCAGCCAATGCTTTGTGGATACCTCAGCATCCATGATGTCAGCGGCGGCAGATACGCGCATGTCGATGGACTCGCGTTTAATCTCTGCCGACTCTCGCAGGCCCTGCGCATCATCGCGCAATAGCTGAGCCTGCCCCCAAGTGTCCACCTGTGCCCATGCTGCTCGTTGATCGACCTCCAGCCGGTGCCAGTGAATCTGAATCGGAGGCAGGTCGTAGCCCTCATCCGAATAGCCCAGATCTGAGGGCCGCGTCATAAAGCACGCCCAGGAATGAAGCCATGCCCAGAACTGAGCCTCCATGTGAGGATAGAGCGTCAGGTTCCCAGCCTTTTCGCTGTCCCGCTGGAAGAACCGAGTCAGAGCCTCGCCGCTGTCCATGATGCCAAGGAACGCGCCGTAGTGGATGAGTTCCTTGTATCGATTCGGCGAAGGGGTCGCGGTGAAGACGTAGCGGTATTTGACCGCCTTGAACATCGGCAGGAATTCTTGATACGTCTTGGAGCCATAGGAACGTAGAACGCTCGCCTCATCGAGCCCGGCACCGGCGAACAGCGACAGGTCAATCTTTCCATCCCGAACGCTCTCGTAGTTCGTGACAAAGATCCGGCCCTTGATGGCCCGAACCTCTTCTGAGGTCCTCACGAAGTATACCGGGTAGCCCATAGCTGGCCCGTCATTCTGTGTGAACTCCTGACGCACACCGAGAGGGCAGATGATCAAGTACTTGCCGCCCGTCTTTTCTGCTACCCACCAGCCGACTTGAAGGTGGATTCGCGTCTTGCCGAGGCCGAACTGCAGGAACCCGGCGCGGCGTCCACCTTTGATCATCCACAGCGCCACATCGACCTGATGCGGGAAGAGAGAGGCATGGGGAGCTGAGAATGGCGTAAATCCGGCGACTTCCGCCTGTGGAATCTTCGACCGCAGCAAGGCCAGGTAACTCTCCCGAAGGGCATCGAAGTTCACTCGTCACCCCCTTCCAACATGGTGACGGCCACGAGTTCTTGCTTGTCCGCCTTGCGACCGATTGCGCCGGCGGATGTGAGGGCAGTTTCGACGGCCTTTTTCGCGGCGTCGGTGGTCAGATTGTAGGTGGTGCGCTTTGGTGTCTGGGACTTGATCCCTGAGCGCAGCCGAACTGCTTCCTCCATTGCTCCGATGGGGAGCTTGCACGCGGCCAGGACATCCTCATGCGTGACGCCGAGGCCAGAGAGCGCGGTGAACGCCGCCTGAGCATCAGTGATCTCACGGTTGCCCGGTTTCGTTTCGAGCCGGTAGAACTGCTGAAACTCGACGTCATCTGCCGCCCGCACCTTCGCCGCATCCATGATTGATTCATAGAGCCGCTTGAGCATCGGGGCGCCGCGCACCATGGCAGCGTGAACTGATGCCGGTTGCTCAAGAGCCCTGACAAACAAGGCGTGTCGCTGTGAAGTGCCATCGCCGCCCGCAATGGTGATGGCGTTCAACGGCTCCGCGACACGGTGCGCTGAGTTGATGAATATTTCGCACCGAAGACGAGCCTTGCAATGGTGGCACCAGTGGCCAGCGTGGCGGTCATCCGGTGTCGCCTGTGCAGACCGAAGCAGCGCAGCTTCCAGCCACTCGCGAGCGGTTGCCAGCGTCAACTCGTCGTAATCTGCCACCGTGGGCCGACCTTTGCGCGGCTGGACAATGGCAACGCGAATAGACTTCAGCTTGTGCTTTGCCGATACCAGAACGCCATTGCTGGCAAGCTGCGGGTTCTCGATGGCGGCGGCATGGTCGCCATTCAGAGCTTTGAAATCAGGCATCAGTCCGCGTTCACCTTGGATGTAAAGGCGGTCGAATTTGCCGGTGAAAACGAACTCCGCTTTGCTGTCAGGCCTGACTTCCAAGACGGTGCCGAAGATGGTCAGGCCGTAGCGGACTTCATCCAATCGCGCCACTTCAGGTCCATTTGGGTCGAGCCAGTCTGCCAACAGGTTATCCACCTGAGATTCGCACATTTCCGCCGTTGCCTCGGCTGAATACGTCACCTCTTCCGCGTCTGCGTCGTCGCTCAGGATGGCATGCACCACATTGCCAGCCGCCGCGTCTTTGTCGTCGAGCTTTTCGGGAGCGATCTCTTCCGCCGCTCTTTCCATTTGGTGGGAAGCGGGGCAGTTGACCACGCGAATCATGCCGGATGCGGAGGGAACACCTCGGCGTTCATCAAAGGGCGCGATCATTTCGACCTCCTTCCTTTGCCCATGTCAGGGGCCAGCTCCGGCGAGGTGTCTGCCACTTCACTTTCGCTCGCGACCTTGTGGCGCACGGCGACCGCCGCCTCAACATTCCAAGCAACTGGCGAACAGGCCAGATTGATCTTGAGCGACATACTCACAGAGAGAGTAGCCTTGCCGGTCTCGCTTTCTTGTGATTCAGCGAGAGCAACGCCAGCAGCTTGAAGGATGTTCGCATGAAGCTCACCGAGCAGCTCTTGAATTTTGGCAGGAGCTTCTTCAATGATCTTGTCGAGTTCTGCGGTGATCATGACTCACCACCTTTCTTTTCAACCATCCAAGATGGGACGATATCGTTGAACTGTTTCTCGATGCCATCCTTTGCTCGCATTGGCATGAGCAAAACAATGACCCCATCACGCAAGTCTGGTGTCGAAGGCCGGAACACATGAGGACAGCCATTGGTGAGAACGTCACCACGAGCGGGAAACAAGCTGACGCCGCTATTGTTGGAGCGGGAAATCAGCCAAGCCTCAACAACCGCAGTGGCATGTGCAAAGTATGAAGGGTTCAAATTTGCAGGCACAACAGGCTCGCCAGTCGCATCCCGAGTTATTTCCAACACTTTCCGCCAGTCAGGGAATTTACCCTCGATCAGCGGAGCAGTGATTTCCAGACCGTCATAGTCTTGCCAGAAGACCTGATCGCCACGAATCCGCAGGATCATGCGGAGCTCGGACTCTTCGCCAGCGATACAGTCATTACCGTATTCATCCTCCACTTCTTCCAACTTCTCAGGTAGAAGCCTGGGCTTTGGCACAATAACGCTCAGCCCATCGGGGGGGAGAATGTTCTGGATGTGGCTCACGTCCACTACAGTCAACATGCGGCCATTGGTGGCGACGCAGACGAGACGGGTTCCGATGGTTTCGAAGTAGAGCCCATTTATGATATGTCGTGTTTCATCGGTGCTCACGAGGGCGCACAGAGCACGAAGCAGGGCCTTGTTCAGGACGATTTGAATCTCAGCGATCACTTGGAAGACCCTCCTTTCACGATCTGGCTAAGTTTGTCCCAAGAGGCCAGGGCGAAAGAAATCTCGCCGTCCTCACAGTCTGCAGCAGTTGCCCGTGGATCGTTCAAGACGCCGTTCTGAAACAGCACCTCGCCGACCTTTTCCCACGGCACGTTGAGTGCCTGAACCTTCGCGAGGAAGGTTTCGCGAGGTGATGGTGCGGAGCCATCTAGGACAAGCGGAGGGGCTTCTTTCTTGACTGGAGCCTTCTTCAAAAGTTGAGAAGCTTCAGCGTTTGGAACCTCAACCTCAAACCACTCATCCGCCTTGCTCATACCATCCTTGAGGCTGGCAGCGATCTTGCGGAGAGACACGACTTGCGCAGGTTGGATGGCATCGAGGCGGCGCTGAATGCGCTTCTCAATCTGCTCCTTTGTGACGCCGTATTTCTCGAACGTGGCAAGGATCTTCTTTTGAGCTTCTGGGGACGCGTCCGCATCGGCGCGCATGGTTTCGTCGCACTGATCGAGCGCGGCTTCTACCACGTCGCCAGGGATGGTGGCAAGGATGCATGCACGAACTCGGCGGCTGGCATTGTTGGCGACGAGTTCGTAGATGTCGCGAGGGTCGGACAGCGGCTTGTTGCCATCCTTTTTCGTGTATCGCATGTGAGGGACCTGAAACGTCACACTGCGTTTCGTGTTCGTTTCCAGATCCCAGCAGAAAGCCTCGCAGGTGGACGCGCCGCCAGATTGCTCCAGTTCGGTGAAGCCAAATGTCAGATTGCCCCACTGCTGGGCGATAGCTTCGGCGAGGCGAATGGATGGCCCAGTGATGTCAGTCCCTCCACGAGCATACTGATAGACGGCCACGTTGGCAAGGGTCGGGCGGGAGCACGCATTTTTGATGCGGTCCATTGCGGCCACTTGATCACGCGGGAACTTTTTCGCGATGACAAGCGCGGCCTGCACCTCTTGAACAGCGCGGCTACTTTCGATCTGAACGAGCGCCGATGAATTCGGTTGGGGAGGAGTGAATAATTGAGTGTTTGTATTCATGGTAGTATATGGTATTTAGACAAATGGGTTTAGGGTTATGCTGCGACTTCCACGAAATCACCCTTGGAATTGACTGTGTAGGTGATGCCCTCTTTCAGTCCTTCACCGACGTAACCGACGGCGATCCTCATGCGTTTGCCGTCATGGTAGGCCATCGTGATGCAGCCATCTTTGCCAGCTTTCGCTCTGCCATCGTATCCCGTAATCGCCCAGCCGTAGTCGCCGGTCGCTGAGGCGTGGCCGTAGTTGCCGGTCGCTGAGGCGTGGCCGGAGTAGCCGGTCGCTGAGGCGTGGCCGGAGTAGCCGGTCGCTGAGGCGTGGCCGTAGTTGCCGGTCGCTGAGGCGTGGCCGTAGTTGCCGGTCGCTGAGGCGTGGCCGTAGTTGCCGGTCGCTGAGGCGTGGCCGGAGTAGCCGGTCGCTGAGGCGTGGCCGTAGTTGCCGGTCGCTGAGGCGTGGCCGGAGTCGCCGGTCGCTGAGGCGTGGCCGGAGTCGCCGGTCGCATTCGATTCCGCAGCGGGATAACTGGCGTAGCCGCGAATAAAGGCCATTGCTGCAGCCCACGATTTTTCCACCGCGAGCGTTTTGCCGCTGGGGAACTTTACTTTACCGCCAAGATTCACAACCTTCTCTGCATCGACTTCGACAACCAGCCAGGTGATGTCTTTGCCCTTCTCTTTAAGATCCCAGTCGCCAGATCCCCAGAGCCATCCATGAAGGCCATTGCCACATTCGGCATTCGCTCTCCAATCGGGAGCGGTGGTGGTCTCGCCGACTGGAGACCATTGAAATTTTCCACCCCGTGAGAGTAGATTTGCATTGCAGGTGCGGAGCACAAGGACCTTGGCAGGCGCGGGCTCAAGCGCTGATTTAGATTTTGTCATAGCGGTATTATGTGGTGGTGTGTACTGGTATCTGTAGAACAGACAGAAGGCGGAATTATGGGGAGACGGGCGGGGATGACTCGGCGAGTGCCGCGTCGTAAATGGCGCGGATCATGTCAGCGACAGAGCGATAGCCTTTGGACTTCGCGAGCTTTTTGAGAGCCTTGCGCTGAGATGCTGGGATGTGAGCGCCCGCGAATTTCTTTTTCGTCATAGCCATGGGTTGGGCTCTCCTTTCGTTCCGACCTCGTGGC
>NZ_JBIPNG010000554.1:0-3955 GCF_044373815.1 Prosthecobacter sp. | reverse complement strand
GTGCTTCCGTGGTTTTACCTGCGGCCACACCCGCTGGGCGCTGGCGACCTGCTGCGGACTGGAAGTCCGCGCTCCTGGGGCGCTGGGTGATTGACTGCGTCCCATTCAGACAGCTCGCTCAATCCACAAACAGCATCTCATTCCCCGCCAGCAGGGCCTGCGCGTACTGGGCCCAGATGGTGGCGTCGTTTTCGCGACCACTCACAAACGCCTGCGCCACTGACGCCTCATGCGCACTCGGCTTACGGCCAAACAACCGCGCATAAACGGCGTCCACGCGGTGCTGCATGGCCCATTTGCCGAGCACCTCGGACTGCTGCTGCATGAAGGGGGAATTGAGAGCGAAGAGGCCTTGCAGAGGCGTGATGGTTTCGGTGCGCCACGGATTGTGCGCGCCGGGATCGGGCACGTCGTGGATGCGCAGCATGGGGTCCATGTCCTGGCGATCGGAGGCGCCGTAGAGGGAGCGGCGGAGATTCTTGGCATCGCTGATGGAGGAAGCCTGGCCGCCGATCTTGAGATCGATCTGGCCGGTGGCGCTGAGGATGGCATCGCGCCAGGATTCCCAGTCCAGTCGACGGCGCAGCATGCGGGCGTAGAGTTTGTTTTCGGGATCGCGCTGCTCGGAGGCGGCGGCGATGCTGCTCTGCTGCCAGGTGGCGGAGTTCAAAATCTCACGGTGCAGCCACTTGAGCGACCAGCCGTGCTCCATGAAACGTCCCGCGAGATCATCGAGCAATTCGGGGTGCGTGGGGGCTTCGCCGAGATTCCCAAACTCACTCGGCGTATCGACCAAGCCGCGCCCGAAGTGGTGCTTCCACACGCGATTGACGATGACGCGAGCGGTCAGCGGTGCGGCGTCTTCGACGATGGCTTGCGCCAGTTCCAGTCGACCGCTTCCCGTGGTGAACTTGCGCGGCAGGCCGGTCTTGGAGGGAAACATGGAGAGGAAACGGCGCGGCACCGCAGCTCCGAGATCATTTGGATTGCCGCGCTTCATGAGTTCGAGATCACGCGCCATGCCCATCTTGTAGTCCAGCTTGGTGCCGTGCTCCTTTTCCTTGTTCACCACGTAGAGCGCCGCGTCCTCCACGGCATTGGCCATGGGCATGTGGTAGTGCGGGGTCGCGGTCTTGATGGAGGCGATGACGGTTTCGATTTTCTTGGTCTGCTCCGCCAGGTCCTTTGGCTTCTTTTTCTTGAGGTCGGCCATCTGCTTTTCCATCGCCGCCACTTCCGCACGCGCCTTGGCCACGGGCTTCCAGAATTCATCCTTCATCGTGGGCAGTTCGGAGAGCTTCACGGAGGCGAAGACGCCGGCCAGCGCATAGTAATCCTGCGCGGAGATGGGGTCGGATTTGTGATCGTGGCAGCGGGCGCAGGCCAGCGTGAGGCCGAGGAAGGTACGGCCGATGGCATCCACATGCTCCTCCCATTCATCGGCAACGGTGGTCTTGATGATCTCCGGCGGGAGCTGCAGCTCTTTGAAATACGTGGGGCTCAGGCCGATGAAACCCAGCGCCACGCGATCCTGCGGGCCGCACTCGGGCAGAAAATCCGTGGCAAGCTGACGCAGCACGAAGCGATCATACGGCATGTCCTCATTCAGCGACTGCACCACCCAGTCGCGGTAGAGGTAGGAGTATTTGGTGGAGTCCAGCCAGTCGGGGGTTTGATCCGTGTAGCGCGCCAGATCCAGCCAGTGGCGTGCCCAGCGCTCGCCGTAGTGGGGGCTGCGCAGGGTTTCGTCCACGGTGCGGCTCCAGTCGGCGGCAGCCTGCTCGGCAGGGGGCAGGCCGGTGAGATCAAAGGCCAGCCGGCGCTGCAGCACCCTGCCCACCGCCCTAGGGGCGGGCTGCATGCCTGCGGCCTCCATTTTGGCGAGGATGAAGTAATCGATGCGCGTCTGCGGCCACGCGGTGTCCTTCACCTGCGGCAGCGGGCCACGCTTCAGCGGCGCAAAGGACCACGGCACCGGCTTCGGCCCTTCGTCCTTTTTGGCGATGGCCGTGCCCTGCGCTGCGAGGAGCAGCAGGGTCAGGCAGAGGGAGCTGGGGGTGGGGAGACGCACGTGGAAGGTACACCTCTTGTGAGGCGGAGCTTTCCAGAAAAGAGGTCCTACGAAACCTATTCCGGCCTATGCGGCGTGGCGATGGTATGGTATAGCAAAGCCTCAACGGTGGCTGCGCGGGTGCGGGCTAGACTGGGACTGAGTAATGCACACTGCATGAGGATTTTTATTGAGATCGCGATTGGGGCCTACGTCTGCCTGCTGGCATGGCTGCTGGTGCGTGGGCTGTGGATGCGGGCGCAGGCGCGGCGGGCGATTCGCGAGGACTTGAGGAGGCGGGGGATCGAGAACGAGCGGCTGCGGAAAGCGACGGTGTGGGATAGCGGCGGCTCTTTTCCTGCGGGTTGTTGGTCTCTGAGTCTGCACTATGATGTGAGCTATCCGAGGGAGGGGCAGAAGGAGGGGAGCCTGTGGTATATGGCGCACTTTGTGCCGGTGATCGGGAAGCTGCGCGGGCTGGAACTGCTGGTCGAAAACGGGCGGATGGAGAGAGAGGAAGAGGAAGGTGGGTCAGTCGGCGCTGGGTGATGCGACGCGCAGAATAGGACCTATGGGGACCTATTCGCCCTATCGGGCCTATGCCGCTCCGCCTCCCCCTTGTGAAATTTTTCACAAATCCCAGTTGCCCAGTTTATTCACACTCGGATACTGCGAACCATGGCCTCCCCCGTCCAGTATCTTCCCGGAAAAGAACCCCATGCGCGTGAAAAGCGCCTGATCTTCAAGAACATCGACCGATCCGGTTACAATCCGTCCATCGAGTGTTACATGGAGAATGGCGGGTATGAGCAGCTCAAAAAGGCGTTCACCATGGAGCGCAGCGCCATCACGAATGAGGTCAAAGCCAGCGGTCTGCGCGGCCGTGGGGGTGCAGGATTCCCGACCGGCGTGAAGTGGGGCTTCATCCCGCCGACGAACACGAAGCCGGTCTATCTCATCTGCAACGCGGACGAATCAGAACCCGGCACCTTCAAGGACCGCTACATCATGCACCAAGATCCGCATCAGCTGATCGAAGGCATGACCATCGCCTGCTTCGCCGTCGGCGCCAAGCTGTCCTACATCTACGTGCGCGAAGAATTCCCCTACGCCGCGAAGATTCTCGAAAAGGCCATCGCAGAGGCGCACGAAAAAGGCTTCCTCGGCAAGAACATCCTCGGCACCGGTTTCGACTGCGAGATCTACGTGCATCGCGGTGCAGGCGCCTACATCTGCGGCGAAGAGACCGGCCTCATCGAATCCCTCGAAGGCAAGCGCCCCTACCCGCGCATCAAGCCCCCGTATTTCCCCGCAGCGCTCGGCCTCTACATGAGCCCGACCATCGTGAACAACGTGGAATCCCTCTGCCACGTGAAGCACATCATCGAGATGGGCGGCGCGGAATACGCCAAGCTCGGCTCGCCGAATAACACCGGCACCCGCATCCTCTGCGTGAGCGGCGATGTGCAGAAGCCCGGCTACTACGAAGTGGAAGTCGGCAAAGTCACCATGGGCGAAGTCATCGACGTGCTCTGCGGCGGCCTCAAACCCGGCCGCAAACTGAAGGCCATCATTCCTGGCGGCAGCTCCTCCAAAGTGCTGCGTGCCGATGAAAAATTCAAACTCAAGGACGGCCGCGAGCTCGGCATCATGGACATCCCCATGGACTTCGACACCATGGCCCAGTGCGGCACCATGGCCGGATCCGGCGGAGTCATCATCATGGACGACAGCCGCAGCATGACCTGGGTCATCAACAACCTGAACGCCTTCTACGCGCACGAATCCTGCGGCCAGTGCACCCCCTGCCGCGAAGGCAGCCTGTGGATGAAGAAGATCAGCGACCGCATCGTGGCCGGAGACGCCAGCCCCGATGACGTGGACACCCTGGAGACCGTGGCCAAT
>NZ_JBIPNG010000553.1:0-3967 GCF_044373815.1 Prosthecobacter sp. | reverse complement strand
TCAAAGCCTGGTGGGCGCGCCACCCGAAGGTGAAGCAGATTTTCAATCAAAGCATCGAGGCCCTGGCCAAGCACTTCGGCGCAGCGATGGACGTTCCGTTTCAAGACCTCCCGCAGGACTTCAAACACGCGCTATTCCATGGCACCGGCGCTGCGCCCATCAGCACCGGCTGGAAAAAGACCGAGAACAAACGAAGCGTCGCCAAGCCCTTCGAAGGCCTGCTGCCTGAAATCGCCCGCATGTATCAAAACGCCGAGAGCGATGTCCTCCGCGCCGCGCTCTCGCGCCTGATGAATCCACAGCCCTGCGTGACCTGCGGGGGCATGCGGTTGAAGCCAGAATCGCTGGCGGTCAAGCTGCGTGCTCAGGACAAAGACCTGAACATCCACGACTTCACCGCCCTGCAAACCCGTGACGCCTTGCTGTGGATGCGTGAGCTGGAAGTCACCGAGCAGCAGAAAGCCTACGTCGGCGAGCTCCAGCGCGAGATCTCCAAACGCATCGAGTTTTTGGAGCAGGTCGGCCTCGGCTACCTCGCTCTGAACCGCGAAAGTGGCACTCTCTCCGGCGGCGAGATGCAGCGCATTCGCCTCGCCTCGCAGATCGGTGCCGGACTCGCAGGAGTGCTCTATGTGCTGGACGAGCCCAGCATCGGCCTGCATCCCAGCGACAACGAGCGCCTCATTCAAACCCTCCTGCGCCTGCGTGATCTCGGCAACACCGTGCTCGTCGTGGAGCATGACGAGGCCACCATGCGAGCCGCAGACTACATCATCGAACTCGGTCCCGGCGCCGGACAGCTCGGTGGCAAAATCACTGCACAGGGCACGCCCGCAGAGATCGCCGCGAATCCAACTTCCATCACCGGCGGCTACTTGAGCGGCCGCGTTCGCATCGAGGCGAAAGCACTGCCCCAAACCCTGCTCACAGAGTCCCTGGGACCGCGCTCCAAGCACTCTTTAACCATCCACGGCGCCACCGAGCACAACCTGCGCAACGTCACCGCCGCCTTTCCTTTGGGCAGCTTCACCTGCGTCACCGGCCCTTCCGGCAGTGGCAAATCGACTCTGGTCGATGACATCCTCATGCGTGCGCTTCGCCGCCATTTTTACGACGCCAAGGACATCCCCGGCACGCACGAAAAAATCACCGGCCTGGAACAACTCGACAAAGTCGTGGTCATTGATCAGTCGCCCATCGGCCGCAGCCCGCGCTCCAATCCCGCAACTTACACCGGCGCGTTTGGCCCCATCCGCGAACTCTTCGCACAACTGCCGCTGGCCCGCATGCGTGGCTACGATGCCGGGCGCTTCAGCTTCAACACACCCGGCGGCCGCTGTGAAAAATGCGAAGGCGACGGCGTCATCAAGATCGACATGCACTTCCTCGCCGATGTCTATGTCACCTGCGAATCCTGCAAAGGCCGTCGCTTCGGCGCAGAGACCCTGGAAGTGACCTTCAAAGGCAAGAACATCGCCGACGTGCTGGACATGACCGTCAGCGAAGCCGTCCGCTTCTTTGACCGCAGCACCAGCATCGGCCCCAAACTGCGCACGCTGGAAGAAACCGGCCTCGGCTACATCCGCCTCGGCCAGAGCGGCGCCTCCCTCTCCGGCGGTGAAGCCCAGCGCATCAAGCTCAGCGCCGAACTCGCCAAACGCAGCACTGGCCGCACCCTCTACGTCCTCGACGAACCCACCACCGGCCTCCACAGCGCCGACATCCAAACCCTCCTCGGCGTCCTCCTCCGCCTACGCGACGCCGGCAACACCCTCATCGTCATCGAGCACCACATTGATGTCATCCGCTGCGCCGACTGGATCATCGATCTCGGCCCCGGCGGCGGCACCGAAGGCGGCTACATCCTAGCCACCGGAACGCCAAAACAAGTGGCAGCGAATGAGAAGAGTGTGACCGGTCGGTTTTTGCAGCAGTGAGGTGTGTCGCACGCCCTAATCTCTCCCTTGCCATGATTGCCGCTGAAAGGCATAATGCAGGCATGTCTTCCGCCCAACTTGCCCAAGCCGTGCGATTGCTGCCACCAGCGGAGCATCATGCCTTCCTTGACGCCCTGCTGGCCTTCGACGCTGACGCTATTCGCCAACGCCTGGAGGATCTGGATGACATCCGCGACGCGCGAAATGTGCTCCAGGAAGAAACGGAATGGACTCCTTGGGAGAAAGTGAAGGAGGAACTGCATGACGTGGCAGGTTAGCCTGAGCAATCAGGCGCGGAAGTTTCTGCGTGATCTACGCGACGCCCGACTGCGTGAACGCCTTGAACGGGAGATCGACGCCCTCGCAATCAATCCACGACCACCGGGCGTGAAGCAGCTCACCGCCAGCGACGGTATCCATCGTGTGCGAGTCGGTGACCACCGCATTCTTTACGCGGTGAAAGATGCAGAACTGCTGGTGCTTGTGGTGAAGATCGCACATCGACGTGAGGTATACCGATGAAGCACATGCGCTCGCTGCGTCCTATGTGAATGATCCTTGCTGACCTGTGGCTGAATTAAGCCACGTTCCCTTCACTTCAGCGCCCTGACCAGCGGCTTCCCCATGCACACCGGCGGCTCCTGAATTCCCAGCCCCGCTGAAAGCGTCGGCGCAAGATCAGTAATGCTGAACTCATCCGCATAGCGCCCCGCCTTGAACGGCGCACCGTAGAAGATGATGGGAATATGCGTGTCATACGAGAAAGGCGAACCATGCGTCGTCCCCGTCGCCGCCTTCCCTGTGCCCGCGATCAGCCAAGGCTTGAGAATCAGAACCGCATCACCGCTGCGCTCACCATTGAACCCATTGGCGATGCGCTGTCCGATCACGCCCGGGGCGCGGCCTTCCAGCAATTGGTCGCGGCCATACACGGCATGAAACACGCCGGTGGAAAGCGCCCACTCAAGAATGAAAGCGGTGAGCGTCTCAGGAGCCAGTTTCTTCTCCTCCAAAACAACGTGGTCATAGTAGAGGTTTCCGTCCACCAGGCGTGGTTTCAGACTGCCTTTGGCAGACAAAAAGTAACGTCCCTCTCCGAAGTGTTCCACCACCTTGGCCTGCAACTCTCCGAGCATGTCAGCGACGGGCGGGCGGCCGCCATCCAGCCCCTGCTCCTTCGCATTTTCAGGATTCGGTGCCACGCCATGGTCCGCCGTTAGCACCATCACCACGTTGGCCAGCCCCACCTTTTTGTCGAGGTAGGCAAAGAGCTCCTTCAACTGCCGGTCCAGCCTCAAAGTGATGTCCTGCACCTCCTGCGAATAGGGTCCAAACTTGTGGCCGCAGTAGTCGATGGAGGAAAACGAAACACAGAGCAAATCGGGCTGTGTCCCCTGCCCCAGTTTTTCCCCTTCGATGGCTGCCTTCGCAAATTCCGCGAGAAGCTGATTGCCAAATGGCGTGGAGAGGATCGGCTCATAGCCTTCCGCCTCTTCCTTGATCACCTTGTGCGGAAAGGTACTGATCGTTTCACCAGCCAGATGGGATTCGCCAGCGGCCGCATCCGGCATGGGATACTGCTTCTCATCCAGCAGCCGGTCCCAGGTCTGCCCCACAAAGGCATCCGGCCTCTTGCTGTCGTTAAAAGCCTTCACCCAGGCCGGCAGCTCCTTCTCATAGTAGCTGCTGGTGATGAAGTTTCCCGTGGCCGACTCAAACCAATAGGCCCCAGTGGGCTTTTTCCCGGCTGGCAGGATGGCCCCGCGATCCTTCACAGACATGCTGACCACCTTGGAGCCCCAGTGCAGCCGCATTTGATCCGCGACAGTCGCACCGATGAAATTGCGCGGCGACATCTTCCCTGCCTTCGCATCCGGCGCAGTGCCCACGCCCGTCACACTGGGATCCTCCACGCAGTACATCATTGCGCCGCTGCGCTTGTCAAACCAGTCATTGCCGATGACCCCGTGCATCATCGGCGAGCTGCCGCTGAAGAAACTCGCATGTCCCGGTGCGGTGACGGTAGGATA
>NZ_JBIPNG010000144.1:0-13434 GCF_044373815.1 Prosthecobacter sp. | reverse complement strand
GCTGGCCACAAAGGCTTCACGCTGATCTTCGCTGAGCAGGGATGTCGTCACAGGCACGCTGCGGGAGGCGTCCAGCACATGCACAATGCTGCCGCTGTACTTCGGCGCGATTTTGATGGCGGTGTGAGCCGGACTGGTGGTGGCACCACCGATCAGCAACGGCTGCTTGAAGCCACGACGCTCCATCTCGCTGGCCACATGCGCCATCTCATCCAGCGATGGAGTGATCAAGCCGCTGAGGCCGATCACATCGGCGCCGATTTCGAGAGCCTTTTCCAAAATCTTATCGCAGGGCACCATGACGCCCATGTCAGTGACTTCGAAGCCATTGCAGGCCAGAACGATGCCCACGATGTTTTTGCCGATGTCATGCACGTCACCTTTGACTGTGGCGAGAACGATTTTGCCACCGCCCTGCTTGGCAGCTTCTGCAGGAATAAGATCTTCGGCCGTCAGACCATTGGCAGAGCCGGCAGCACCACCAGCGGTGGACTGAGCATGGTTGAGGAATGGAGAAACGACACGGTCGGAATTGGAGGAGTCCTTGCGCAGGCTTTCAAGCTTCTGCTGAAGAGCGGCCTCGCCCTCCACTTCAAACACAGCGCCAAGTTCGGCAGCGAGCTTCACTTCCGCACGACGCTCTTCGAGGCTCAGGCCGCTGCTGGGCGTGTAGGTGAAGGATTCGACCACGGCGACAGCGCCACCACTTTCCAAAGCAGTGACAGTCTTGGCGGCAACTTCGAGCAGCAGGGCGCGCTCACGCGCTCTGCGAGCCTTCTCGATTTCCATGAAGGGCTGCAGATAAGCCACGCTCTGTTTCATGACGCGGGCGCTTTTGACGACCTGCGGGAGGAACATTTTGCCAGCACCGAAGAGATCGCCCACCACGCTCATGCCATCCATGAGAGGACCTTCGATCACAGAGAGAGGCTTGCCAAGCTGGGCCAGCGCTTCGGCGGTGTCTTCGTTGATGAAGTCTGTGATGCCTCGCAGCAGGGCGTGTTCGAGACGCTTGCTCACAGGGCCCTGCCGCCAGCTCATGTCGATCTCCACCTTCTTGGTAGTACCGGCCTGACCTTTGAACTGCTCGGCGTAATCCACGAGAATCTCCGTGGCATCCGGGCGGCGGTTGAGGATGACGTCCTCCACCTTTTCGAGCATGTCCTTCGGGATCTCCTCGTACACTTCGAGCATGCCGGCGTTCACGATGCCCATGTCCATGCCTGCCTTGATGGCATAATAGAGGAACACGCTGTGCATGGCCTCGCGCACCTTGTTGTTGCCGCGGAAGCTGAAGCTGACGTTGCTCACGCCGCCGCTGACTTTGGCATACGGGAGGTTCTCCTTGATCCAGCGCGTGGCGTTGATGAAGTCGAGCGCGTAGTTGTTGTGCTCCTCGAGGCCGGTGGCGACGGTGAGGATGTTGGGATCGAAAATGATGTCTTCCGGCGGGAATTCGATCTCGTCCACGAGGATGCGGTAGGCGCGTTCGCAGATGCGGATCTTGTCCTCATACGTGGCGGCCTGGCCCTGTTCATCGAAGGCCATGACCACCGTAGCAGCGCCATACTGTTTGATCTTGCGGGCGCATTCCTTGAACTTGTCCTCGCCTTCCTTGAGCGAGATGGAATTCACGATGCCCTTGCCCTGCAGGCATTTGAGACCGGCCTCGATGATCTCCCATTTGGAGGAGTCCACCATGATGGGCACTTTGTTCACCTCTGGCTCGGTCTGGAGCAGGATGAGGAATTTGGTCATCGTGGGCACGCCGTCGATGAGACCTTCGTCCATGCAGACATCGATCACATTGGCACCGCTCTCCACCTGCTGACGGGCCACGGCCACGGCCTCCTCCAGCTTGCCCTCCTTGATGAGCTTGGCGAACTTGGGTGATCCGGCCACGTTCGTGCGCTCGCCGATCATGAGATAAGGCGGGCGCTCCTCCGGTGTTGTCCCCTTCAGCACAAAGGGCTGCGAGCCGCTGAGGCGCATCGAATGCGTGTCGGCAGGCACCTGACGCGGTGCGAGGTTTTCCACCGCCTTGGCAATCGCAGCAATGTGCTCAGGCGTGTTGCCGCAGCAACCGCCCATGATGTTCACGAAACCGCTGCTGCCGAAGTCTTTGGCAAACACCGCCATGTCTGGTGGGAGCAGGTCAAAGCCCGTCGGTGCCAGCGGGTTCGGCATGCCAGCATTCGGATAGGCGGAGACAAAGCAGTCGGCCTTCGAGGAAAGCTCCTCCAGGAAGGGGCGCATCTTGTCTGGCCCAAGGGAGCAGTTCAGACCGATGGACAGCGGCTTCACATGCCGCATGGCATTGAGGTAAGCCTCGGTCACCTGACCGGAGATCATCGTCTCGCCACCAGGTCCGACAGCCGCGCTGATCTGCACGGGCAGTTCCACCTGATCTTCTGCAAACACCTCACGGATCGCCACGAGGGCGGTCTTGGCGTTGAGGGAGTCAAAGATCGTCTCGACCATCAGGGTGTCCACTCCGCCGGCGATGAGGGCGCGCACCTGGTGCTTATACGCCTCCTTCACCTGATCGAATGTGACGTAACGGAAGCTAAGGTCGGAAAGGTCTGGGAACTGCGAGAGCGAGACGGTGAGCGGCCCGATGGCCCCTGCCACGTAGCGTTTCCGCCCGGTCTTTTCGCCCACGAGGTCGGCCCATTTACGACACTGCTTAGCGGACTCGAAGTTGATCTCCCAAGCGAGATCGTTGAGGAACTTGTCCTCCAGCACGGTCTGGAAGAATTCGGGATCTTTACGCCGCCCTGCCGGCACTTCCGTAAAGAACTCTGCCTGGGCGATGCTGGTGCCGCTGAAGGTGTTCGTCTCGATGATGTCAGCCCCGGCTTCCAAGAAGCGACGGTGGATGTCCTCGATGATGTCCGGACGGGTGATGGAAAGAATGTCGCCGTTATTGAGCAGATCCTTCTCGTTGGACAGGAATCGGGTGCCGCGCGCGTCGGCCTCTTTCAGTCCATAACCACGAATGGTCGTGCCCATGGCACCATCAATAACCAGGATTCTCTGGCGCATGGCGGCTTCGAGTTCAGAGCGGACATTGGGTCGTGCGGGCATGGGGGAAATTAGCGTTCTAGCTGGGCAGGTCAACAGTCATATCAACGCATCATGATTTGAGCATGTGACTATTATTTCTAATTTACAAGAGAACCATCCGTTATACCGACACTCATGCCCCCCAAACCCAAAGCCGCCCCCTCTATTGAATCCAGCCCCGAGGCCATCAATGAGAATCTGGGGAAGCGGGTGAAAAAACTGCGCGGGGACCGCGGCTGGTCGCTCGAAGAACTCGCCACGGCGAGCGGTGTGAGTCGCTCCATGCTCAGCGAAATCGAGCGTGAAAAGGCCAATCCGACCCTGACCGTCACCTTCCGCATCGCCCGGGCCTTTGGACTGACCTTGCAGGAGCTGATTGAGAGCGCCGAGGCCAGCGCTTCGAAAATTCAGGTCATCCGGGCCAGCGACCGCGCCCAGGTCTATCGCAGCGACAAGCAGTGCGAGATCCGCACGCTCTCACCCATCAACCTCGAAAAGGACGTGGAGTTCTATGAGATGACCCTGCGCCCGGGAGGCACCCTTCGCAGCCAGGCTCACTTTGAAGGCACCCGCGAGTTCCTGACCGTGGAGGACGGCAGCGTGCGCATCGAATCCGACCAAAACAGCGAAGAACTCGGCAAAGGCGACTCCGGCACCTACCGCGCCGACGTGCCGCACGCCATCGTCAACACCGGCAAAGGGGACGCTCTGGTGTTCCTCGTCGTGATCTACCGCTAGAGCCTCATTTTTCCAACCCAACCATGAAATCAGCCACCACACTCGTCCTCCTCGCCTTTGTCGGGGTCTTGCATGCGCAGATGCCCCCGGCGCTCGTGAATGCCGAACGCGCCAAAATCCTCGAAGGTGTCAAATCGTTGCCGAAGGCAGGTGCACCGGGACCCATCGGCATCTGGGGGAATATGGCGTTTCCCATTCTCTCCGCACCTGACAAGGATGGGGTCGAGATCGCAGTCGCAGCGGCGGCAGGTTATGCCAAAGGGCGCGTCATTCTCTTTGGTCACAACAGCTACCTCGCCGGAGGTGAAGGCGGAGATCACGCCAAGCTCATGGAGAACTGCGTGAATTGGGCGGCCAACAAAGAAAAGCCCCGCTTGGGCCTCAAAGGCGTGAATGCGGTCAATTTGTACAAGCAGCACGAATTCAAAGTGGAGACCTTTGACAAGATCGACAAGAAAAGTCTGAGCGACTTCGATGTCGTCATCGTGAACATGCAGGGCATCATCAGCGCCGAGGAAGGCGCGGCGGTGGCGGAGTATGTCAAAGGCGGCGGCGGATTCATCGGCGGCATGACGGGCTGGGCTTTCAGCCAGACGAGCGGCGGCAAAGACCTGGCGGTGTCACACGGCCTCAACCAAGCGCTGATGCCCGCAGGCATCGCGATCACGGACATGAGCGCGTTTGACCAGTTGCGCAGCTTTGAAGCACGCGTGGAACTGCCCCAAATGATGAACGCCTCTGAGGCCATCAGCGCGATCAAAAAGCAGCGCGATGGCGGCCCCGCACTGACGGCTGAGCAAATGAAGCAGGGCACGAACGCCATCCAGATCGCCATGGCGGCACAACCGCCGGACCGCAGCAATCTGAAGGCCGCCGTGCTCGCCGCACTGGGCACTGCCGGCGCTGATGCCGTGGTGCCGACAGCCCAGGCACCGCTCACCGCCGACAAGCATGCCGCGCAACGCCTGCGCCTCGGCATGGAGACACGCGTGCTGCGCCTAGCCGCCGGTGAAGGCGTGGCCGCTCATCCTGCGCATGAAGCCTTCCCCGGCAAAGTGCCTGAGGGTGCACCACGTGTCTCGGGAGAGATCAAAGTGACACCCAGCATCCCCGGCTGGACCAGCACCGGCCTCTACGCAGCCGCAGGTGACACCATCACCGTTATACTGCCGGAAAAACTAGCCGACAAAGGCTACGCCGTGCGCATCGGCTGCCACAGCGACACGCTGTACCATCTCGACAAATGGGAACGCGCGCCGGACATCACCCGCAGCGTCGGATTAGCCACCGCCACCACGAAAACCGCCAGCGCCTTTGGCGGGCTCATCTACATCGAAGTTCCTGGCCGCGCCAAGGACGACGAAGCTTTCACCGCCGTCGTTCAAAACGCAGTACCAGCGCCACTGTTCGTTCTCGGCCAGGATGACGATGCCAAATGGAGCGAAATCAAAAAGCGCCCCGCTCCCTGGGCCGAACTCGCCTGCGATAAGCTGATCGTGAGCTGCCCCACCGAGGTCGCGCGCGCCATCAACAATCCCACCCAGCTCATGGAGTTCTGGAAGAAGGTGGTCGAAGCGCAGGACGACATCACCAATCAAACGGCCGAACGTAAGCGCCCCGAGCGCATCGTGGCGGATGTGCAGATCAGCGCCGGCTACATGCACAGCGGTTACCCCATAATGATACCGACGAGCGCCGCGCCGGAGATGACGACGTTTGGCAAACTGAAGTTTCCCGGCTGGGGATTCTACCATGAAATCGGCCACAATCATCAGCGTGGCAATTTCACCTTCGACGGTACCGGCGAAGTCACCAACAACGTCATCGGCATGTACTGCTATGACGCCGTTTTAAAGAAAGACTGGCTCATCGGCCATACCGCCATCACCGAGGAAGCGCGCAAGGAGCACATCGAAAAGATCAAGAAGGCGTCCAACAAGTGGCAGGTGTGGAAAAGCGAGCCCTTCACCGCGCTGACCACCTACATCCAGCTCATGCAGGAGTTCAGCTGGGAAAGCTGGCGCAAATACCTCTACAGCTTCGACGATCCCGCTTTCGGCCCGGCTCCAAAAAGCGATGACGAACGCCGTGATCAGTTTCTTGTGCGCTACTCCAAAATCACCAACAAGAACCTCGGCCCTTTCTTCGATGCCTGGGGCATTCCCGTCAGCTCAGCCGCGAAGGCGGAAGTGAGCAAGCTGGATCCGTGGATGCCGAAAGGGATGTGAAGCAATTTGCTTCGCAGGGTGGACGCGATGCCAACAGTTCGTTGCCGGCATAAAACTGGCCGGCTGCGCCACCCCACCCTTCATCCTCTGACCTACACTCGAATCAATTTCCGGATGGGCGTCCCGTTTGGCACAATGGGGGTGGGACGACCACTGAAGTCATTGATCGTTTCTTTGGCGGAGTCGATCCCCAGATGGTGGTAAATCGTGGCGAGGAAATCGTGCGGCGAGCAGGCGTGCTCGACCACGTCTTCGCCGCGTTTATCGCTGGCTCCAATGATGCCGCCGGTTTGCAGACCGCCACCAGCCCAGAGATTGGTAAAGGCACGCGGCCAGTGGTCGCGGCCCGGCTGCACGACACCCGCCGCTGCACTGGCCTCTCCGGCGCCGGAACTGGCAACGTGGCTGATTTTGGGTGTGCGCCCAAACTCACCACTGACCACAACGAGCACGCGTTTGTCGAGCCCCCGTGCATACACATCCTCAATCAACGCTGAAACGGCCTGATCGAAGGCTCCGGCACGGAAGCGCAGCGCATCAAAGACGTGGTGGTTGACGGCGTGATCGTCCCAGTTGCCCACACGACCGCATTGCGGTCCATCAAGGCAGCTCGTGATGATTTCCACACCCGATTCAACGAGACGTCGAGCCAGCAGCAGCTGCTGCCCCCAGCGATGCATGCCGTAACGTTCGCGGGTGCGCTTGTCTTCTTTGGAGAGATCAAAGGCATGTCGCGTCTGCGGATTGGTGAGCAACGTCATCGCCTGCGCTTCGAACTGATCCATCGCGCCCATTTCACCAGCGGCATCGACGTTGCGTTCCAGATTGTCGAGACTGTGCAGCAAGGCCATGCGGTCGTTGAGACGGGCCAGCTTGGACGGGTCGGACAGGCCGACGTTTGGAACGGCGAAATCCGGGCGGCTGGGATCACTCAGCACCGCCAGCGGCGAATAGGCTGCGTTGACAAAGCCCGGGCCGGCGATGGTGAAGCTGTCGTAATTGATGATCGGGTTCACGCCGATGTAGTTCGGCAACGGACTGTTGCGCTTGTTTTTCGAGCGCATGAAATTCGCCACGGTCATCCAGTCCGGCAGCAAGGGCTTGGGTTTGTCACGCGCATCCGTATCGCCACTGAGCATTTGCAGCGATCCAGCCGGATGTCCGCCACCGGTGTGCGTCATCGAGCGCAGCAGGGTGAATTTGTCGGCGATTTTTGCCTGCAATGGAATCAACTCGGTGAGCTGCATGCCGGGCACCTTGGTTTTGATGGTCTTAAAAGGGCCACGGTACTCGCTGCCGATGTCCGGTTTGGGGTCATAGGTGTCGAGGTGCGAGCAACCACCGCGCAGCCAAACTAATATGACAGCGGTGCGTTCACGCACAGGCTTCGCGGCATTCTCAGCGCGCAGCTTGAGCAATCCCGGCCAGCCCAGACTCGCAAATCCCGTGAGTCCGAAACGCATGAAGCCACGTCGGTCTAGGGGACCGGAACAAACAGGCTGGGGCGAGGCAGAAGGCATGTGCAACCATACGGCAGCCAGCCGGGAATTCTTCGGGCCAGAGGATCACTTCGCCAGCGACGCGCACACAATCTCCTCATCATTGCGCATGAAGACGCACAGGTTGGCGAAGGCAGGGTGTGACCACACCACAGCCCGGCGCGGATCGGTGGTGGTGGGTTTCAGGAGCTTGGCCCGGCTGATCTCCTCGTAGCCTTTCGGTGTGAGATTGGCGATGATGAGATCCCCCTGCTCGTTGGCGAGGAAGAAGCGGCTTTCGTGTTTGATGAGGAAGGCGTTTGCCCAGCGGACGGGTAGCCCGCCGGTGGTGGCGGCGAAGGTTTCCCAGAGGCGCTCGCCAGTGTCGAGTTTCAGGCAGCGGAGCTGACCGTAGCTGCACACGCCGTAGATGTGACCGTTCTCGATGAACGGAGTGCTGATGAGGCTG
This sequence comes from Prosthecobacter sp., assembly GCF_044373815.1. Classification (GTDB taxonomy): domain Bacteria; phylum Verrucomicrobiota; class Verrucomicrobiia; order Verrucomicrobiales; family Verrucomicrobiaceae; genus Prosthecobacter. Next base: position 5,455 of record NZ_JBIPNG010000144.1, on the reverse strand, counting down.
TGCAGCGTGTCCGTGTTCTTTTCGCTGAAGCTTTTACCCTCCCACTCCAACGATGCTGCCGGCTTGGCGGCGTCCAGCTTGAAGCATTTCGAACTGGTGTAGAAGGAGCTGAAGAGGAGCAGATCTCCCGCAAGCCTTGGAGTGGCTACGGTGAGGCCAAAACGCACATCCCATGGATAAGACCAGAGCACTTTGCCAGTGGCGGGATCGAGCGAATTCACCGCCTGCGGATGCCAGAGGATGAGTTGCTTCGAGCCCCCGGCCTCAATCATGGTAGGCGGGCAGTAGCCGGGCTCGCGTGCATCCAGCGCACGCCAGATTTCTTTGCCGCTGTCCTTGTCAAAGGCGACGGCCACGCTGCCCGGACCACCGCAGAGGCAGATCAAGCACTGACCATCGAGCAGCGGATGTCCGGCAAAGCCCCACATCGGTGTCTTCGCTCCATATTCGGCTTTGAAGTCATGCGACCAGAGCACCTTGCCGTTTGCGGCATCAAGGCACAGGAGGTTTCCCTCCGCGCCGAGAGTCCACACTTTACCACCGCTCACCACGGGAGTGCAGCGCGGGCCGGTGGAATAGCTCATCGTGTAAGTGCATTCGTAGCGATGCTCCCAAACGAGCGCACCCGACTTCGCATCCAGACAAAACACGCGCTCGGTGCCGGGAATGATGCCCCGCGCGAAGGCGTTGCCAGGCACGCTGCTCTTTTCGGCCACCTGGCGGTCCATGAGATAAACCCGGCCTTCCGCGACGGCCGGACCGGTGTAGCCACCACCGATCTTTGCCCGCCAGAGCACCTTGGGACCACCTGCAGGAAAGGTTTCAATGATGCCGGACTCGCGCCAGACGCTGTCGCCTTGAGGCCCCAGCCAGTGCGGCCAGTCGTCGGCATGGAGCATGGCTGACAGTAGGAGAAGGATGAAAAAGGCGGAGCGCATGGACAAACAAACTCACCACCATGAATCATGTTGCAGAGGATTTGGCGTATCGCACGTTTGCCCCATTATGCTGAACCTGCCCGACTCCCAACGCCTGCACAGCCTGGTCACAGCCACTCACACGCCATTTCATCCCGATGGCTCGCTCAATCTCAACGTGGTGGAAAAACAAACGGAGTTCCTACTCTCAAAAGGAGTGAACACCGTTTTCATCGGTGGCAGCACCGGCGAAAGTCACTCGCTCACCTACGATGAGCGTCACCTGCTGGCCAAATGCTGGATGGCGGTCACGAAGGGCACCGCCATGCGCGTGGTGGTGCATGTGGGGGCAAACTGCGTCGCCGATGCGAAAGCGCTGGCGGAGCAGGCCGAGGATCTGGGCGCAGCAGCCATCGCAGCTTTGGCGCCGATGTACTTCAAACCGAAGAACGTCGAGGTGCTGGTGGAGACGATGGCCCAGATCGCCGCAGCAGCGCCGGACACCCCTTTCTACTACTATGACATTCCGTCGATGACCGGCGTGAATCTCTCGGTGCCCGATTTCCTGCAGCAGGCAGGCAAACGCATCCCGAATCTGGCCGGTGTCAAATTCACCAATCCTGACCTCATGGCCTACCAGTATTGCCTGCGTGCCGACAATGGTGCCTGGGACGTGCCTTTTGGCTGTGATGAGCATATGCTCGGTGCTTTGGCCATGGGCGCAAAGGGCGCTGTCGGCAGCGGTTTCAACTTCGCCGCCCCCATTTACCTGCGCCTGCTGGCCGCGTTTGCCCAGAATGATTTTGCCGCTGCACAGCGGGAGCAGTTTCGCGGGGTGCAGATCATCAGCACCCTCGTCAGCTACGGCTACATGGGTGCGGCAAAAGCTGTGATGGCCATGCTCGGTGTCGATGTCGGCCCGGCCCGTCTTCCCAACACCACGCTCACCCCTGCACAAAAAGACAGGCTGCACGGCGAACTCGAAGCCATGGGCTTTTTCGAGTGGGTCAAATAAGTGGATCAGCGTTTGATCCGAATCAGAGGCGTCGGCAAGTGTTCGCTGGTGATCCACAGCGTGCGGCTGTCGCTGTCATAGCAGACGCCTTCCAGCTGCCGCAGGAGTTCGGGTTCGATGCGCACCGGCGCTTCTTTCAGGGCCTCTGCGAGTGATTTTTCCTTGGGCAGCAGCCATTCATACAGGCTGCTGTAGGTGGAGACGACCATCCGTGATCCATCCGGTGCAAAGCAGGCTCCTGTGGTCATGCAGTTGTCATGCGGACGCTTGCCGGCACGAATCAGCGTCGGAAAATTCAGATCGGCTACTTTTTCGAGCACCATGCTCACATTGGGTTGCAACGTCTGTGGAAAAGCATAGAGCGCGCACCTGCCATCATCACTCTTGGTCAGGACGTAAAGTCGCCTGGTCTGCGGATGCATGAGCAGGCTTTCGGCGTTGCGCCTGCCATCAGGATAGTTCGCACGCCAGATCTGCGGTGCGGCGGTTTCAGTTTCCGCCACAGACTTGCCTGCTGCACTGATTTCAGGCTCGGGGATCTGATAAACCTGTATCGAGGCTCGGATGAAAAGATTGTCGCCAATGTCCCCGATGAACAGCGTCGGAGTTCCCTTGTAATCTTTACCAGAGGTGATGTCCTCCCAGTCAAAGTTTGCCGCATCTCGCACACGCACCTTGGCGCGCGTTTTACCACTGCGGTCGATGGCAAAGACACAAGGCTCCCCGCCGGAATCGTTCGAGGTCCAGAAAATCGAGGGATCACGGACACCCAGCGCCAGACCGGAGCTTTCATTGAGGCGCTTGTCTTCCAGGATGGCGACCTGCTTGCTCGTGCTGGGCACCGGCTTTTCCGACCACGCGTCCACACTCTGCCCGCAGCAGACAGAAACTGCCGTGAGAGCGAATACAAACTGGAGCAGAAGCGCCTTCATGTTTTTTCAACCCAGCGGCGTTGCCGGACCTTGCAGCATGCGGTTGTAGTGAAACTGCACACGTCCCTGAAACCACCGCCAGGTCTGACCCGGGCGGCCATGTTCCAGCAGGAAATGCGGGCAGTCCTTGTGCAGCGGACTGACACCGACACGCGGCCAGTGATAGTGCGGCACCACGTGATCCAGCGGAATGTTATAAGCACGCATCAGATACGCGGCCAGCCGGGCTGTCCGGTCAATGGTTTGGCCAAGGTCATTGCCATGGTGCTCACACATTTCGATGCCGATGCTGTAATTGTTGCCGACACCGTCGAAATCAGCGTGCTCGCCCTGCTCACGGCAGGGAAGGTGCTGGATCGCGATGTCATCCTGCACGGTGAAGTGCCAGGTGAGAAAGCCGATGCGGTTGCCCCCCTTGCGTTTCGTCGCGCGCAGGGCGCCACGCTTCAGTGCCAGCGCATGCTGGTAGGCATTGCCGGTGTAGTTCTGCGTGCTGTGAATGGTGATGTAGCGCGGCTGCATCGGCCGGTAGTAGCGGCGTCCCACCGTGCCAGAGGGGATGATGTCGAGTTTGATGTGCGCCTCGGCGAGCAGCTGGTCAGGTGTCATGGCCCCGGACGGCACCGGCGCAAAGCGCGACTCCCAGCGTGCCACGCGAGAGCCATCGTAAGTGGCGCAGGCCGCGACAATGAAGGCAAGCGTCAGTGGTAGGAAGATTGCGACGTTTTTGCGCATGAGAGTGTTTAAAGGCCAATGGTCAAAATTCAATGCGCTTGTTCAAGCAAGTTCATGCAGAACGTACCTGCCGCGCTTTCCGGCCTCATAAACTTATCCAGCCGATATCGATATAGGTGAAAGAAACGGCCTATCTGGTGCGGCATGATTCCTTTGATTTCGGGATTGTCATCCTCCTCCACGTCATTCAACATCCGCGCTTCTCATGAGCACCCCGTCCCTTACCGATTCCAATGCACCTTGGTACAAGCAGCTGACCGGCTACCACTGGTTTGTGCTGATCGTCGCCTCAGCAGCATGGTTCTTTGACTGCCTGGACCAGCGCCTGTTTTCGCTCGCCCGTGTGCCGGCCTTGGTGGAACTGATGAAGCTGCCGCCGACGAATCCTGATCTGCAGGCCTTTGGCAAGGTTGTCACCGCCTGTTTCCTCATTGGCTGGGGGGTCGGCGGACTGACCTTCGGTGCCTTGGGCGACAAATTCGGCCGCGCTAAAATGCTGACGCTGACGATCCTGATCTACTCCGCCTTTACCGGCCTGAGCTATTTCAGCCGCACCCAGCTGGACTTCACCATCTTCCGCTTCCTCACTGGCGTGGGCGTTGGCGGCGTGTTTGGCCTTGCCGTGGCATTGATCGCTGAAACCGTTCCCAATGGCGCGCGCACCCAGTGCCTTGGCCTGCTGCAGATTCTGTCCACCATCGGGAACATCACCGCAGGTTTTGCAAAAATCGGCATTGATACCTTGGAAGCAAATCACACCATCACTGCCGGATCGGGCTGGCGCTGGATGTTCCTCATTGGCGCGGCCCCTGCGCTGATGATCATCTTCACCCGTGGCTACCTCAAGGAGCCCGCCTCATGGCAGCACCTCAAGGATACCAACCAGCTGCCGAAAGGCAGCATCTTCGCACCGTATGCCAGCCTGCTGGCCAGCGCCCGCTGGCGCAAAAACCTGTTCGTGGGAGCTGTCATCGCCAGCACGGGCGTGATCGGCCTTTGGGCCATCGGCGAGTATGCCGTCGATTTGCAGAAGGTGGTGTTCAAACAGTACTTTGAGAAGGCGGGCGTCGCTCCTGACAAGGTGGCCGCCGAAGTGAACAATGCCATCTCCGTGGCCTATCTCTGGAACATGATGGGAGCCGCCGTGGGCATGACCTTGTTCACCAACGTTGCCAAGCTGGGCCGTCGCCTTGCCTTCTTCCTGGGCTTCAGCGCCGCACTCGTTGCCACATTCCTCGTTTACTGGAAAATGAGCGACCCGATCTCCGCGCGCTGGATGATGTTCCTCATGGGCACCGCACAACTGAGCGTGTTCGCCGGCTTCGCCATTTATCTCCCGGAGCTGTTCCCGAACAAGCTGCGCAGCACGGGCACCAGCTTTTGCTACAATCTGGGCCGTTTCGCGGCCGCCGGTGGCAGCTTTTTCTCCGCCACGCTCACATCCGGCATCTATGGCAAGTTCGCCGCTCAGGATCCGGCTCTGCCGCTGCGCTACGCGGCGATGACCATGTGCGCCATCTTCCTCATGGGTATCATCATTCTGCCGTTCGCTCCTGAAACCAAAGGCAAGCCGCTGCCAGAAGACGATTGAAATGACCGCCGCTGAACTCAAGACCACCACGCAGGCTCAGGCTGAAGCTGTTTCCCCTGAAGCGCTCGCCCTCTGGCATGCAAAGCAGGGAAACTGGGACGCTGCGCACAACATCGCACAGGACATCCACACGAAGATGGGTTCCTGGATTCATGCGCTGCTCCATGTGATCGAAGGCGACCAGTGGAACGCGGACTACTGGTTCTCGAAAGCCGGCAGGCCTTCGCACGGCCCCAAGGAGATCGACAAACTTTGGGACGAAATC
>NZ_JBIPNG010000552.1:0-3978 GCF_044373815.1 Prosthecobacter sp. | reverse complement strand
CGTACGGGGTGTCAATATCAACCAGCATGATGCATGCATTTAACAGACGGTTGCGGATTGCGTGTGTTAGTCAGTGGGGATCATTTAACTCACGGGTGACATTTTTGTCATCCAGGTGAAGGGATTCTGAATGAAGATGGCTCAAGAATGCCAAAAACTGATATTCGCGGCTGCTGAGGTAATCGTAGAGGATAGAGCAAGCTGAACCCTTTCAATGTGATTGGCTATTCGTTGTTGGCCTTTACAGCCGATGCAACAACGGCCTGGGCAAGCGCCACAACGTGGACAGGCAACGGTTTGCACTGCTTTCCGGGGTATCAATCGGATCAAACGATGTTGCGGTAGGTTTTCGAGAGAGGGAACGAGGTGCTGTGGTTGATGTGTTGGTTTCATGGAGGGACATGGCAGTTCATGGCAGGCAAACTGAGAAAATTTATTTGTTTTTGGAGGGTGAGAGACACATTTCGCAGATAACGCAGATTTTGGCATGGGGGTCATGCTGCTAGGCCATCCTACACTTGAGCAATCGCAACGCCTGGCGAAGGCCGCCCGGGCCCTTGCGCCTTCAGTTCCCTAATCACTAAAGCGCATTGGTGATTCAGTACAATTGTCCGGACTTCGGTTTCTTGGAAACCATGACGACGGCTGAGGTCGCGGAGCGAGCAGCACTGGCCGGGTTTGTAACTTAGCACCTGCAATAGAGCTTCGAACCGTTCATCGGTCTTCCGTTCTCGCTTGGCTGTCAAAAGCAAAAGCTGCTGCGTTGCGAACCAGTCCATGAGCTGAATGGCTTCGTTAGCGGTCTCCATGGAGACCGGGTATAGCGCACTGTCTGGTAGTTTGGTCACATGGAGGACAAGCATGATGCGCCACGTCTGCTCGACCCATCTCGCTGCGAAGCTGTACACGTCTGCTAGGTCGCCTTCGAATTGCGTTCGCTGCATCAGGCATAAACGAAACCTTGTCATCAGATCCATAACTCCTTGCTGACAGGGAAATATAACGGGATGAGACTGATGGTAGAAGGTGAACGCTATGTGCCAGACAAGTGCCTGCCAAGCATTCTGCGTGGCAACGATTCCGGGGGCTTTTGTCGCAATTACGTAAGAGGGTGGGCTGGCCTCGAAGAAGAGAGTGCGCGCTAAAAAACCGCTCTCAAGCATGTCGTCTGACGATAGAAGTCGGTCCAGTAAGTCAGGTTGCACCAGCCATAGCAAGCTGAGGCAAGGCCTCTGCAGTACAGTGTCGGGGCGGTGGATGCGGCTGATCTTGCAGTAATCCCCGGACCATAGTGCGACGAACATGTCCTCATCGGTTTTAGAATTGTAGCGGCCCATCAGGGTTCCGATGCAGCCCCGTGCTTCTGCACTCACAGAAGCGAGAGTTTCCGTCGGGCTGCGGCTTACTAAATCCGCAATTTTTTCGCGAGTCGATTCACTGAAGGTCATGCATGGCTCTTGGATACAACGATCAAGCTCCCCAAGTCGTCGTTCAATCTGCGTAGCCTCCTGCAGGTCTGTCCCGGATGTTTGGGGGAGTTTTGCCGCTTGTTTATCCAAGGTCTCTTGTCTTTGCTTGAGCATACGGATTTCTGCTTTAACGCCCGGAAGGGTTTTCTCTCGCCAGTTGGTCACGTAAGCCTTTTCGTAATCTAGAAACGCCTGTACAACCCGCTTGAAGACAACGCTTTTGCCGGTTCCGCTTCGCGCAGATCCCAAGATAAACAAGTTTCCTCTTACTCGGTACTCTCCGATGTCGATCTCGGCGCCGGAGCCCAATGCCATGGACAACGTCCCTAGCATGCATGCTCCCGGCAATGCCTCACACACACCGTCAATGCGGCAAATCTCCCGCAGATAGGTCTGCAAAACCTGAGGCAGGCATTGAACGGGGAAGGGTTTATCCTCCTCCGTCTCGATGCCAAAACCTGCGAAATCTGCGATATTATTTTGATTAGTAGATGCTGTATTCATGTGAAAAGGAAGCGATAGGGTTCATGAGAGCCCGGCAGGCTGGAGGTCAGATCGTTGAGGTCATTGGCGGGGGTGCCATCCGGGCGCATGATTCCGGCGAACGATGCGCGACTTACGGTGCAGCCAGCCTTGACGATCTGGGGCAACCAGTTGGCGAGAGCTCCCGATCCGGAAGGATCGTTGTGCGGATAAATGCGTACATGTTTTCCACGAAGCAATTGCAGCGCCCGAGGGTTGATTCCGTGACGACCTGCACTGGCGCCCAGCATGGCGACCGGAAGAACATTGCGGATCCCTAAACGGAGGAGGAAGTGGTACGCAGCCAACAGATCAGGCCCTCCTTCCAAAATCATGATCGACGTAATGCACTGGTATTGTTGCAAGAGCGCTACTCCTAATGGCCAGGTCTTATTCGAACCCCGGATGGTGTGGGCCTTTCGTTCTGAAAGGGTGCCGTATGCCGGATACCAGACGCCAGACAACGTACGCGCCTCAGCGATGCACCCCAAGCTATCGGTGAGCAGCCAGGAGGGTTCTCCGCAGACATCTGTCCGGCGGAGAATGCCGAGGCTGGCGGCGAACTGCAATGCAGCGACGTCAACCTGACGGAGCGATGCAATTGACTCCATATCCGCAGAAGACAGGTCCCGAGTTGGCGGCAGCGTGAGACCACCTTCCGGCTCAATGCGCTTTTTTTCATCTGCGACAATTTGGCGGCTTGCCTCATTCTTCATGAGGAAGTGATAGGCTTCCCTTTCATTGGTCTTACGCCATGCTGCCGCGAAACGAATGACATCGTAATTGTAGCCACAGACGAAGCAGTGCATGCGGGTCATGTTGCGGTAGATGCTGCATGACTTATTTTGATCCTTGTGCCTGTGGCGGTGATGCCATGGACAGCGTATATTTCCGTCGTTGTCACGAATGGAGTCTTTTGGAACTCCGAGAAACCGCATCAACTGCGGCAGAGCGAGGGCGCGCTGCGCCCTTCCATATTTGGTGTGCATGTGGTGCTTTGTGTTGCGCAGCACCCCTTCGCGAGTAACTATCTGAGCCTACCAAGCACAGAGAGCCGCACTCCGAAAGGGGGCGGCTTTCTTATGCTCTGGATTCTGTTTCGATTTTTTCGATGTCAGCCAAGGAAAATCGGATGCCCCGGCCAAGGTGGTGTGCTTGGATTTTCCCCGCCTTTCTCCACCGACGTAGAGTCATTGGAGTGATGTGCCAACGTTCTGAGAGTTGGGCGGTGGTCCAAAATAATTGTGTTTTGATGTCGCTCTGAGTGGTCATGCGACAACTCAGATACCATCAGGATTGTTGATGTCGCTTCAAAAAAAGCTGCGTGCCTCGAAAGTGGTTCGGAAAAAGTGACCACTTTTTCCGGCCCTTCGCTGTTTAGGTGGGTGACCGAAGGCCTCGGAGGGCCACTTTGCACACGATGGGGTGTTGGACACCTTGGACTGGTTTGCTCTGCCCCCGACTGCGCCCTCCTCGAATCCCCATCGGCAAGCTGTCATTATGGGACCTGGAGAAGAGCACGGTCCCTCCCTAAGGATGCCGCCCGTTGAGGCTCAATACCTTGACGGGTCATGCGTCAATCCGGCATGAGCCTTTCTGTGATATCCACTCCAAGCAGCGAAGCCTGCTTTTTCCGAACTTTATCGCGATATTCCTGAGCCGTATGTTTCTTGGCATGACCCAGCATCGACAATCCTGCCGTTTTTAATGCGTCGCTCCAGGTTGCGCGTGGAATTTTTTTCCACTTTTTAGATGCCGCTTCGACATCCACCTTCAATTCCATTTTGTTGGGAAGTCGGCGGTGTTTGATGACGAAATCATACGCGCATCGGATTGCCAACCATGGGAGAGAAACGGTCGCTTTTTTAAAGGTGTACAATCGGTTGCTCTCTTTTGTGTACGCTTTGCCGGCGGTGCGACTGAATGTTTTTAAGGCCTCACTAAAACGAAGCTCCAAGTCTCGGGTCGCACTTTCTGCGTCTTGGTG
>NZ_JBIPNG010000551.1:0-3983 GCF_044373815.1 Prosthecobacter sp. | reverse complement strand
CCCCGAGTGCTAGGCCTTCGCCTTCTCAGCTTCGCAATCTCCCGATCTAGCATCCCCCACCTGATCATCTGGAGCCGCAGTGCTTCTCTACTTCCCGAACAAGTTGAAACAGTCAGCAGGTGCAGCGTTGGGGCTCACGATGGAGACACCACCCCTATTCTTCGCGCGAGGTCAGCTCTTACACCAGCATAAGCGATAAAGGATTTGGCCAATTAGCATGGCTGGATCTGTGTATTCGCTGCCATGCCCACTCAGCAATCACATAAAAGAGGCGGCACCTTGCGGCACCGCCCCTTTCATTGAACGCATTTTTAACCTAACACCGTCATCAGAAAGTGTAGATCAAACTAAGCGCTTGTAGTTATGATTAAACCATAGATTTTGCAATACTGTTCGTGGCATTTAATGAGTTACTACATCCATATGTTTTTTTCGGCTCGTCGAAACTTATTGTGTAATGAACGTGGCCAACGGGACGGCAGCTTTCTTTTAAAAAACCTTTATTAGATCCTGTTATTAACTTTAAAAAGTGCTGTACAGCATTGAGGGTCCAAGTAATAAACTTGGGATGGAACCTTCGAGCAACAATCCATGAGCCGCCTATACCAGTGACGTCAGCGATGCAGAGTGGGACTTTTGCCTTACCTACCTGGGGCTGATGAAGGAAGATGCGCCCCAGGGGGACTATCCGCTGCGCGAGCTTTTCAACGCGCTGCGCTACATCGTGCGTTGCGGCTGCCAGTGGCGCATGATGCCCCATGACCTGTTGCCATGGCAGAACGTTTACCAAAAGGCGCAGCGCTGGATGAAGGCGTGCTGCTTTGAGGCCATGGCTCATGATCTGCGCGAACTCTCACGTGTGGCCAAGGGACGCAAGGCCCATCCCACGGCGGCCATCATGGACGGACGCACCTTGCAGTCCTCGCCCGAGAGCGGCGGCCGGGCAGGTTTTGATGGCTACAAGCGCCGCAAAGGCCGCAAGGTGCACATTGCGGTGAATGCTCTCGGGCATCTGCCGGCGGTGAAAGTGACGGCGGCAAACGAGCAGGAGCGTGCGCAGGTCGGCGAGGTTTCAGTGCAGATTCAGCAGGCCACCGGAGAGAATGTGCAACTGGCTTATGTGGACCAAGGTTATACCGGTGGGAAGCCTGCACGCCAGGCGCAAGAGCACGGCATCAAGCTCTCGGAAGCCAGGAATGGCTTTATGCTGCTGCCGAAGCGTTGGGTGGTGGAACGCAGTTTTGGCTGGGTGGCTCGATTCAAGCGCCTCTCAAAGGACTACGAGCGTCTGGCTTCGACTCTGACGGGCAAGCACTGGTTGGCCTTCGCAATCCTCATGCTCACTTCTCTATTCGGCAAAAGTTAATTACAGGCTTCAAGCAGCAGACGGAAGGGCAGATCACCTTCGGCTTGAGCCTGATCCTGACGCTGGAATCTCTGAGCCTGTCGCCTGTAGAAATCTAAATATACGGCGCGACACTGCCCCCCCCAGCAGCGCGACGTGAAGTGCCGGGAAGAGTAAGCAGGCTCAAAAATCCCCCGTGCAGCTAACTCGCCGAGATGGGGTCTTTGATGATGCGGCGCAGCAGCGGGAAAAGGGCGTCCTCGCATTCCTTGCGCTTGAAGCGCAGCTGACGCTTCACCAGCGGATTCCCAAACATGCGGTGGCTGTCCGCCACACGTCCTTCAAGTATATCCAGCCACGTCGCGTCGGACGCATCCAGTGCAGCCGCGAGGCTTTGATCCAAAACCGGCATGTGCAGCACCAGGTCCTGCGGGCGGATGATTTCGTCCAACAAATCGGATGAAACCGGGCCGTCTTTCAGACTAACCAACACAACAGAGGGTGCGTCGCCGAAGATGGCCGAACGCCACTGCTTGATGGCGGGCATAGTGGCGGCCTTCGCTGTCACCGGATGAATCGGCAGCCAGTGCAGTCCGTCATCCTCACGCAGACTCTGGATGATTTCAGGGTTCAGTTCACGACCCAAAATGTCCTGGCAGCTCGCCGGCAGGTCCACGAGAACAAGTTTGTCATCCATCGCTGTTTCCACGATGCGCCGCATCGAATCGATGTTGTCGATGGGCATGGACTCAATCTTTTGGGGTGAAATTCTCTGGAAATCCCGATTCCCCAGAGCATCGCAGTCGAACATGGCCACGTCATCACGCGTCTCAAATTTGGCAAGTTCGTAAATAAGGCGTGCAATGGTGCTCTTGCCGGTGCCTCCGCTGCCAGCGGTGATAAGGATCATTTTCATAAAGTGTTGCGGTAGCTTATCGAGTGATTGGTTAAAAGGAAAAACGGAGTAGGACTTTATACTTTCTTCCACAAGAGTAGTTTGTGTATCCGTTTCCCTGATCAAAGGTGACGATATCGGTGCGTGAGGTGCTGACTGGGTGGCAGGCGCGGGCCGCGGGCTGACGGCACGTCCCACCCGCTGAAAGGCATTCCCCAGATAACAAAAAAATTGTCCCGGCAGTTCCCGATTGCTGACCGACTCCATGTTGTAGCCAGAAAGACTGAAAGTACCATCCTGCAGCGTCTGCCATAGACGGCTCAACTGCTCTTCAACATCACCGCGCAGATCCGAAAAGTGTTTGCCAGGTTCCACTGCTTCCCGGATGACCACCGGCGACCGTCCCAGTGTCAAACAGTCCGAAGCTGACTCCAGTGCCACCGTAAACTCCGCCAGACTGTCGAGGCGGATGTCCAGCATCTTGAAGTCATTCGCACTTTCCCGCAATCCCGGAAGTCGCAGCAAAATATGCTCTGGATCCAGCGCCAGCCCAAGTACCGGCACGGCCGCCGCCTGCTGGCGCAAGCGATCGTGCAGCATCAAAACTTCGATCTCCGTCAGCCTGTTCCGGTGAGCCAGCAAGCGGGATAGCCGAACCGAGATCACAGGCATCCGCGATCCCTCTGTGCGCCCATAAACATGCGGGGTGGTCCTCTGAAACGGCAGCAAAGGATGCCATCGCTCATTAGCTAAAAGCTGCGACATCATGTTGGAGCCGCGCAATCCGCGCGTCACAGCGGCGGTCGCCATCAACATCAAACCTTTGATCTGCCCCAGTGTCAGCAGCGCGCTTCCCGCCGCCTGGCACTCCCGCAGATGCATCAGCAGTGAAGACGGCACTTTGGCAGCCACTGACGCGCTGATTGGCTCCGTCGGATGTCCTTTGATCAGCATCGCGCAGACCTGCATCACTCTCGAAGCAATCTCGGAACTCCCCATGGGCCGCAACTCAAAACGATCCACAAACAGCTGCAAAAAGTCATGCTGCCACAACCCCACACGGCAGTTCAAGGGATCCACGAAAGAAACAGCCTCAGGCAGGAACGATTCCAAGGCCTCAAGCTCCGACGCCAGCCGCCACACCAGCACACAGGCGATCCCAATCGGCAGAGGCCCCACCCGGCTGCAATACTGGCGCACCACTTCCCCCGGTGCGGTACCGAGCATGACATTCGTCTGCGTCCCCTCATTGAGAATATCCAGAACCCGAGGCAGTGAAGGAAAATACGCCCCTAGCATGGACGAGAGCCAGATCGTTTCCGCCCGCATGAAGGTCTGCCTGACAAGCCATGGTCCACCCTCTGGGCAAAACTCTTCATGCCCAAGCTGTGCGCTCTGCGTTGGTGCGGATTTCGATTTGATCGGAAGTGCGGTTTTCACGATCAAGGATCGGAGCTGAGACATTACGGAAGGGCAAAGGTGGATTTGTAATTCAAATCAGACTTTGCTCCATTAACCAATTAAAAGGCCATTCATAATGAGGTAACCCAAACTAGGTTTTATTGCCCCCGCTGACTTATGATAGAGATCATCGAGGTGACTCTTCGCCACATGCAGGGCCAATTTGCCCCGCCCTCATCAAAAACATTTTCCTAGCAGCTCAAAGAAAGGCGAAGACTAACACTCCTTTTCGATAACCCACAATATTTTCATTCTCATGATTAGACAAATCGAAGCGCAAAA
>NZ_JBIPNG010000550.1:0-3984 GCF_044373815.1 Prosthecobacter sp. | reverse complement strand
AATCGATCAAACCCGCTGAAACCCAATCCTCCTCCGAGTCTTGTCATTTTCCCCCAATCTCTCCGCCTTCGCATTCCTCACCTTCGTCATCTCCCACGTCACCATCCACATCGCGGGATCCGCATCCATGCTCCCTGCATGAATCGCGTTCACGCACACGTTCAGGATGTATAATCAGCCGTCACCATCCCCCTTCCCCGCGCCACGTCCTGGGCCAATACGACCCGGCACCTCAAAAGCAATTTCCTAGCAGAAACCCCAAATAAATGATGATTCACGTTCAGCTACACACTCATCGAAAACTTCGGATGGGAACAGTCAAAAGCAGTCTTTCAATAATAGGCATTCCCTTCGCCCTCGGTCTGGTGGGCTTTGGGCCAGTCACGACGAGTTTCTCTCAACAAGTCTGTCTTCCTGCGCCTCGGTTACTTACGGTGATGCCGATGGGTGGACAAGTTAGCACGAATGTTGAGGTCAGCATCACTGGCGAAAATATTGAAGAGGTAAGTGCCCTGCTTTTTTCGACACCGAAGATCACCGCAAAACCAGTCATTGGTGCGGATGGAAAGTCCGTGGAGAACAAATTTCTTGTCACCATTGCGGCGGATGCACCCACCGGCGTGCATGATGCGAGAGTGCTGTCGCGTCTGGGTATTTCGGCGGCGCGCGCTTTCTCGGTGGATCGTCTGCCAGAGGTGGTTCGCGTTTTGCCAAACAACTCGGTGGAAACTGCCATGGCAATGAAACTGAACTCTGTCTGCAACGCGGCGACCACCAAGCGGTTGGTGGATTTCTATTCATTCCAAGGTGTGAAGGGTAAGCGCGTCGTCGTGGATTGCGCAGCGACAGGGATTGACTCAAAACTAACCCCGGTGGTGATTATCGCCGATGCTCAAGGACGTGATTTGCTGGTGAATCGCACGGGTGGAGTTCTCGATTTCACGCCGCCTGCCGATAGCACCTATCTGATCAAGCTTCACAGCCTAACGTTCCAAGGTGGAGTTCAGCATTTTTACAGGTTGGCGTTGCAGGAGGTGGCGGACAATGGCCCCGTGCCGCGCCAGCCAGCCACGGCGTCAGTGAGTTCCATGTCTTGGCCACCGGAAGGCTTGGCCGCAACGGCGAAGGCGAATGAAGCTGAGCCAAATAATCAGCCTGCGCAGGCACAGAAAATGACGTTGCCTTGCGACATTGCGGGCAGTTTTTTCCCAGCGGCGGATGTCGACACCTTTGAGTTCTCAGCGAAGAAGGGTGAGACCTGGTGGGTTGAGGTTGCCTCTGAGCGAATCGGTCTGCCTACTGATCCGTTTGTTCTTGTGCAACGTGTCACCAAGATCGGGGACAAGGAGACGCTTAAGGACGTGGCGGAGCTGTATGACATCCCAAGCCCGATGAAGGCCGGCACTTATGTCCCCGCCTCATCTTACAATGGCCCGCCATATGATGCTGGATCCCCCGATGTACTGGGCAAAGTTGAGATCAAAGAGGACGGAGACTATCGCCTGCAAGTGCGGGATTTGTTCGGTGGCACACGCAGTGACGCGAGCAATGTCTATCGCCTCATTATTCGGCAGGCAGCACCGGATTTTAAGCTCGTCGCCTGGGCCGCGCACATGTCCGTGCGCCAAAATGATTTCGGCACCATATCCAAGCCTATCGCCTTGCGCGCTGGCGTTACGATGGCTTTTGAGGTGGTTGTCGTGAGACGTGATGGATTCGATGGTGACATCGATCTGGCTATAGAAGGCCTGCCTCCAGGAGTGACTGCACGCGGTTTAAAGATTCCAGCTGGCAAGGTGCAGGGCATGATTTTCATCACCGCTGCTGAGAATGCCAAGCCCGCGTTCGCGATCGCGAAAATGTTTGGTCGTGCAACGATCAATGGTGCCAGTGTGACGCGCCCATGCTTTCTCGCCTCCATGGAATGGCCTGTGGTATACGCCCCGAGTGATTTCCCGACATCCCGTCTCGTGGCTGACGTGCCGGTGTCGGTGAGTGACTCAGAGAAGGCTCCCGTTACCATAGCAGCAAGCGCAGGCAAAGTATTGGAGGCCAAAGCCGGAGAGATTTTGAAGATACCGCTCAAGCTCACATGGAGAAACGAGTTCAACGGCACTTCCGTTAAATTTAAGGCATACGGCACCTTTTTTGGGGACATGAAGGAGATGGACGTGCCCATCAAAGCCGCCACATCCGAGGCTGTTCTTGATCTTGCGGCATTAAAGACTCCACCTGGTGATTACACACTCGCATTTAAGGGTATCGGCATCACCAAATATCACCCCAACCAAGACGCGGTTAAGATGGCTGAGGAACAGCTCAAGAAAGCTGCACAGGAAGTCACAACCCTCACCGCTGCCGCAAAAAACTTTGCTGGTAAAGTCACCACTGCGCCAGCCGCTGAGAAGATCGAAGCCGCCAACGCTGCGAAGATCGCCGCAGGGAAACAAAAGTTGGCTGAGGTCGCCATGGCCGACGCCACTCAACTCTTAAAGACCGTCACTGCTGCCGCCGCACCGAAGGACATCATCGATATTGTTGTATCCGAACCCATTCAGGTTTCCATCAAAGCCGCTCAAGTCGCCTCCGCAGCCGCAACCCCGAAGAAATAATGCTCACCGCCCGAACACTTACCGCACGTTGCCTCTTTGTGGGCTTGGCTTTGCCCGCGACATCCATGATTCATGCCGCCGATCTCGATTTTTATCGGGATGTGTATCCATTCCTCAAAGCCAACTGCATCTCGTGTCAGCCCCCTCTCCCCCCCCCGTCCCAGCGCCACGTCTAGGGCCAACCCGACCCGGCACCCGAAAAAGCAATTTCCTATCAGAAAGATAGTTGTTCACGACGAAGAAGAAGAAAAGCCGCCGTTCGGTTGTACTATTCACACATGCGTCGTTACGTCCATCCTTGGTGCCTTGTGGTTGCCGCGCTCAATTTGGGCACGTTGAGCACCCGGGCTGTGGATATATTTCGCGACCAAGTGGAGCCGATTCTGCGGCAGCGGTGCTATGAATGCCACTCCCACGCGGGGAAGATCAAGGGAGGGCTCACGCTGGACTCCCCCTCGGGATGGCAAAAGGGCGGCGAGAGTGGGCCGGCGCTGGTCCCGGGCGCCTTGGATCAGAGCAGGCTGATCAAGGCGGTGCATTATGCCACGCCTGATCTCGAAATGCCGCCGAAGACGAAGCTGCCTGCCAGAGAGATTGCCATTCTGGAACAATGGGTGGCCGCAGGCGCGCCTGACCCACGTGAGGCTGCGATCATGGCGGAAAAAAAGGGCGTGGATATCGAGGCGGGCCGCAAGCACTGGGCCTACCAGCCGGTGCGTGAAACCGCGCCACCACCCGTGCGCGATAAAGCCTGGCCGTTGAACGAAGTGGATGTCTTTCTGCTCGCGAAACTGGAGTCCACAGGCCTCCAACCCGGCGCGGCAGCGGAGGCGCACACCTGGCTGCGGCGGGTCACCTTTGACCTTACCGGGCTCCCTCCCACAGAGGCGGAAATTGCGGCCTTCATCGCGGCCCCGTCACCGCAGGCGCATGAACGCGTAGTGGATCGCCTGCTCGACTCCAAGGCCTATGGCGAGCGCTGGGCGCGGCATTGGCTGGATCTCGTGGGCTATGCGGAGCAGATCGGCACGGAGGGCAAAATCTTCGCCGAACACGCGTGGCGCTACCGTGATTATCTGCTGAAGTCCTTCAATTCGGACAAGCCTTTCGACCGCTTTATCCGCGAGCAGATCGCTGGTGATCTGTTGCCCGCCGCATCACCGCAGGAACGCCGCGAAAATCTCATCGCCACCGGTTTCATCGTACTCGGTGATGTGGACATCAATTCGATTGATAAACTGAAGATGGAATACGATTTCGTAGACAGCCAGGTCAGCAAGGTAGGCACCGCCTTCCTCGGCATGACACTCGGCTGCGTGCGCTGCCACGATCACAAATTCGACGCCATCGGCCAGCAGGATTACTACGGCAT
>NZ_JBIPNG010000549.1:0-3991 GCF_044373815.1 Prosthecobacter sp. | reverse complement strand
CAGTTTTTTGCGCCTCATCCAGTTTAAGCGCATGCCCACGCAAGACGACCGCGTTCAGACGTTCGTGCGGGTCGTGAATGATGTTCAGGTCGTCGATGAGCGACTGCTGTTTTTCATCAAGGCTCATTTCAGCTTCGCGAGACGGCCCCTGCTCCAGTTGAGACCCGTCTGGATGGCCTCGTCATTGGCGATGGCGGCGGCAAGTTTTTCCCAGATTGCCACGGCGTTGGCAAAGGCAGCCTTCGCTTCGGTTTTCTTGCCTGCGCTCTCGCTGGTGTGACCCAGCGAGCCATAGAGCTGAGCCAGCTGGCTGGCCCACATGCGCCGCTCCGGAGTGAGCTTGTCATTGGCAGGCTGCGCCTTGATGAGTGCTTCAAGCGATTCTACGGCCTGCTTCGCAATCGGCAAGGAGGCGGAAGTCTTGCCGGTGTCGGCGAGCAGTTCGGCGTATTCACCGCGCAGTTTGGCCAGCAGAAAGCCGTAACGTACATTCTCTTTGTCGTCCGCGAGGATCTCGTTCACCAACTCGATGGCGTCTTGCTTCTTCTTGCTTGCCTCAGCCGGGTTGCCAGCATCGCGTGCTAGTGAAGCAAGGGCACCGTAATTGCGGGCGAGCAGGTACTTCACCTCGCCCCACTCAGGCAGCAGGCGGTTGAGTTCCAGCAGGATCGGGACCGCCTGGTTGTGCGCCTCCTTGGCATCCGAACCGCTGAAATGACGCCCGATCAGTTCTGCCAGCTCGGTGTAAGCTTCGGCCAGCAGCAACGCCTGGTCCTGGTTGCGCGGACTGCTGCCGAGCACCAGCTCTCCCATGTCCTTCACGGAATCGATCAGCGTGTTGAGCGCCTCCTCGACCTTGCCCGCATCACGCTGGCTGATGCCTTTGGCAAACTTGGCCCGCGCGAGGATGAATTTTTCGTCGTTGATCAGGTCGTGTCCGATCATCTTGGCATCGAGAATCGTCGGCACGCGCGCCAGCGCCTGCTCGGAGTCGGCCACATCTCCATTGCGCAGCGTGCGCAGGCCATATTCGAGCCAAGCACGGGCGCATTCATTGCGCGCGAGGCGGTTTTTCGGATCAGCCGCCAGGCCCTTGTCGAGATTGACCGTGGCTTCTTTGAGAAGGGTGAGAGATTCCACATGGCGCCCCTCGCGTCCGCGGATGTCGGAGAGCAGCAGGCTGTAGCGGCCAAGCCATTGTTGGTAGAGCGCGGTCTGGGCTCCTTCTCCGTTTCCTTTGCCGATCAATTCAGCGGCCTGATCACGTGCCTTGGTGAGGTAAACCACCGCCTGCACGCTGTTGCGCAGCTTGAGGTGAAGCTGTCCGATGTTGCCATACGCACGCAGCCGTTCGACGCCGAGCGTGGGGGATTGTTCCAGGGCAGGCAGCCCGCGCATGCAGTAGGCCAGCGCGTCATGGAGCTGCTCTTTTTGAAAGCTGGCCTCCATCTCATTGCCCGTGGGGGTCTGCAGCAGTTGTGTCAAAAACTGGTCCACCGCGTTCTGTGAGTTCTGCAGATTTTGATCCGCCACGGCCTTGGCGCTGTGCTCGTTGTCGCGTTCGCTTGTCAGCTGGTCGATGCGGCTGAGGTGCGCATCATTCTCCATCTTGTGCACATCATTGATGTTGGAGATGGTGTTCTCTGCCTTGTTCAGATTTCGCTGAGTCCTGAATGCGTAAACAAAGCAGAGCACGAAAATGACCAGCAGAGAGATGGCGGTGGTCTGCCACGTCAGCACCTTTTTTGCCTGTTTCTGACGCTCGCGCACCGTTTGTTCACGTGATTCTTCGAGCAGGTAGTCGCTTTCCAGCACCTCAAACTCACGCACAATCTCGCGCATGTCAGCCCAGCGTGCTGCCGGGTTCAGATCCAAGGCTCGCTCAATGATGTTGCGGCGGCGCTCCTCCCACTTGGACTGCGCTTCCTGCGGCCAGTAGATTTTCGGCTGCGCTTTGACGGCGGCCAGCAGCGCATTGCTGTTCACTTGCACCGCCAGCCCCGATGCAGCCTGCTGCTGGGCACGTTCTACCTCGCTCGCCCACATGTCCGCACCGCGTGGCAGCACGCCGTTGAGCAGGCGATACGCCAGCACACCAAAGCTGTACACGTCCCACGACGGGCCATAGCCTGCAAACACGCCATCCGGGTTTTCAGCCTGCTCCGGGCAGAGATGCACAAAGTGGTCCGTCAGTTCGAGATGATGAATCCCCCCCACCCAGCCCTGGGCGATGTCGGTGAGACGGATCGAAGACTCCGCATCATCCTCCAGCAGGATGTTCGACGGGCGCAGGTTGCCATGCGGGATGCCGTGCTTGTGCAGCCAGGAGAGGGCATCAGCGACTTCATAAATATGGCGCCACGCCTGCTCCGGTGGCAGGCCGTTGCAGGCGGATTCCAGCGTCGGCGTCTGCCACTGACGGCGGCCATGGCTGTCCTTTGTCATCACGCCGACCAGCGGCATCACACAAAAGTAGGGCGTTCTGTCAAAACTGTAGCTTTCCACCGGCAGCACACCGCGATGGTGCGGCATCTGCTGCAGGGCGCGGAAGGCCGTCGCCAGCGCTTTGCGGTTGATCGCCATCGAACTAAACACCTTTACGGCACAGGCCTTGCCGTTGGTGGACACCGCCCGATACACGGCGCCACACCGTCCGCTGCCGACCAAGTCCTGCAATTCATGTCCGGCGATTTCAGGCAGACTCATGCGTGATTCAGGTGTCTCTAGTAGGTGGTTGTTGACCCCGGATGACGCGAAAACTGGACTGCGGAGGCATCACGGGCATGTACGATGGGGGCGGAATGGGAAATCTCAAATCTCAAAATGACGCTTTGCAAAAAT
This sequence comes from Prosthecobacter sp., assembly GCF_044373815.1. Taxonomy (GTDB): domain Bacteria; phylum Verrucomicrobiota; class Verrucomicrobiia; order Verrucomicrobiales; family Verrucomicrobiaceae; genus Prosthecobacter. The sequence goes on along the minus strand of NZ_JBIPNG010000549.1, from coordinate 1,150 downwards.
CGCGTGCCACCCCTGCCAGCTCAGCCATGCTTGATCTCCCCTGAATGAAACCACCAAAACCAGACCATCGCCATGAAATCGAGGCGATTTATGCCGAGTTGGAGCGTCGGCCGCTGCCCCGCCAGTGTGAGATGCGTACTGGCTGCTGTCACTTCCGGCTGGCAGGTCACACCCCCATGCTCACCCGGGGGGAGGCTTTATATGCAGCCCAGGGAGTCCGTGCCAGCGGGCGCAAGGCGCTCAAACCTCATCCCGACGGGGCCTGCCCTCTGCTGGGTCGCGATGGCCGCTGCACCATTTATAAAAACCGCCCCTTTGGCTGCCGCACCCACTTTTGCGCCGAAGCCGGGGGCATCTATCCACGCAAGCACGTGGCAGATCTCATCCAGCGTCTTGAAGCTATGGACGAACGGCTTGGCGGCAGCGGTTCACGCCCCCTGGAAGCCGCCGTCAGTGATGCTCTGGCGGAAATGTGAGGTTTAAGGTGCCGCGCAATCACGCGCCAGTTTCTGGCTGGCCTCGGACAGCCTCGTCAGCGCCACGGATGCCTCCTGGCCGTTGGCAGGCATGCGCAGCACCACGTTCTCACCCTCCAGGCGCACAAAGCCCGCCTTGATCGTTTTACCTTCGGTGCTGGTCCAGCTCATGATCGGCGGCAGCGATTTTTTGACGGCTGTCGGGGCCAGTTTCGGAGCATCCTTGTCAAAACTCGCCCCTTCGCTGATCCATTCCGTGATCTTTTTGATCTCTGCGCCGGAGAGGTTCTCATTGGGCGGCATGTGGTTCTTGCCGTCATTGACGATGACTTCGAGGAAATGGCTTTCCGAAGGTTTTCCCGGACGGATCTGCGCTACATCGTTGTCCGCGATGTCCATTTTGAAGGTCTTCAGGTCGTCGAACACGAAGCCACCCTTCTTTTTCCCGGTTTTCTCACTGTGGCACTCGTAGCAGTTCCGCTCCAGAATGGGCTGGATGTCCTTTTGGAAATCCGCCGCAAAGACGGATGAGACAGCTAGGAATGGAACAATCAGGAAAGGGCGAAGCAGGGACATGGAAGGCGCGTTTTTGAGCTCAGCAGGAACGTGCCATCCCGCTTTTCCTTAGCCAGCATCTTTTTTCCGTGGCATGTGACCCCATGCCTGAGCAACGC
>NZ_JBIPNG010000143.1:0-13549 GCF_044373815.1 Prosthecobacter sp. | reverse complement strand
CTGTAATCCTGCATCCTGTTAATCCTGTCCATCTCCCCGCGCTCCATCCCAAACACCTCATCCACCGCCACACTCTCACCACAGCATAGCCCGCACAACCCCTGACTCTCCAAAGCCCCACCACCCACCTCCGTCCATCCTGTAATCCTGAATCCTGTTAATCCTGTCCATCTTCCCCGCGCTCCATCCCAAACACCTCATGCACCGCCACACTCTCACCACAGCATGGCCCGCACATCCCCTGACTTCGCCAAAGCCCCACCACCCCACCTCCGTCCATCCTGTGAATCCTGAATCCAGTAAATCCTGTCCATCTCCCCGCGCTCCCCACAAACGCCCCACTCCCTCACCTGACCAAATACTTCCCACCCTCCACCCCAATCCTCGGCACCCTTCGCTCCTTCTCAAACATCTCATACACCGGCACCAACTCCCGCCAAAAATCCCGCACGCTCGCATCCGCACTCCCCATTCGCTCCACCGCCATCAATAGGTCATATAAGCAAATAGGCCCTATCCGATCAACACCCTCCCAATGCCCCACACATCCCACAATACCCAGCCGCTGAAATCATTTTACCCCTAATTATTTTACCCTCGTCCCCTCCGAGACCTCCACCACCACACCTCCCAGCCTCATCCTTTATCCCTCACCTCACCACATACCTCCCACCCACCACCCCAATATCCGGCACCCGCTTCTCCTTTTCAAAAACGTCATAGCCTCCCTGCAAATCCCGCCAAAACTCACGCACGCTCGCATCCGCATCCTTCATCCGCTCCGCCATCATCCGAAACGGAAAACAATGCACCGCCACACTCCGTCCTCCGGAGACCCCCGCCTCCACCACCAAATAAATCTCCTCAATCACCGCATCCGTCATCGCAAAGCATCCCACGCTGCACACATCCCCATGCACCATGATCAAACTCCCCGTCCGCTGCTGCGCCAGATCATACGCATTCGGATACCCGATGTTAAACGCCAGGTGATAACTGCTCGCCGGATTCAGCTGCTTCTGCGTCACGTTATAAAAACCCTCAGGCGCCTGCATGTCCCCCTCACGCGTCTTCGGTCCCAGCGTCCCCGAAAAACACGCGATAGGATAAGTCCGAAACAACCGCCATTCCCCCGACTCCCCCTGCATCCAAAGCTCCAGCTCACGACTCTCTTTGAAGATCCGAACAAAGGCCCGCTGACCCAGCTCACACTTCTTCGCCGCAAGTTCCTCCTGCAGCTTCGGCAGCAGCCGCGCACGCACATCCGCCAGCCGCTCCGGCGCCTTCAGGCCACGCCACTCCTCCGCCGCAGGCGGTGCAGGGTAGGGCAGAGAAAGAGATTCACGCGTGACCATTTGATGGGCGTAGTTGAACCAGGAACGAACGACATGCAATGAACCCGCTCGCATCGCAAGAAGGCACGCGACCACGAGTGCGACCAGAAGCAGCAGCAGGCGCGTTTTCATGACGCAGCCGAATTTCAGGCAACAGGCGGCGGCACTGCAGGAGGCGAAAGCGCAATCTGCTTGCCGCGCACAATGTTCATCGCGCCATTCAGCTCGCCTCCGGGTTCGATCGACACCGACCGCGCAGTCACATCGCCATTGATGGAGCCATTGCCACCGATCAGCACCGGACCCGAGCTGTAGATCGTCCCAGTCAGACGCGCCTGAATCTCCACATCCGTGGCATGCACGGCATTGAGGAAAGCCACGTCCGCACCCTTCTCCACCACAAAGCGCTGGCAGTGAATTTCACCGATGATGCTGCCCGTCGTGCGGAAGGTGGCGTCACCTGAGCACGTGACATTCGCCTCGATGATGCCATGGCACTCAAGATCCCGGCACTGCACGCTGCTGGCCGAAAGCCTGCCGCGTTTGCGGATCAGCACATTGCCGCGCGTCTTGATCGGCTGCGTGGAGGTCATGTTGATCTCCACATCTTCCAAAGAAATGTAGGCCCCGCAGGCAGGGCAGTTAGCCGACTTCGCCGAGCGACCGGTTTTAAACTTATGCCCGCAGTCAAAGCACTCCGCGTCTTTGAAATACTGGTTCCGGTACATGCCCTGCTCCTTCATCTTCTGCAGGGAGTTCGCCGTTTGCGGCGCAGGAGAGGGCGTTGGGGGCGGGGAATTGGATTGCGGACGTCGCTCGCTCGCCGTCGGCACGAACTCAACAGCGGCACTCACAGGCGCGGCTGCAACTGCTTCAGTCGGAGCAGGGACCGGTGCCTCGAACGTAGCCGGGGCATCATCGGGCGGTGGCAGATTCTGGCTCTGTAAAAACGCACCAAACCCATCCGCAGCCGTCGGCGCGGGTTCTGGGGGTGGGGCTGCTGCTGCCGGCAAGGCTTCCGGTTTCTTGACCGCCGGGCTGGCCGCTTCCGGCGCTGCCGCCCAGGAATTGTCCATGCCCACACCGGAGCGCGTCACCGCCGATGCAACCACGCGGCGTTTTTCCACGGTCAGGTGGACCCCGCATTTTTTACAAAAGGTGGAAACAACGAGGCGCGGCTCATACTGAGCCGCGCCACAAGAAGGGCACACCACTTCGATTTGATTCTTAGGTGGCGTGGGAAGGATGCTGGTCTTCGTGCCGAAGAACCGTCCGAACACTCAGGTAGGAATTAAGATTGTTTAGGAGCGCCGCCGAAGGCAGGCTTGGTTTCTGCCTTTTTACCGACCTGGGACTGACCCATGAAGGTGGCGCCTTCTTCGATGGCAAGGGTGCCTGCGGCGATGTCGCCGACGAGGATCGCGTTGCTCTTGAGTTCGCAGCGCTCAGCAACAGTGATGTTGCCTTCGACTTTGCCGAAAATGATGACGGAGCGGGTCTTGACCTCGCCCTTGATCAGCGCGTTTTCACCCACGGTCAGGCTGCCGTCGGAGATAACTTCGCCTTCGATCTTGCCGTCGATGATGAGATCGTGGGAGAACTTGATGGAACCTTTGATTTCGACGTCGTTGGCGAGAACATTTTTACTGGTGGTCATGACGGGAGCTTGATGTGAGCGTTGGGGTTGTGCAGTGGGAGCGGATGCGGTGGAGAGAATCGGTGCGCGTTCGGCTGCAGGAGCCGGTGCGTGTGCCTCAGAACGCCTGTCTTCCTTTTGCCCTTCGGATTGTCCAATGATTTGCCTTAACATGAGGTTTAAAATATAGCTGGTTATTAAGTTGAGTGTCAATCTTCGGCTTGCTTATTTTTTGTCAGTTTGGTGTAAAGGGGGTGCTGAGATGGGTTGCGCCGGGGTGGTTTTGGGGCTGTATCGTATCATGATGGAAAATGTGTTTATCACAGCCGTTGAGACGGCCTGTGTTCTTGGCTTGCGGACGGAGGAGTGCCTGGACGCGCTGCGTGAGCGGCGCGGTGGCCTTGCCCTGTCCTCAAACTTGCCAGGCGCGGGCTTTGATTCTCTCCCTGTGGGCGCACTGCCTTCACGCGAACTGGTGAAAGGCCGTCGCTATGGCTCAGCCAGCAATGCAGCCGTGAAAGTAGCCGCCGCTGCCATACGCCGCGCAGGCTGGACTCCTGAGCAGATCCGCGAAACCTGGCTGTTCGGAGCCAGCAGTCGTGGCAACGCAGGTGAAATACTGGGGGTGAATGCATGGCGCAGACCGCTACGCAAGTTCAGTGCCAGCAACACCATGCACTGTGAAATACCTGCCGCAGTCAGCATCGAGCTCGGCATGCGCGGTCCATGGCAGATGATTTCCAACGGCTGCTCCTCCGGCCTCGATGCCCTCGGCATGGCCTGGATGGCCGTCGCCAGTGGCGTGGCCCCGCGTGCGCTCGTCGTGGCCGTGGATCTCCCCCTCATCGACGCCCTGCTGCAAGACTTCCAAGACACCGGCCTCCTTTCCACCACCGGCGTCAACGATCCCTTCTCCCTCCAGACCAGCGGCTTCTTCCCAGCCGAAGCCGCCGTGGCCGTCACCCTGGAACGCGATGCCGCAGGACTCTGCCGCCTCGAACACTACTCCGCCAACAGCGACGCCTACGACACCCTCATGATCCCCGATGACGGCGGCGGCATCGAATCCTGCGTACGCACCGCCCTGCAATCGGGTGCTCCGGACAAAGTCGTCGCCATCTGCCCCCACGCCACCGGCACTCTCAATCACGCCCGCGTCGAACCTCCGGCCCTCCTGCGTGCACTCGATGGCAGACAAGTCCCTCTGCTTCCCCTCAAGCCCCAAACCGGCCACACCCTCGGCGCCAGCGGCCTGCTGGACGTGGCCCTATTAGCCGCCTGCATGGCCGACCACTGGCTTCCCGCCACACTCCCCGGCCTCACCCCACCCGCCTGCGGCCTGCCCTTGATCGAATCCCCCCTCCACCTCTCAGCAGGCGACCGCGTGGTCAAACTGGCCTCCGGCATGGGCGGCCACAATGCCGCCGTTTCTCTCCGCGTCGTTTGATTCCGTGCTTGGCACCGGCGGTGGATTCGCGAAAGTCGCCCACCGCATGACCCGCCTGCCGCTCTCGATTTCCATCATCTCCCTTAATGAAGAGGCCAACCTGCGCCGCTGTCTCGCCAGCCTGGGAGATCTGGCTCAGGAAATCGTGATCGTCGATTCAGGCTCCACCGACCGCACCGCCGAAATCGCCGCCGAGTTCGGCGCGAAGTTTGTCCATCAGCCATGGCTCGGATACACCGCCCAAAAAAACCACTGCCTCACCCTGTGCTCCCAGGAATGGGTTCTGGCGCTCGATTGTGATGAGGAACTCACCCCCGAATTGCGGAATTCGATACAAGATTTCTTCTCGTCTCACGACGATCAACGCTTCGACGGCGCCTGGATGTCCCGCCTCGTCTTCTTCATGGGCCGCTGGATTCATCATGGCGATTGGTACCCAGATCGGAAAATACGCCTCTTTCAACGCACGAAAAGTCAATGGGCTGCAGATGGTGGCGGACAAGTGCATGAGCGGCTGGAAGTGGCAGGACCCTGCACCACTTTGAAAGGGGACCTCCTGCATTACTCCTTCAAGAACATCCAGCACTACCTGGTGAAACACGTGCAGTATTCCAGCGTCTTTTTGCAGACCCAGGCAAGCAAAGGAAAACGCTGGTCACTCCTGCACACATTGTTCCGCCCCTGCTGGCGTTTCACTCGCGCCTATTTTCTAAAACTCGGCTTTTTAGATGGATTCCCAGGCCTGTGGATCGCCGCCGCCACGGCCTTCTTCACCTTTGATCGCTACAGCCGGATGTATGAAAGCGCAGCGGAGGGCAGGAAGTAGCAAACGGATGAAACTGGCTCTGATCCATCCGCAAATCATCCGCGGCTCCGGCGTGGAGAACTTCCTCATCGAATTCGCCAAACGCCTCTCCTCCGCCGGCCACGAACTGACCTACATCACCTCCCTGACCACCCCCGAGATCGGTGCCTCATTGCCCGGCCGCTGGGAACTGCTCCCCCGCCTCCGTGGTTCAGCCGCCGTGCGCATGTGGCACTTCAACCGCCTGGCTCCCCGTGCGGCCCAGGCGGCGGGGGTGGATCTCAGCATCGGTTTTGGTCGCACCTGCGTGCAGGACGTGCACCGCAATGGCACAGGGTGTCATCGGCTCTATGGAAATCTGCTGCCGTTCTGGCAGCGCTACAGTGTGAAGCATCTTTATGAACTGCACCTGGAGCGCCGCCTCTATGCGGGAAAGGGGACGTCGAAGTTTGTCACCAGTTCCGCACGTGTGGCGGCGCAGTTGCAGGGTGTTTATGGTACCAATGGGGATAGTTACCGCATCTTGTCGCCACCGGTGGAAACACAGCTGTTTCGACCGGCGGAGAATCGCGCCAACACCCGTGAAATTTACTGCCGCAAACTGCAGACGGACGCAACAAAGCCCGTGCTGATGTTTGTCTCGCTCAGTCATCGCCGCCGCGGACTTGAACCGTTGCTGGAGGCGATGACTCAGATTGACGCCACGCTCTGGATCGTGGGCAAAAGCCTGAGTCCCATGATGAGTGATAGGATCAAGCGACTGGGCATTTCCTCACGCATCCGCATCGTGCCGGTGACAAGCAACCTGGTGGAACTTTACCAGTCGGCAGACTGGTTTGTGCATCCCACGCAGTATGATGCCTTTTCAAACACCGTGCTGCAAAGCATGGCGTGTGGACTGCCAGGAATCATCTCTGTCATGGACGGTGCGGTTGATCACGTCCGCAATGGCGAGAACGGACTCATGCTCTACCACCCGCAGCAGGCTCAGGAACTCGCCGACCGAATGCAGGAGGCGCTGGCTTATGATGCCACAACCTGGCAGTCGCTTTCCACCGCCGCACGCGAGACTGTGCTCCCGTTGACTTGGGAACGACACATGCAGGAATGGGCCGAGCTGCTTGGAGAATAAAATCGGTGCTCCGCTCGTGAACGGAGCACCGAGGTGCGTGACTACTTCTTCTTCAAGATGACGTCGCCGAGGCTGAACATGGGGCCGTAGATGGCGTAGATGAGGAAGCCGACCATGACGCCGAGAATCAACATCGTGAGCGGTTCGATCATCTTGTCGAGAGTGGCGGCGAGGTTGTCGAGATCCTCCTCATAGTCATCGGCGATTTCGGAAAGCATTTCCGTGCCGGAGCCGGTTTCGGAGGCGAGTTCGATGAGGCCGCAGAGATTGCGGGCATCGGGCCCGAGCCAATGAGACTCCATGAGGAAGGCTTCGTGAAGAGTGCGGCCGACGGCGATGTGCTCGCGCAGGCGGACGAACAATTCCTTGTAATGGTAGTGCCAGCTGGCCTGTGCGGTGATGTCGAGCGCGCTGCTAAGGCGGACGTTCGATTCGGTGAGCATGGCCAGTGTGCGGAAGCCGGTGGCGGCAGCGGATTTGCGCACCAGGACGCCGACGACGGGAATCTTGAGGAAGAGATCCTGCATGGGCCGCAAGGCAGCAATTTTGCCCCAGTTGGAGAAGAAGATGTACAGACCGACGAAGGGCAGAATGGCCAGATAAGGTCGATGAAGGAAGAGATCGGAAAGAGCGATGAGCACCTTGGTGCCCATGGGGAGATCGGTCTTGAACGAAGTGAAGAGCTTGGCCATGGCAGGCACGAGCGTGAAGCTCATGACGATGACGACACCCACGCCAAGGACGATAACCACGGCGGGATAGATGAGCCCGCCTTTGAGTTTTTTGATGACCTTGGAGGACTTTTTCTGTGAGACGGCGATGCGTTTGCAGACCTTGGAGAGCTGACCGGCTTCTTCACCCGCGAGGATGAGTGAGAGCATGTCATCCGGAAACAGTTTGGGAAACTTTGAGATGGCATCGCTGAATTTATCGCCCACGGAGATGGCGTGGACGACCTCGGCGATCATGCCTTTGTAAGTGGAGGATTTGACGCGGTTGGTCTGGAGCAGCAGCGACTTGGTGAGCGAGATGTTGCGCTCAAGACAGCGGCCGAGGCCTGAGAAAAAGGCGGCGCTGTCATCGGTGTCGGCCTTCGGGCTGGTCAGGCGGTGAAGCTTTTCATCAACGCCGGTGATGGTCTGAACCGTGGTGGTTTCGTTCTGCGCGACACCGGCGCCGATGAGGGCTTTTTCATCGGTGTCCGTGTCCACCAGAGCTTCGGAGGATTTGCCGGAGTGAACGTTGGTGATTTTAACTTTTTTAAGCATGGCGCTAAAGGCTGTGAGATTTCGACATGGCAACTGCGGCCGTCATGGCGGAGCGGTGCGGAGATCGGTGACGAGATGCGGGCGGTAGGCGGTGAGGGTGAAGGAGGCTCCGGCGGCTTTCGTGGAGGGATTCTGCGAGAGGTTCACGATGGCGGTACAGAGGGCCGTCTCCATGACGACGCCGTTGACGGTGGTAAGACCGTTTTCAACGAGCACCGGATTGTTGAACATGGCTTGTTGAAGGATGGCATTTTGTGCCAGAGACGGCATTAGCGCGGTGATCTGCACGGAGGACAGGCCGAGCTGCCAGAGCCGCACGGTGTTTTCCTGGTAATTGCGTGTGATGGCGACTCGGTTGGCGAGCTCCTCCTGCAGCATGAGCGTGGAGGAGAGGCTGACCATGGCGGTGGTGCCGATGGAAATGATGCAGGCGGCGGCGAGCACCTCAATGAGGGTGTAGGCTGCGCGCTGCGCCCGCTGGATGTGCCGATGGATCTTCATGGCGGAGCGACAGGGAGGAAGTAGGATTCAAGCCATGCATCACGGGGCAGAAAGGTGGCGAAAGCGGGGCCGCCGTTAGTGGCGGCGGGGACGGACGGATCGCTGTCGCTGGTGAACAGCAGACGGCTGGGGTTGGTGCCGCCGGCGGCACGGCGTTTGACGGTCCAGTTGGTCATGACTCCGCCGATCCAGCGCACATTTTGGGTCAGGTTGGAGGGCATGTTGTACATGATGCTCTGGTATTCGTTCACCAGAACGCAGCGCCAGCGAAACTCGGAGCCGCTGATGGGATTGCTGACCCATGAGAGTTCGACGGGCCGGCCATTGTCATCCTGAAACGCGAGGACATGGCGGCGGTTGTTTTCGCGTTCGAAGCGGATGTCGCGCACCCAGCGGCCTTTGGCGCCGTTGGGCATGATGGTGATGATGACTGGCTTCAGGGCGGCGGCGTTGGAAAAGGCGGTGGCGTTGCTCTGGCCAACGAAGATGATTTGATCAACGACGCCATAGATGCGCATGTTTTTGAGATACTGGCTGTCGAGCTTGATGAAGAGCACCTTGAGCTTGGTGTCATAGCCTGAAGGCCAGCCGGGCGGGGTGTAGGTGGGGGTGGCCTGCTCGGCGATCCAGTAGGCTTCGGTGGCGGAGTTGAAGACGCTTGCGACATCAATGGTGATGGTGGGGGTGCGGCCGGCAGCGGCTTCGCGATCTTGAAAGTGCCAGAGCGAGTTGTCTGGATTGTCGTTGTTCCGCACGACATCCAGGTAACCGAGGTAGTTGCTGGCACCGGTGCTGTCGATGGGGCCGGTGGTGCTGGGGACCACGGCCATGTTGGAGGGCAGCAAGGCCCTGCCATTCAGATCGGTGCCATAAACGGGGTAGGGGATGGAGGGCGGTTCAACCGTGGAATGGGACTGGATGTAGAGTGATTTGGTGAGAAAGGGCAGCTGCAACGGGCTGGGAGTGGTGCGGACGAACAAGGAAGGCGGGTGATGAAGGACGGTGCGTCCTTGGACGGTCCAGTTCGCGTTGTGCCCGGCACCTCCGGAGCCGGCGTTGGCGTAAACGTCGAGTTCTGTGGTGACGCTGTCGGGCTTGCGATAGATGCAGAAGACGTCCCCATTGAGAACGGGCGGCATGGTTTTGAGAAACTCCCATGAGTTGTAATCATCAATGTTGCCCGCGAGACTGGCGTCGGGGCGGGTGAACTGCTTCACATCGATGTAGGTGGCGCCGGGGCGCAGTCCGGTATGATTGAACGGGAACACGGTGCTCATGCCTCCTGCCGTGCTGCTGGAGGTGTACACATTGAGATTGGCCCAGCCGTTCTTGGTGTTGAATCCTCCAATGTCGCTGCCGAGCATGGTGTTTTGACTGGCGGGCAGGGTGTTGTTGGGGTCAAATGCCTTGCTGGTGATGCACTGCCAGGCCAGGAGACGGGAGCTTTCGACGCCGATGTGGCGTTTGCAGACATCCTCCAGATAACTGACCTGAGAGGCGCGTGTGCTCATGAGCGTGACCCAGGAGGTCACAAAAACGCCGCCGACAATCATGAGCATGAGCGCTGCCGCCATGAGGGCGCCGCGCGTGCTGCGATGAGGATGTCTGGTGATGCGCATGACTGGGGGATTCAGAGGGCCGGAAACATCGGCACGGTAAACATGAAGGCGGAGCGCCCGGCCATTTGATTGTAGGCCTGGCGCGGATCGGTGGAGGAAAGGGTGTTGGCGATCTGGCCTAGATGACGGGCGGCGGGATCCGGCCACCAGATGAAGTAGAACGGACGTTCAGACGCACGTTTGAAACGGTCGATGGTGGCGGGCGACTCGCGCAGGGCCAGACGTGACGCGCGCTCAAAGGTGATGAAGAGCGGAGTGAAGCCATCCGTGGACCATTGGGAGGAGTTGGTGGGGCTGGGGATGGAGGGTGGAAAAAACACATCGTAACCGCCCATGTAGGTCAGTGAGGACGGGGTGATGCTCAAGGTGGCGTCAGCGTAGCGTTTGACCGAGGCGTGAATGCCATTGGGTTCCGTGGTGCCGGTGAAACGGATGAGGTCGATGTCATAAATGGCGTTGACCTTGAGGTAGCCGGAATACTTGCTGTAGCCGAGCACAAAGATGCTGGCGTTCTGGGGGACGGCGGTCCCGTCATTGAGCGGGTTGCGATAGTCGCGATAGAGTGAAATTGAAACACCGGCGCGCGCGATGATGTGGGCGCGAAATTTTTGCGGGGTGTCGAGCTCGTCGTCGGTGCTTGAATTGTAGGGGATCACCGAAGGTCTCCAGGTGTTCATGCCGTCACGGGGAAGGCAGTAAACGGCGGTGGCGCTGAGTGTGTCCGTGAGAAACTGCTCACGCAGTTCTTCTGCCAGCGACAGGGCGCCGTATTGGGGTGCCATGCCCACATCGACCGTGCTGCTGGAGGTGCCATAAAAATTCTGCGAGCGGATGATCCCCAGCGGCACGGCCACCATGGAGGAGACGCTTGGCTGGCTGCGCATGAGCGTGCCATAAGAGACGACAGCCCCGCCGAGGATCATGGCAGAAAGCGCGAGCACCAGCAGGAGTTCCACGGAGGTGAAGCCTCCTGGCTGATGGACGCGGCGGATCATTTGGGGGCAGGTGTAGGATTGCCAAAGAGCATGCGCACCACGGACTCAACCGCAGGAGAGGCAGGAGGTGGGGCCGTAGGAGCGGGTTCCAGTGGCTTTTCGGGCATCGATGTCACCTGCTGCTGCGCAGGTGCGGGTGGGGTGGCGGGGGCGACTGCGGGAGGCTCAACCATGCGGGGCGGAGAGAAGGGCAGCGGATCATCCGCGACGACTTGCGCACGTGGTGGTGCTGCAGGTGCAGGTTCGTCGGCAACCACGGTGGGCTGAGGACTTTGCGGGGCGACTGCCGTATTGGCTGAAGGATCGCGCAGCGGCATTTCCATCTTGGCGTTGGGGCCCTTGCTTTCTTTTGATTCAGCATCGGTCTGCCCAAACATCTGATAGCGGACCTGGGGGGAGATGTTGATGGGAATGGTCATGATCTTCGGTGGCAGGCCGGTGAGGCGTTTTTCCTGCCATGCGAGCTCGATGTACTGCGCGGTGATGTTTTTTACCTTCAATTCGACCATCTGATCCGGCAGCACCGGAGGGACGGGGCGTCCGGTCTCCAAAATGATGTCTCCCAGCAGGACGCGCATGCGTCCATCCGCCATGCGTTTGGTGCCGACCACGGGCAGTTTGAGAAGCTTGTCGCGAACGCGGTTTTCCTCGGTGTCACCGGTGGACTTTCGGCTGAGGGCCTCGGTTTCGGATTCAAAGGGATTGTGCTCCTCAGGCTTCACATTTTCCGGGGTCTTCTCCTCCGGCAGCACGAGCTGGTATTGAACGCGCTTTTCCCCCTCCTCGCCGGCGGCTTCCTGGGCATGGCTGGAGGCGGCCATGAGAGTGAAGATCAGGCCCGGCAGCAGCAAGCTGTATGCAAAGTTCATGGACTAGGATTTTGTGGCTTTTGGCGTGGGCTTTGGCGCGACCTTTTTCTTGTCTGCGTCTGCGGCGGCAAGATCAAAAATCGGCGTTTCAAAAGAGACATCCATCTTCAGCTGTGTGCCCGAGCTGCCGCCGGTGATCTGCACCACTTTCATGCGTGCGGTGGGCAGGCGGCGTTCGATGTCTCCCAGCCAGTTGAGCACCTTGGCAAACTCTTCCTCAATGGTGAGCGTGGTGATGACGGATTTGGGGATGAGCTTGTTGCCCACCGATTGTTTCGATTCGGTCTTAATTGAGCGCACCAGGCTGATGCCGCGCTCGCGCAGGCTGAGCTGGATGGTCTGCTCCGCCTCCTGCTGGGTCTGCACATGCTCGATGGCCGGCAGCCAGGAACGGAGAAAGCGCCGAACTTCTTCGGTGTTGGCCTTGAACACCGTTGTTTCGATTTCAGCCGTGGCACGTTCGCTCTCGGCGGTAACTGCGGCGGTCTCGGCATCCTCTGCCTCGGCCCGCGTCGTGGCCACCGTTTTGTGGATGATCTGAGCGGTGTAGGTCATCGCACCGATGATCATGAGCAGGATGACGCAGGCAAGTTGCTTGGGATTCATGCAGGAAAGATGTGAAAGGGTTAATCCGCCTGGCGGACGAGTGTGGAATGGTATTCGACGACGTCGCCGTTCTTGGTCTGCTGCGGTGAGGCGGAGCGGTAGAGCAACTGACCAAGCGCGGCTTCGATGGCGGCAAGCTCCATGGAGACCTTGGAGCCGTTCAAATGGATGGTGAGAGCGATGTTGGCGGGCACCTGCTCATTGCGTTCGAGCGCCACCTGGGTGATGCGGGTGTCGGTCTGCACGGAGCGAGCGATCTTGACGGCGATAGGCTGAAGGTTGCGGGCACCTTCCATCCACTGGGCGACTTTTTCGGCCTTGGTGGCCTCGGCCTCGAGATCTGCCTTTTCACTTTTGAACGAGTCACGCTGGGTTTCGCTGAGCGCCTGGCGCTCCTGGGCGTCCACTTTCTGCTTGAGCGCCTTTTTGTAGTTGAAGTAATCCATGGACATCACGTAGGCGCTGCCGATCAGCGCCACGTAAAAGATGACGGGAATGGCACGGAATGACGAAGGCAGACGGCGCGAGGTGTCGATGCGCGGCGATTTGAAATCATGGCAGAGATATTCGTTCATAAGAAGTGCGTGGCTTAGTGTTCCCCGATGATGGTCCAGAGCAGATCATCCTGAGTGAGATCGGCGGCACCGACCTTCTCAAGATGCAGCATCAGTTCTGTGCGGAATTTGCTGTCATGGCCGTCGCCGACAAAGTAGACGGGGCTGCCCTGGGGGACCTTGGCAAGCAGCGGGCTGATGATTTGGAGGGCGGTTTCCACCGCCTCGGGGCCAAGGCCGCTACGGCAGCGAATGTCACGCCACTGGCCTTCCTGCTGCACCAGCACGGCGAGCGAGCCTTCACATGCTGCGATCAGGACGAAGTCTGAAGGGGTGCCCCCGGAACTTGCGCGAAAGATGCTGAGGATGGCATGCTCCAGCATGGCAAATAATCCGCAGCTAACGCGCCCGGGCTTGAGCTGAACGGTTTTGAGAACGTCCTCGGTCACTTTGACCAGAGATTCCTCCACGGCGAGGAGCAGGCTGGCGGTGGTCTCGGGATGATGGCAGATGGCGTAGCGCTTGCCGCGGTCATACTTGGGACCCAGCACGGCACGCGGGTTCGTGCGCAGCAGGCTGACGCAGTTGTCACCGCGCATGAGGTTGTTTTCGAGGCTGATGATGAAGCGGTGGTTCACGGAGACGGAGCACCAGCCACCATCCGCCATGCCACGCCATTCTTCGCCTTTGAGCGGGGCGGCGTCGGCGAGCTCTCCCTCCTGCGTGCCACTTTCCTCAAAGCGTCCGCGTTTGTTGACAGAACGCCAGCTCACCGAGCCGCGG
>NZ_JBIPNG010000548.1:0-4018 GCF_044373815.1 Prosthecobacter sp. | reverse complement strand
TTGGAAGGTCTGGCACAGGAGATGACGAAGAAGGCGATGAAGTTCGAACTCGTCCTCGATCCGAACCTCAAAGCCCCCGTGTTTGCTGAGATTGACCTGGGACTGCTGAATGAGCCAGCCTCTGCGAGCAAACCGGCAGAAGCCCCCCAAGTGGAGGCGAAAGCAGCGGCCAAAGTCGAGGCACCGAAGACCGCTGAGCTTGACATCCCTGCCGCCGCGCCCAAGCCCCCCGAGGATTTCTACAACGACCCGCTGATCCAGCAGGCGATGGTGAAGTTTAAGGCGAAGCTGGTGGTCGCTGAGTAAGGAAAAGCTCGCATTGAGGAGCTTGCTGTCTTTGGATGGCGGATTTCTCACGCCATGACTTCCGAACCCACCGGCCATCCTCGCGGAATTTACACGCTGTTCTTCACGGAAATGTGGGAGCGGTGGAGCTACTACGGCATGCGGGCATTGATGGTGCCATTCATGACCATGGCGAGTGGCGGCATTGGCTTTGAAAAGAAGCAGGCCATGGCCATTTTCGGACTCTACCTCGCCACGGTGTATGCTTCGGCATTTCCAGGCGGATGGGTGGGAGATCGGCTTTTGGGAACTAAACGCGCTGTGTGGTGGGGAGGGGTCGCCATTGCTCTGGGACACCTCATCCTCGCCATGCACGGGAGGACGACCTTTTTTCTCGGCCTGCTGATCATCGCGCTCGGCTCGGGTTTGCTGAAATCAAACATGAGCGCACTCGTCGGCCTCCTTTATCCCGAAGGCGGTCAACGACGGGATGCGGGTTTCACGATCTTTTACATGGGGATCAACCTGGGCGCGTTTGTGGGGCCGCTGATCAGTGGATGGCTGCAGCAAAGTGAAGGGCTGGGGTGGCGCTGGGCTTTTGGATCTGCGACGGCGGGAATGTTTCTTGGGCTGGTACAATGGCAGCTAACCCGTAAAGCACTAGAGGGAGTGGGGGAGCGAATCGCCCATCCGGGGCAGAACTTGAAACGTGAGTGGGTAATCTTCTACATGGCGCTGATTGGTCTGGCGACGGTGGTGATCCTATGTGTTTCTGGTGCCATCACGCTTGATCCGGTGTGGCTGGCTCACGCGGTTACAATAGTCATCTCGGTGGTGGCGGCGCTGTTCTTTGCGTGGCTGCTGCTATTTGGGGGGCTGGACGGGGATGAGAAAGCGCGTGTCGGGCTCATCATCATGCTGTTTGGCGTTTGCGCCTTGTTCTGGGCGGGCTTTGAGCAAATGGGCTCCTCTTTCAATGTGTTTGCCGAAGAACACACGGTCCGTGAGTTTGGCTCATGGGTGATTCCCACAGCCTGGTTTCAATCCGTCAATCCGCTGTTTGTGATCCTGCTTTCGCCACTGGTGGCGCTGCTCTGGCAGGGAATGGACCGGCGGGGCATCAGCCTCTCCATGACCACGAAAATGGGCGTGGCAATGCTGCTGCTGGCCTTTGGGTTCGGCCTTGCAGTGATTGCTGCTCATCGTGCGCTGGATGTTGGCAAAGTCTGGCCGCTGTGGCTGCTGGGCATATACCTGTGTCACACCCTCGGCGAACTCTGTCTCAGTCCGGTGGGGCTGAGTGCGGTCACCAAACTTTCTCCACATCGTTATACAGGACAGATGATGGGCATCTGGTTTCTGGGAACCAGCCTCGGAGATGTGCTCTCCGGCATCATTGCCGGAGAAGTCTCCGGCGATGCAATGATTGCCATGCCGGTGATTTTCACCCGCGTGGTTTGGATTTCCTCTGTTGCCGGTTTGTTGCTGCTGATCTTTGCTAAGAAACTGCAAAAGTTCGCTCGGGGTGTTGAATGACTCATTGATACTCGCCCACTGGATCATCAAGCTGATGCCGGGGATTAAGTGGGTATCCAGTCTTGCTGTTGGCCTCAGTCTTTGAGGGGTATCTTGTGGAATGCCTTCGCGAGTTCGCGACGGTAGAAAATCGGCATGGTAAAACAAAACGGGCGGTGAGCTTGATGCCCTACCGCCCGCTTCGAAACTTGGCTCAGTCAGTCGATCAATGGTTGAAGTAGAACTCCTTGGAGTTCAGCAGCGCCCAGAACAAATCTTCGAGGACGTTTTGACGGGCGGCTGGATCTTCGGTGATGGCTTGCTGCACGTTGGCCCACTCCTTGTCCAGAGGCATGCGGCCGAAGACGCGGAGGAAGAGGTCTTCCACGATTTCGCGGTCGTTCTTCTTTTCCTGGATCATCTTGAAGACCACGCGGCCCTGCTTGATGCGGTCATTCACGGCGTCGCCGTTCATGAGGTGGAGCGCTTGGGAGAGGGTGGGTTCCATTTTCACTTCGCAGGAGCAGACGGATTCACGCTTGGCACGGCCAAAGGTGGTGAGGAAGTAGTTGGAGACGGCGCCGTCGGCGATCTGCACGGCACGGGCACCGAGAGGCAGTCCTTGGAACTTGTTCGGCGTGTCGGTGATCTGGGATATGGCATCGAGCAGGACTTCAGCGCGCACACGGCGGACCTGGGCGTGGGAGAAGTTGCGTTTGTCGCCTGCATTGGTCTCGTTGACCTTGGTGCTGCGCTGGTAGGTCTGGGAGGTGCAGATGTCGCGGACGAACTTGCGCATGTCGTACTTGTACTCGGTCAGGTGCTCGGCCATGGCGGCGATAAGCGCGGGGTTGGAAGGAGGGTTTGAAACGCGCACGTCATCGACGGGTTCCACCACGCCGACACCGTTGAAGTGGGACCAGGTGATGTTGGCGATGTTGCGGGCGAAGAAGGGATTGCGCGGGGAGGCCATCCATTCGGCGAGCACCTTGCGGCGGTCTTCGCCGGCTTTCATTTCTGGAGTGTCGCCACCCAGGAACTTGGGCTTCATGACGGCCTGAGTGAGGAAGTGCCTCGATTCACCGCCCTTGCTGTTGTAGATGATGACTTCCGCCGGGTCGTCGGTCGCCTTGCGGCCGATCTGGGAGAAGAAGGCTTTGAAGCCGTAGTAGTCATCCATGGTCCAGCGGTCGAAAGGATGGTTGTGGCACTGGGCGCACTGGATGCGCATGCCCATGAACACCTGGGCGACGTTTTCCGTCAGCTTGAGCTGATCGAGCTCGGTCTGATAGAAGTTGACTGCAGGGTTGGAAACGGTGCCACCGGTGGCGGCGAGAAGCTCGACCACGATTTCATTGATGGGGACGTTCTTGCCGATGCGCTCGGAGAGCCAGTTGTAATACAGAAGGGCGTTCTTGTAGAATGGCGGAACGTTGTTGTTGCCGGCGATACCGGAGCGAATTTGCAGCAGCTCGGCCCACTTCATGACCCAGAGTTCGGTGAACTCCTTGCGTTCAAGCAGGCTGTCCACCAAGGCGGCGCGCTTGTTGGGGTTGGCGTCGGCGAGGAAGGCGCGCATGTCCTTGGCTTCAGGGTAGACACCGGCGATGTCGATGAAGGCGCGGCGCACGAATTCCTCGTCCGTGCAGATGCCGGAGGGCAGGATGCGGAGCTTGTGGAGGTTCTCGTCGACCAGGGTGTCGATGTAATTGGTCTCGGCGAGGTTGGGCCGCTCATACTTGAGCTGCGCAGGGATCACGAGAACCTGGGCGGTGACGGAGTAAACATTGAAACGGGCGAGCATGAACGCGGCACCGCGATCACCGGAGGTCACGAGACCCTGCTTGTCGATGGTGGCGGTCGGATCGTTGTTGGACATGAAGAGCGCGAGGTTCGTCACATCGCGGTCGGTGCCGTCGGAGTAGGTGGCACGGACGGTGATCTGCTGCGTGGCGTTCTTGCCTTCCATGACGATCTGGCTTGGGAAGACTTCGATGCCGGTGACCTTGGCCACGTCTGCGGCATCATCCGGGGCACCTGCGGTGATCCATTCGAGCAGCGCCTTGTTGTAAACGGAATCTGGCTCGAAGCACTGGTTGCCGGAGTGCGGTACAGCGCCCACGGCTTTCTCGACGAGGGAGCTTTCTTCGGGGATGGCCAGATTGATGCGGCGGCCGGGCATTTCACGCGTGATGCGGATGTAGTCGCCAGCGGGGTC
>NZ_JBIPNG010000142.1:0-13611 GCF_044373815.1 Prosthecobacter sp. | reverse complement strand
AAGCTCACCCCGGAAGCCACAAAGCGGAAGCAGGAGACTCTGAAAGTCATCGTGCTCGGTCTCGTCCAGGAAAAAGACAAGGGCTACGTCCATGCCACCGTCCGCACTTCTCAGGAAACGCTGACCGACAAGATTGAGGAGCTCTTCCTCATCTCCTTCATCACCGATCCGGCCAATCCGAAAAACTACCTCATCTCCCCCGAGATGAAGGACCGCCCGGTCATCACCCCGCTGGATGGCTCGGCTCCAAAGGAAAACTGATCGTCACAGCAGCTCCCGCAGACCTGCCAGGAGCACTTTGCCCAGATCGCTGCGCGGTATCGCATGCAGCAAGCGGACATCTTGAATTTGCTCAAAAGGCCTCAACGTTTCGTTGAGGCCTTTTTGCATCTGCGCGGCTTCGCTCTCAGTCATGCCGCTCACGGCCAGCACCAAGCGGCTTTCTTTGCGAGCGTCTGCGACATCACAAACAGCGGCATCTGCCGAGATTGAGCCAAGTTTGAGCCGTAGTGCCTCGATGCGGTCCTGAATGGGGCCTAGAGCCACGAGCTCGCCGAGGATCTTCACCGTCCCTGCCTCGCGTCCGAGAAAGCGCAGTCGGCGTGTTCCCTCCGCTTCGATAATCTCCACCCGGTCGCGCGTGCGCAGACCCTCTGCCGGTATCGGCTCCCAGCGCCAGTGGCCTTCCTCGCAGATCGCATAGCCCTGCGCCAGCGCGGGACCGCTAATGGTGAGCACGCCCTCCGCATCCGTGTTCACCTGCCAGATCGGCAGCACCTCAAGCTCGGCGCCCGGGCGGGGCTGCGCCGCCACGCTGGAGCCAGTCTCCGTCATGGCATAGGTACGGTGTACCTGCCAGCCCAGGCCCATAGCCGCAGCCTCCAGCTCTGCATTCAAAGCCCCCCCGCCCACCAGCACCGCTCGCATGGTGGCCGGTGCCCTCAGTTCTGCCGCCACCAGATCAAAGATCTGCGTGGGCACCAGCGAGGCGAGCGTTGCGCCCACATTTTCACACTTCTGCACAAACGCCGCCGCATTCCATTTCCCTTCCAGCCGGGTGACGACACTGCCGCTGAGATGCGCGCGCGCCAGGATGCCAAAACCGCCCACATGGTGCGTGGGCAGCGCCAGCAGCCAGTGATCCCGCTCCGTAATGCCAAAGTGCTCATTCACCGCGCGTGCGGAAATCAGCAGCGCCTGCTTCGTCAGTCCCACCCATTTACGCGCACCCTCGGTCCCGCTCGTTTGAAAAAAGCACCAGTCCTTCGCCTTCAGCTCGCGCAGCGCCATTTCGGCCAAGCCCGCCCCTTCCACCGAGTGCTCGGAGACGCCCACCCACACGCTGCCGTCCGTCCAGAAATCGGGGTCGATATTCACAGCCGTCTCCATGGCAGCGCCTCCAGAACCTCGCCAAATCCCAGCCCGCCACCGCTGCGGTCCGCTGACAAATGGCCGCCATGAGATGTCACACGCTCAAAGAACTCATCCTTCTCAAACAGATGCTCCGTGCACAGCCCGCAGAAATCCAGCGCCTGCCCCTCGGACAGCGCCACCGCCGCTTCATACGCGGCAAACATCTGCCCCAGCGCATGATCCATCGCCGAAGTGAGCACCAGCGGATGCTGCGGATGCGTTTCCGCCACGATGCGCCAGTCACGCCGTGCTGGCTTCACCACCACCGCGTCAAAGCCCTGCGTGCCGTCCTTCCAGCCTTTGTCCAGAGCCAGCTTCACGCCCCACTTCTGCCGCACGGCCTCCCACGCCGCCGCATCATAAGGGAAGGGGTCCTCCACGAAATCCAGCGCACGGTACACCCGCAGCGGCATGAACTCGATGAACTTGCCAAACGTCAGCCGGTCCAGCACGCCGTTGAAATCCACGCGCAACCGCACGCCCTGCGTTTCAAACCGCTTCGCGCAGCCTTCGAGGAATCGCGTTGTTTCACCATAATTCGCAAACCCCTTCGCCTTGATCGCGGGCCAGCCTTCCGTCAGCACGCGCTCCATTTGCGCCTCGGTGTCCGTCGCAAAGCTCCACGAATAGTGACTGCGCGGGATCTCCAGCCCCTCAAACAAACTCACTCCCGCACGCCGCGCCGCACCGTCGATCTCCGCACAGCGCAGCGCCATCGCTGTCACCGGGGTCGTGACCCCTTCGCTGAGCAAACGCAGTTGCTCCTCCACCGGTGCATCCCCAAACTCCGGCCATGGATGCACACAGCCATAGCCGCCATCCACGCAGATCAGCGCTCCTGCAAACACCCGCCGCATCGACACCGCATTCAGCGCCACGCCGCTGCGCAGGAGGTACTCATGGACGTAGATGGGGGCGTCGGTCATTCAGGTATGAGTCTTCTACGTCATATACACCGCACCCGGCGTGTTCACCGCATCACATCCGCACTCTTCACAATCCCCCAGCACATGAGCCCCGCAAACAGCAGCAGTTGTCCCCCGCTCATCGCCAGCAGGCGGTTGTGCCCCCGGCTGGGTGGTTCAGCAATCACCCGCCAAGCCACGAACAAGCCAATCGGCAGTGTGATCAGCGGCAGTGTGAACGCTCGCGGCCAGCCCTGCTGAAACCAGTAAATCCCCGCCGCATGCGCCGCCACGATGAGTGCAACGATCTCCGCCCGCGCAAAGCCAACTCCGAAGCGCACGGCCAGCGTTTTCTTGCCGGTCTGCCCGTCCTCCGCGACATCGCGCAGATTGTTGATGGCGATCAAGACCGTGCTCAGGCAGCCGATTTGAAACCCCGCCACCACCGCTGCTTCATACCACTCCCCGGTTTGTACAAAGGCCGTGCCCGTCACCGCCACGAAGCCGAAGAACAAGATCACAAACAGCTCTCCCAGCCCGCGATACGCCAGCGGCACCGGCCCGCCTGTGTAGCCAAAGCAGAAATACAGCGATGGAATGCCGATGAACAGAATCGGCAGCCCCCTTGCCTCAAACAACGGCACCGCCAGCAGCGTCGCCACCGCCAGCATCAGCCACGCCGCAAACTTCACCGCTCCCGGTGAAGCCACGCCGCTGGCCGTGATGCGCTTGGGCCCGATGCGTGCCTGCGTGTCCGCCCCTTTGATCGAATCCAGCGCGTCATTGAAAAAGTTCGTCGCGATCTGCAGCGCCCCGCAGCTCCCCAGCGTGCAGAAGGCCAGCCACCAGTCGAAGTGTCCCGAAATCTTCGCCCCCAGCGCACACCCCACCACCACAGGCGCGATGGCCGCTCCCAGTGTTTTCGGGCGTGCAGCGGCGATCCAGTCGAAGAAGTGAGGCATGCAATAAGAATGACGAATGGCTGCGCTATCGCAAACGCTTCGTCACTTCGGCATTTCTACCTGCCCGTTCGACATCAGATAGGCGATCAGATTTTTCACATTCTCATCTCCCAGTGCCGCCAGTAGTCCTTCTGGCATCAGTGAAATCGGAAGCTGCGCCTGCTTCACGATCTGCGTGCGTTCAATGGTGATCCTCTCGGCCGGCGTCTGCACCGTCAGCGTACGCTCGGTCTGCTCGGGGATGACGCCGGTGATGGTGCGGCCATCCTTCAGATTGAGCACACTCACGCGGAAATCCGCAGGCACCACGGCACTGGGGTCCAGGATGTTTTCAAGCAGGTACTTCAGGTTGTGGCGGTCGCTGCCCGTTAGCTCTGGGCCGATGGCACCGCCCTGTCCATAGAGTTTGTGGCAGGCGCTGCACGCCGCCATGAAGATCATGCGGCCTTTGGCGGGATCCGCCTTCGCCACCACGTCCGGCTTCAGCAGGCCCTCCCATTTTGCAAACTCAGCCTTCTTGGCCTCCGGTGTGTCGCGAATCTCGCCCCAGGCTTCGGTGAGCAGGGTATTGAGTGATTCATCACCTAGGCTGCGGATCTGCCGCGCCTGGAAAGGGGAGATCGCCGTCGCTGGCACCTTCTTCGCCTTGATCGCTTCCAGCAGCGCCTTCGCGTAGCTCGGGCGTGAGGTCAGCGTCGCCACCGTCGCGGCCTGCTGCTCTTCGCTGCGGCCGGGCCAGGGATTCAGCATCGCCTTCGGAATGTTCGGATCGTCATACGCCGCCAGTGCGTTACGGGCCACCGTGCCCAGCACCTTGTCATTGATCTGCGCACGAATCACGGCCAGCAGCTCCGGCTTGGCTGTGCGTGTCACACTCTTAAAGGCGTTAAGCCGCGCATTCGCATCGCCCTCGACATTCTTCACGATGGCAATGAGCTCGTCTGAGGCGCGGCCGCTGCCGAAGACGACAGAGAGATCACGCGTCAATTTAATGGTCCGCTCACTGCCGTCGCCGATCAGTGAACGCTCAAGTTCGCTGTCCCAGTGTTTGGGCTTCTTGGCGCTGCTGAAGCCCTCCAGACCTGCGGCAAGGCCTTCCAGAATATCGGTGAGCACGTTGTCACTTTTTGCCGTCAGCATCATCGCCACCAGCGCATCCACCGCTTCCGGCTTCGCCTCGATCATTTCTGCAATGCGCCGCGCCACCAGACGGCGTACGGTGGGCAGCTTCGCTTCCTTGATCAACTCCACGCCCTTGAGCGGATCTGCCGCCACGGCAGTCTCGATGCCATACCAGATCATGAGCGGCTGCTGGCGGTCGTTCGTGTCTTCTTCGTGCTTGGCCAGAGCGGTGGCAATTGGCCAGCGTTCTTCAAGCGGCAGCCGCTGCATGTCAGAGGCCGTTTGAAGTCTCACGAGGCCGACTTTGCTGCTGGCATCTGCCAGCCCGCGCAGGGCACGCGGTGCAGGCCCGGCACCTTTTTCAAACTGCTGCTGCAGCTCCGTGCGGGCCCACCAGTTGTTGCTGTCAGAACGCTCGCCCTTCTTGGACTCCCCGTAAACGATCTTATAAATGCGTCCGCTCGTCCGGTGCACGCCGTCGTTGTCATGACACTCGCCGCTGTCGCTCCAGTCGGACACGATGACATTGCCATCGGGGCAGGTGAGGAGGTCGATCCCGCGGAACCACTTGTCCTTGGCCTGCATGAAGTCCGGCGCGTGCTTGCCCACGTAGCCGCAGCCTTCGAGCTCCAGCTTGTCCATGTTGATGCGGTTGCCGTGCAGGTTGCAGCTCAGCATGGCGCCCTGGTATTCCTTCGGCCAGACTCCGCCCTGGTAGATGAGCATGCCCACATGCGCATGCCCGCCGCCGAGTTCCGAGGTCTTCGGGCTGGCTCCGCCTTTGCGGATGGCGTCCCACTTTTCTGCGCCCGTGTCCCAGTGGAAGTGATCCGCCGTCTGCTCGATGATCTCATACACATGCGGATTGAGATGCGTGCCAAACATGCGGCGGTAGTAAGCGCCGGGGATCACATGCCAGAGGTGGCCGATCACCGTGTTGATCATGAACAAATCGCCATTGGCATTCCAGTCATGGCCCCAGGAGTTCGTGCCGCCATGGGCCACGGTTTCCAAAACCTTCAGCGTGGGGTGGTAGCGCCAGATGGCACAGTTCATCTTGATGCGCTTGTCCGCAGGCGTGCCCGGCGCACCCACGCTCGAAGTGTCGGTGATGCCGTGGCGGCCATACAGCCAGCCATCCGGACCCCAGCGCAGACCATTGACGATGTTGTGTCCGATGGTCTTCACATTGAATCCGTCCAGCAGCACCTCCGGCTCGCCATCCGGCACATCGTCACCGTTTTTATCGGCGATGAAGCTCAGCGTGCCATTGTGCAGCACCCACACGCCGCCGTATCCAGTTTCCACGCTCGTCAGATAGCTGCCTCCCTCCCAGAAGACCTTCCGGCCGTCATGCTTGCCGTCGCCGTCCTTGTCTTCCAGGATGATGATCCGGTCCCGCAGCTTGGTGTCCCAGCGCATGGGGTTCTCCGCAAAGGTGTAGTTTTCCGCCACCCAGAGACGGCCCTTCTTGTCCCAGCTCATCGCAATCGGCTGCTGCACATCCGGCTCGGCGGCAAACACCACGCACTTGAAGCCCTTCGGCAGTTCCATCGTCCGCGCCACCTCCTCGGCCGGCATGGGGTCGCCCTTCTCGGTGTTAAAGGGTTTCGGAAACTCTTCTGCATACACAGACGTGAAGAGGGCTAGACAGGAAAGAAGCGTGGTCGGGCGCATGGGAGTTCTTTGAATCGGTGAAGACTAAATCGCAAACAGGAAGACAAAGCTGGCAGGAAAAGTGGAAACCTGAAAGTTGAAGGTAGGGCATGGGTGCCATACCACGATCCTCACGCATGAGCATCACTTTCCAGAGATTTCCGGCTTCCACATGGCGATGAGCGGCGATGATCTGTGATGCGTGGGAACTGGACGTGGGGGCTGCCTTTTTTCGAAGTCATGCTGCTTTGAAGCGAGATTGGTACGTCCGCTCCTTTTGAGCCCTCCGAATAGGATGTGATGAAAACACGCCCCGCCCTTTGGACTGCTTGTGCTGTTGGTTTTGCCGCGATCGTCCTGGCACAACAACCGGCCGACATGCCTCAACCTGGAAGCAAAGAACATGACCACACGACACCTGGAGGCAAGAAGACAACGAAGACGAAGGTGTTGGAAGCAGGCGCGGAACTACTGCAGAGCGAAGGGCCTGTCAGTGCCATCCACGCCCACGTCTGCGGCTTTCACTTTTACGCCGATGACATGAAGCGCCAGGTGCGGGCTCATCACTATTGCTCCCACAAGAACGAAGATGTTTTACAGTGCGTGATTTATGATTCTCACCACAAGAACGCCCGACTCATCGGGATTGAATACATCATCTCGGAAGACCTGTTTAAAAAGCTGCCGGAAGAGGAAAAACAACTGTGGCACTCGCACAAGTATGAAGTGATGAGCGGCCAGCTCGCCGCTCCGGGCGTCCCTGCCTTGGCAGAAAATGAGCTGATGCAAAAGCTCGTCACCACTTACGGAAAAACGTGGCATACGTGGCAGATTGACCGCGGCGATACTTTGCCTCTGGGCCTGCCAAAGCTGATGATGGGCTTCACGGCCGATGGCCAAGGGGATCAATCCATGGTGGCGCAACGGGATAAAGATTTCGGGATAGATTCGAACAAGATAAAAGCAGATCGTGCCGAAAAAATCAAGGCTGGCACCATCGCTGAAGGGGCCGACGCCTGGCAAAAAGGAGATGCTTTCCAAATTAGCGATGAGTTGTTAAAGCCGCCTGCAAAGGCCGGTAATAATGCCAAAAAGTAAGGCCAAAATTCGCAGGACAAGGAAAGAATTCCGCTGGCGATGAATGACTCGGGAGATTCCCGGCATCCCTGTGGCGATGAGAGACGCTGATCTCTGGTGCACGTAAAAGCTCGCGTGGCGCGTTTCCTGCATGAAACTTCCGCCATGCGCACCGTCTTCTTTCTCCTCCTCACCAGCCTGCTGATCGGGCAGGCAGACGCGGCCCCGCGAGCAAAGGCAGCGTCCAATCCTGCCCCCAAACCCACGGCGCCCGCCCGCACCGCCACCGAGCTGGCCGCCTCCATCCGCCCCTCGCTGGTCAAAATCACCCAGCTTGGCCGCGAGGGCACTGACGGTATTGGTTCCGGCTTCATCGTCAGCGAGGACGGCCTCATTGCCACGAATCTGCACGTCATCGGCGAGGCCCGCCGCCTGCAGGTGGAGATGCACGACGGCAAAACCCACGATGTCACCGTCGTCCAGGCCAGCGACAGTCATCACGATCTCGCCTTGATCAAGATCGACGCCAAAGGCCTCACCACCCTGCCGTTGGGAGATTCCAGCAAAGCCCGCCAGGGCGATCCCATCGTCGCCATGGGCGCGCCGGAAGGTCTGGCTTTCAGCATCGTGCAGGGCGTGCTCTCCGCCACCCGCGACATCGACGGCCTGGAGATGCTGCAGGTCGCCGTGCCAATCGAGAAAGGCAACAGCGGCGGCCCCTTGCTGGACATGCAGGGAAACGTGCTGGGGCTGCTCACATTGAAGTCTCTCAAGACCGAAAACCTCGGCTTCGCCATGCCGGTGAACGACCTCAAAACCCTCATCGAAAAACCGAACCCCGTGCCCATGTCCCGCTGGCTGACCATCGGCGCGCTGAATCCCAAGCAGTGGCAGACCTTTCTGGGCGCACAGTGGACGCAGCATGCCGGCGTCATCCGCTCTGAGTTCCCCGGCGCAGGTTTCGGCGGTCGCGCGCTCTGCCTTTCCACGCAAAAGGTCCCTGAGGGCACCTTTGAGACCTCGGTGACGGTGCGGCTCGATGACGAATCTGGTGCTGCGGGCCTTACTTTTTGCTCGGATGGCGCGGAAAAGCATTACGGCTTCTATGCCTCGGGCGGCAAGCTGCGCCTCACTCGCTTCAACGGTCCCGATGTCTATTCCTGGACCATCCTCGCCGATGTCCCCAGCGATGCCTACAAAGCCGGGGAGTGGAACACCCTGCGTGTTCGCGTCGAGCCTGAGCGCCTGGTCTGCTTTGTGAACGGCAAACAAGTCATCGAGAGCGACGACACCGGCCTGCGCAGCGGCTCCGCCGGGCTGTGCAAATTCAGGACGACCGTGGCGGATTTTCGCAATTTCCGCGTCGGCACCGATCTCGCTGAAAAACCCCTGCAGCCCGAGGTCGCCTCCCAGCTCCGCTCCAAGGTGGAGGAATACATCGCCGCCGCAGCCACCGCCGACAAAACTCTGGACGGCCTGCTGGAAAACCCCGCAGCCGCCCGCCGCGTGCTGGTGGAGCAGCGCCGCAAGCTCGAAGAAGAAGCCGCCAAGCTGCGCGAACTCGAGCACGAGCTGCACCGCCGCGCCATGACCAAGGAAATCCTCGCCGAACTCGCCAAACCCGAGCCGGAGATCAACCTGCTGCGCTGCGCCCTGCTGCTGGCGCGTCACGACAATCCGGAAATCGACATCTCCACCTACTTGAACAGCTTCAATGCCATGGTGCTCGATCTCAAAGACGATCCCGAAATCACCAAAGGAACCATCCCCGCCGTGAAACGCCTCAGCCGCTACCTCTTTGAAGAGAACGGTTTCCACGGCAGCCGCGGCGACTACGGCAGCCGCTCCAACAGCTACCTCAATGAAGTCCTCGATGACCGCGAAGGCCTGCCCATCACCCTGAGCGTGCTCTACGTCGAGCTGGCCTCCGAACTCGGCGTGCAGGGCGTGTTTGGCGTGCCGCTCCCCGGCAAATTCATGGTGGGCTATCGCGACGGCCCCGAAGGCGAACTCCAGCTCGTGGATGTCTTTGAGCATGGCAAGCTCGTCACCGTGGAGCAGGCGGCGCTGGACCTCACCGAAGATGGCCATTTCCCCGAGGGCGCCCTCTCTCCCACCACCAAGCAGGCCATCCTCCTGCGCATGCTGCGCAATCTCATGAGCAGCGTCTTCGATGACAGCCGCTCCCTGCGCGAATCCCTCCCGTATTTGAACCTACTCCTCGCCATCGATCCCCAGTCCGCCGCCGAACGCCTCACCCGCGCCCAGATGCGTCAGCGCCTCGGTGAAAAGGCCGGTGCCCGCGAGGACGTCACCTGGCTGATCGACAACTTCCCGAATGATGGCCCTCCCGAACTCATGCAGCAGCTCGACCGCTGGTTGCAGTCGCTGCGGGAGTAAAGTTGTCCAGTTGCGCCGCAACTGGTCTGGTCCGGAATCCTCCAGTTGCAGCGCAACTGGTCAACTTTCTCACCCCTTAAACCCCGCTAGCCGCACACCAAACAGCCACCGAAACGGCGGCTTGAGTGCGATCGCTTTGCGCAGGCCATGGGGCAGCAAGTCCAGCAGCTTCTCGCAGATCACCGCCGGCCATGTTGGCAGCAGCATGAATTTACCGCGCCCGCCGAAAATGATGCGTGTTTTGGCAAAGCCAACCTGCCGGAAGAGCGCCGAAAGATCACCCACCGTATACTCCTTGAGGTGGAAACCGATCGCCTCACGGTCATAGAAGCAGCTGATGTCGTGCGGCCCGGTGAGTCGGCTGGGGGTGATGCAAAGGTAGACGCCACCGGGGGCCAGCGCGGCATGCAGGTGACGCAGCTGCTCCACCGCATCCTCGGGGTGCAGGTGCTCCATCAACTGGTTGCTGTAGGCCACGTTCACACTGCCCGGTGCCACGGGAATGGTGCTGCCGTCAGACAAGACCAGCCGCAGATTCTCCGGCAGCACGCGTTTGCGGGTGATTTCATCGGACACATCCACCGCCAGCACTTGGGCGACTTGGGCCGCCACCGTTTTGGCCAGCTCACAATCTCCGGGCCCGACTTCGAGAAACACCGTTTTCGGCGTCAAAAAGGGCGTCAGGATCTCCATCTTCTCCGCCACATCGGCCGCCAGCCGTTCAGGGGAGGACTTGTTCGTATGCTGCGGGTGCTGCGGCACACGTTTGAAAAGCTCGTCATAGACTTCGGAGTAGAGCGTGCGCCGCTGTTCCTTGGTCGCATTTCGCAGCCGGTCTGCGAGTTCGCGCTCCACTTCGTAGTGCTGGCGGAGTTGTTCCGGGGTGCGGGAATCGGTGACGGTGACGGGCATGGATGCCGAAAAGCTAAGCGCCATATCCGTTTCAGGCAAGGATTCGCACTCTCTTGCTCATTGCCGAAGGCGAATTAGCATGGAGGCGATGCTGAAACACCTCCTTCTGCTCTGCCTTTTTGCGCTTGCGGCCCACGCTCAGGATCTGGGACCCGCCAAGGACGACCCTTCCGTGCCCAAGGATCGCGACACCATCCTGCGCATCCAGATCTTCCTCGACAAAAACCTCTTCGGCCCCGGCAAGCTGGATGGAGCAATCGGTGAGTTCACCTACAAGGCGGTGGTGAACTACAACTTCGCGCACGGTCACAAGGATCTCTACAACTGGGCGCGCATTCAGGCGGCAGCGGAAGCCGAAGTGCCCATCATCTTCGCCGCGTTCAAGATTCAGCCCATCCTGACCCGCTACGTGACCGCTGACCTGCCCGAGGACTACGAAAAGGCGTCGGTTTATCCCTTCATGGCCTACCGCAGCATGCTTGAGCTCATCGCCGAGCGCTTCCACACGGATGAGTCCTTCGTGGCCGCCATCAATCCCAAGAAGAACATGGCCGCGCTCAAGCCCGGAGACATCATCGTGGTGCCCAACGTGAAGTCCTTCCGCATCGAGGACATCAAGCCCATGCAGGGCTTCAAAACGGATGCGACCCTCAGCAGCCACACCATCGTGGTGGACACCACGGAGCGCATGGCCGCCATCTACAGCGACAAGGAGATGATGCTGGCCGCATTCCCCATCACCCCCGGCAAGCCGCAGTTCATCCCGGTTGGCACCTGGAAAGTGGTGACCATGATGGCCACGCCCACCTTCCGCTACGACAAGCAGTTCCTCGAAGAGGGCGTGCGCGGGGAGGAGGCCTTCCAGATTCCACCCGGGCCGAACAGCCCCATCGGCGTCATTTGGTGCGGCCTGAGCAAATCGGGCATCGGCCTGCACGGCACCGCCATGCCGCGCACCATTGGCCGCACGCGCAGCGCCGGCTGCGTCCGCTTTGCCAACTGGGACGCCATTCGACTTCCGCAACTCATCCGGCCAGGAACGCGCGTCATTGTGCGTTAATCTTCCACCATGCGCATCCTCATCGCCGGTCTCTTCCACGAGACCCACACATTTCTCGACGGCCTCACCCCGCTCTCTGATTTCCAAATCCGGCGCGGAGAGGAACTCTGGGCCAGCAAGGGCGACTCCTCACCGCTCGGAGGCGTCCTTGAATTAGCGGACGAATTCGGCTGGCAGATGATTCCAACCGCTGACTACCGTGCGCAGCCTTCCGTCACCGTGGCGGATGACGTCATCGAGCAGTTCTGGAATGACATCGCCCCCGCTGCTGCCAAAGCCGACTACGACGCCATCTACCTCGTGCTGCATGGTGCCATGGTCTCCCAAACCCTCCTCGATGTGGAAGGCGAGATCCTCCGCCGACTGCGCACCCTCACCACGGTTCCTATTTTTGGTGTCTTCG
The DNA here is from genome assembly GCF_044373815.1 of Prosthecobacter sp. GTDB lineage: Bacteria > Verrucomicrobiota > Verrucomicrobiia > Verrucomicrobiales > Verrucomicrobiaceae > Prosthecobacter. Next base: position 1,701 of record NZ_JBIPNG010000142.1, on the reverse strand, counting down.
ATCTGCACGCCAATTTCTCCCCGCAGATGGCCGCGCTGGCTGACTGTTTGGTAGGTTACCGCGAAAATCCGCATACTGACGCACGCGAGGCCGGATTGATCGCTGCGCGCCTGCTGAACCGCTGCCTCACCTCGGGCCAGCGTCCGCACATGCAGCTCCTGCAGCCCGGCATAAACTGGCCGCCCACCGGGACCGGTACGGCGAATGATCCCATGCTGACGCTGGAAACGATGGCTCGGCAGTTTGAAAGCGAGAGCGATTCGCTCTGGGCCATGAACATTGTCGCAGGCTTCAGCTTTGCCGACACGCCGGACACCGGTGTCAGCTTTGTCGCCTGCACCACGGCGGATGCAACGCAGCCGTTGGAAGCGCTTAGCAAGCGTGCGCATGAACTCAGTCACCTCGGCCAGATCACCGATCCGTCTGCGGATGAAGTTCTCGAACAACTCAAGCCGCTGCCTGCAGGCCTGACCGTGCTTGTGGAGCCCTCAGACAACATCGGTGGCGGTGCCCCCGGAGACTGCACCGGGCTGCTGCGTGCGCTCATTCGCCATGGCATTCCGAATGCTGCCACCTGCATCAACGATCCGCAGTCCGTGAGCGAGATTGAAGCCGGGGCGCGCAAAATTGCACTCGGTGGCAAAGGCAGTCGTCTGGATGCAGGCCCGTTCGAACTCGAAGTCGAACTCGTGGCCTTGAACGACGGACGCTTTGAACTCGAAGACAAAAACAGCCATCTCGCCAGCATGTGCGGCGATGCCTTCGACATGGGCCGTTGCGCCGTGGTCCGGCATGCGGGCCTTACCATCCTCATTACCAGTGTGAAGACCCCACCTTTTGATCTCGGCCAGTGGCACAGCCAGGGCATCGCAGTGGAAAATCTCTCGGTGGTCGCCGTCAAGGCCGCCGTGGCTCATCGCCGTGCATATGACAAGATCGCCGCCCGCATGCTGTGGGTGGATACGCCGGGACCTTGCAGCAGCAACTTGCAGGCGCTGCCGTATAGGCATTTGCAGCGCGGTCGATAAATTCATCCCAAGAGGATCTTCAGTGCAGCGTCATGCGGTGTGATTCCACGCCGCCATGAACACGAACGATCCCCATCAGCCGACTGCGTATCAAGTGCCACCCGGCTGGGAGCGGTTTCAGCCACCACCTGTTGCTGAACCCATCTTGCAGGCGGTCATGGTGGAAGATGCGGCACCACTACCGCAGGTGCGCACTTCAATGTGGCTGCGCTGCTGGCGACAGATCGGCGGTGGTTCGCTTTTGCTCAGCATTGCGGTGCATTGCGGTTTGTTGCTGCTGGCTGGGGTGATCATCGTCGGTACGCAGATCGCCAAGAAGGAAGTGGACTTCATTCCGGCGGGGCAGACTCAGGCGAGTGTGAAGGCTTCGCAAGATTTGGAACATCGAGTCAGCATGAGGCAGATGAGTGCCATGGTGCGCAAGGTGCCGCAGACTCGAATTGGTGTGGAAGGGCCAAAGGATGTTTCACTGCCGGAGGGCGAAGTCATGGTGCTGCCGGAGGTGGGGCAGGGTGGGGTTTTTGGCAATGTGTTGATGGTCAGTAGTATAGGTGGTGGTCCTGGCCTGGGTGGAACGGCGTCACCTGCCCAAATATCCAAGCTTCCGCATCTGTTTGGGGGGCGCTGTTCGGTTCAGAGCCGGTTGGAGAAATTGAGGGAAAATGGGGGGACT
>NZ_JBIPNG010000547.1:0-4037 GCF_044373815.1 Prosthecobacter sp. | reverse complement strand
ATGCGTTTCATGGGTGCGCTTTGCATGAGTGGTGATGCGGGTTTCTGCAAGGCTGAGTTTCCGGTTGCCCCGGTTAAGCTCGGAGCCTATGACAATCCATGGCGGCGGGCATCCTCGTGGTGCTCCCCGTTTTCTTTATCTGCATGGCGTGCAAGCGCCGTGCAGCCGTTCGCAGATGCAGGGAAGGCCGTGAGAACCGGCCACAGTGGCGCTGCGGTATCGGGTAACGACCCTCCATTCATGTCTGCGGACATGGAGCACAGCCAATCGGGAGCAATCCTTGGTGAAGGCGGAGGCGAGGAGCGGTGGTCAAACATCGCGCAAACCCGGAGTCCGAACATCTCGCTGCGAACACATCATCCGCCCCGCCATGTGGCGGTGCGCGGATGATTTCATCGAACCAATGAACACCCCAACGACATGTACCTCCAGAAACACTCTGGTCGCCGCCTCTGCGCAGCGATCACGGCGGCGCTCCTAGCCGCCATTCAAATCAGCGTGGCCCAGACGCCCGCGAAGAAACAGCAGAAGACACAAGACATCCCTGAAGTCGTCATCACCGCGACGATGTCTGAAACGGAATCCTGGCGCACCGCCAGCAGCGTCACGGTCATCGACCGGAAGAAGATCGAAGAGCAGCAGTACCGCTTTGCCATTGATGCCCTGCGCAATGTCCCCGGCGTGACCATCGCCACCAACGGTGTCCCCGGCAATGTGGCCACCGTGCTGACGCGTGGCACGACCACGAAGGACACCGCAGTGATGATTGATGGCAGGCCACTTCCAGCAAACCTCGCTGGTTCATTCAACCTCGAAACCATGACGCTGGACAATGTGGAGCGCATCGAAGTGCTGCGCGGTCCCGCTGCCAGTCTCTATGGGGGACGCACCATGGGCGGGGTGATCAACATCATCACCCGCAGTGGCAAAGGTTTGGAAAAACCGAAGACCACGGCTTTCTTTGAAACCGGCAGCTACGGCACCTTCCGCGAAGGCGTCAGCTCCATCGGTGCCATCGGCAAGCTGGACTGGGGCTTTGAAGCCAGCCGCACAGACATCGACGGGCAGCGCCAGAACGGCCAGTTCAGGCAGACCAGCCTCGCCGGCAAGGTGGGCTACCAGCTTGCCGACAGCCTGCGCTTTGATCTCGACACGCGCTACTACAACGCGCAGTCCGGCACGCCCGGGCCCTTCTATGCCGTGGATCCAGATGCCCAGGTGCTCTCTGAATTCTGGAGCATTTCGCCTCGGCTGGTGTGGAATACCAACGACCGCTGGACGCAGTCGCTGACCTTTTCGCACAGTCAGTTCCGACAGACGGCCACCGGCATGGGCGGCTTCTTAAGTCCTAACAACCGCACCAGTTCACGCACTGACTTCCTGGAGTACAAAAGCATCGTGAAGGTGACGGACAAATGGACGCTTACCGCAGGGGCGTGGTTTCAAGATCAAAAGATCAGCCGCTACAATGACACCGCGAGCATGCTGGACATCTCGCAGTCGCAGACAAACTATGCGCTGTTCCTGCAATCGCAGGCGGAGCTCTTCAAGGGCTTCAACCTCATCGGCGGTGTGCGCTACGACGAGTACTCTGACTTCAGCAACGCCTTCACCTGGCGCAGTGGCATCAGCTACCTGGTGCCGGTGGTGCATACCGTCCTGCATGCCAACTACGGCACGGCCTACACCCCGCCCACGCCGCAGGACCTGACGCCTGTCTTTGGCGGCAACCCCGACCTGCTCACTCCGGAGCGCAGCCGCAGCTATGAGTTCGGCATCACCCAGCCGCTGTTCCAGAACAAGCTGTCATTGCGCGCCACCTACTTTCACAATGACCTGCGCAACACCTACCAGTACCTGCCGCCGCTCTACATTCCCGTGGCTGTCGGCTCCGCCACCACGCAGGGCCTGGAGAGCGGCCTGGACTGGAATCCCTGCACGATGTTTGGCGTGAACCTGAGCTACACGTATCTGGAGGCCAATGACAATACGAACGCCGCCCGTCTGGTGCGGCGTCCGCGCCATTCCGTCTCTGGCGGCATCCGTTTCCAACCGGTGAAGGATGTGACGTTCAATCTCAGTGCCCTCTATGTGGCCGACCGCGAGGACTTTACCCCCACAGGCCAGAGCGACCTGGAGGACTATGTCAACGTACGGCTCTCGGCCAACTGGCGCGTGAACGATCACCTTGATCTGTTTGCCCGAGTGGAAAATCTGCTCGGTCAAAAGTTTCAGGAAAACTACGGCTTCCCCATCATGGGCACCGGCGCCTATGCCGGGCTGCGTTTGCGCTTTTGATCCACATGGTTGACACTGGGGCGTGAGCAGCCCACCGCCACGCCCCGAATCTCCTGCCGCACTGCGCGAACGTTTCATCCGTCGTGTCAGTGCGGACAGTCCTTTTTACCGGCTGTTCGACCACCTGCCGGACCTGGCCTTCTTTGCGAAGGACAGCGACTTCCGGTTCATGTGCGCGAGCCGCCGGTTCATGGACCGCTTCGGCATCACCGAAGAAGCCGGCATCGTCGGCAAAAACGACTTCGACCTCTTCCCTGCCCGCCTCGCGGAAAACTTCCGGCGGGATGACGAGGAAGTGCTGCGTACTGGCAAGGCGCAGCTCAACATCGTGGAGCTGTTCTTCACTGATCAGGGCCTGCCGGACTGGTTCGTCACCAACAAGCTGCCGCTGACCGATGCCAAAGGCCGCGTCATCGGCATCATGGGCACCGTGCAGAGCTTTGAGGGCAAAAAGCAGATGCTGCAGCCCTACCTGCAGATCGACCGCGCCCTCGCCTACATCCGCGACCACTTCCGCACCGGCGTCTCCATCACGGAGCTCGCGCAGATCGTCCACCTTTCGCCGCGCCAGCTGCACCGCAAATTTGTGGAGACCTTTGGTGCCAGCCCACAGGCCTTCATCATGAAGCTGCGCATCCAGGCCGCCTGCGAAGCCCTGCAACGCGAAGGGGCCAATATCTCAGATGTCGCCCGCGATCTGGGTTTCTGCGATCAAAGCGCCCTCACCCACCACTTCCACCGCCATATGGGCATGACCCCGCTCAAATACCTGCAGCAGTTCCGGCTGCGACGGGTGTAGGCGGGGACCATCTAGATCCCCGGTTCGGGGCGGTGGGAGAGCCGAAGGACGGATGGATCAGAATGATCGCTCTTCAGCCATGCAATTTCTGGTTGCTCCAATGCCGAAGCCCGCTTAAAGACTCCGCCCCACGATTTTCGCGCGATTAGCTCAGTGGTAGAGCATTGCCTTCACACGGCAAGGGTCGCAGGTTCGAACCCTGCATCGCGCACCATCTTAACAGCTCGCCACTCCGCGATTCGCTGCATTAAGTGATTAGCCCAAGCGCTCTGTAGCGGCTAATTCTGCGGGGTCAGTTCGAGGAACTAGGCCGGCGCGATACTGTTTTTTCTAAAACGAGCAATTCAAGTTTATTAAAATTTCCCCATTGTGCGATCTGGATTAGAAGACCAAGACAATCTTTTCCGAGCAATTGGTGCGGTGGTTGTAGCGTTTCAGCGAACAGAATTAGCGCTAACTGAACAGCTTGGAAGATTGCTGGGCATGAGACGCGAAGAAGAGCAGCGCATTCTCGGTGCGGCTATGAGCTTTGGGCAGAAGGTGGACCTTTTTGCCGCACTGCACCGAAAGAGCGCTAATTCCACAAAGGAAGAACTTTGTGGTGTCGCATGCAATTATCTCAAAGCCGCCGAAGAATTCAGAAATAACGTAGTTCACTCTGACTACTACGTAGTGGGAAGGACTGTGATTCGATGGGTTCAACAGAAGGCGAGCGTGAGAGGTTCCAAGGGATTACGTCTCCGCAAAAAGATAGTTAACATCCCATACATAGTCGATGGAGCAAAAACCATCATGTCGTTGTGGTTTGAAGCTACTTGTTTCGATTTGGTAGAACCTAAAGATTCAGACTTGCGTGCCAAACTCCAAGCCGCAACCGTTAAGCTCCAGCAGCGACCGGCTTCCTACAAAAAGCCATGAACGCGTCTATGCGCCAGCCTCA
>NZ_JBIPNG010000141.1:0-13685 GCF_044373815.1 Prosthecobacter sp. | reverse complement strand
CAGGAAATCCTCATCGGCGGCGTGAAATGGGCACTGGGCGATGTCCAGGCCGATGTGCCACCGAATCTCAAGGAAACCGCCCCCGGCGCGATGACCAATCCACCCTACGTCGCCCCACCGCCGCCAAAGCCAGCCAAAAAGTAGTCCAGTTGCGCCGCAACTGGTCCCTCTTATTCCATTCCAAACAAACTCCAGTTGCAGCGCAACTGGACTACTTTCACAGACCATGCCCAAGCCCCTTCAAGTCCTCATCTGGATCGCCATCTCCCTTCTCGGAGCAGGCTCCGTCGCATTCTCCGCACTGCACAAAGGTGAAACCATCAATGCCCTGTGGCTCGTCGTGGCGGGTTTGTGTTCATTTGCGGTCGCGTATCGCTTTTACAGCAAGTGGCTCATCACCAAAGTGCTCGTGCTCGACAAACATCGCGCACCTCCTTCGGTGACTCACAAGGACGGCAAGGACTTCGTTCCGACCAACAAGTGGGTCGTCTTCGGCCATCACTTCGCCGCCATCGCTGGCCCGGGCCCGCTCGTCGGCCCCGTGCTTGCGGCACAGTTTGGTTACCTGCCCGGCATGCTGTGGATCTTGATCGGTGCCACCCTCGGCGGCGGTGTGCATGATGCCATCGTCATGTTCGCCTCCATCCGTCGTGGCGGCAAATCGGTGGGCCAGATGCTCAAGGAAGAAGTGAACCCCGTGGTCGGTTTCGTGGCCATGGTTTCCGTCCTCGCCATCATGACCATCCTGCTCGCCGTGCTCGGCCTCGTGGTCGTGAAGGCGCTCGCAGAGAGCCCCTGGGGTCTGTTCACCATCGTCATGACCATCCCGCTGGCCTTCATCATGGGCTTTGGTCACACCATCTTCGGCGTCAGCGTGCGCAACATCACCATCTTCGGCATCATCGGCCTGCTCGTCAGCGTGTGGGCGGGCAGCAACCTCAAGGCCTGGGGCATCGAGCACTTCTTCGACTACAAAGGCGAGACCATCGCCTGGTCCATCATGATCTACGGCTTCGCCGCCTCCGTGCTCCCCGTGTGGATGCTCCTCGCCCCGCGCGACTACCTGAGCACCTTCATGAAGATCGGCACCGTGGCCGTCCTCGCCATCGTCGTCATCTGGGTCGCACCTGACTTGCAGATGCCCAAGCTCACCAAGTTCGTGGACGGCACCGGCCTCGTCTTCCTCGGCAGCGTGTTCCCGTTTGTCTTCATCACCATCGCTTGCGGTGCCATCTCCGGCTTCCACGCGCTCATCTCCTCCGGCACCACGCCCAAGCTGCTCGACAACGAAGCCGACATCCGCAGCGTCGCCTACGGCGCGATGATCACCGAGATGCTCGTCGCCCTCATGGCCCTCGTCGCCGCCTGCGCGCTGCAGCCCGGCGAATACTTCGCCATCAATGCCGGTATCAACAAAACCATGGCCCCAACCGAAGTCGTTGGAGTCATCTCCAATGCCGGATTCCCCGTCACCGTCGCAGGCATGGAAAAACTGGCCGCCGACATCGGCGAAAAGACCATGTTTGGCCGCGTCGGCGGCGCCCCCACCTTTGCGGTCGGCATGGCACAGATGTTCGCCCGCGCCTTTGGCCCTGCCTGGATGTCCTTCTGGTACCACTTCGCCATCATGTTTGAGGCGCTCTTCATTCTGACCACCATCGACGCCGGCACACGCGTGGGCCGCTTCATCCTGCAGGACTTCCTCGGCGGCATCTGGAAACCGCTGGGCAACACCCGCAGCCTCCCCGCCAACGTCTTCGCCAGCGCCTTGCTCGTCGCGGCTTGGGGTTACTTCCTCTATCAAGGCGTGGTTGATCCCCTTGGCGGCATCAACACCCTCTGGCCGCTCTTTGGCATCGCCAACCAGCTCCTCGCCGTCATCGCCTTCTGCCTCGGCACCACCATCCTCATCAAGATGGGCAAGGCCCGCTACCTCCTCGTCACGGTGATCCCTCTGGTTTTCCTCATGAGCGCCACCTTCGCCGCCGGCTACATCAAGCTCTTCGACCAAGACCCGCGCATGGGCTTCATCGCCGGTGCCAAAATGTATGGTGACAAACTCGCCAAGGGGGGCACTCCCGTCGAAATGAAAACCTGGGCCGCCCAGCAGTTCAACTTCAACGTCGACACCGGCGTCACCGCCTTCTTTCTCCTCGCCGTCGCCATCATCTTCTTCGGCTGCCTCGTCGAATGGATCAAGCTCCTCAGCGGCTCCAAGAAAGTCGTCCTCAACGAAGAACCCTACGTGGCGCTGCCGGAAGGGGCTTGATCTCATGAAGCTCTCCAGCCTGCTTCTCGCTGTTCTCCTTCTGCCGGCACAACTCCTGTCCGCAGATCTCCTGGAGATGCGCTATGCCCTGCCAACGGAACAACCTAGAGCGATCAAAGCCGCATGGGGTACGGAACCACTTTGGCTGGCACCAGATATCGTCATCAATCAGCGCCATGTACAAGAGGCCAAAGCTGCTGCAGATGAGAACAATCAAGGCTCATGGCTGGTCGTAGTGAAACTCACCGCTGAAGGGACCAAACGCTTCGATGATGAAGCTGCGAAGCATCAAGGGGACCAACTGGCGATTTTGGTGAATGGAAAAGTCGTTTCCGCACCGGTCATCCAAGCGTCCAAGTTCGGAGGAGTCCTTCAAATCTCTGGACTTTTAACGACGCAGAAAGAGGCGCAAGAACTGGCGACAGCACTCAGTTCGGGCCTGAAGAAGTAGTCATCCTTGAAGCACCCAGCAGCTGCCTGAGTAACATCTTCACTTCATCATCGCCGGAAGATCGCGTGAGCCGTGAAGCACCCGCCATATTTGCAGGCAGTCATTTCCCATGCGGTAAAAGATGAGATAATTGCGGAAGCCTTGTACCCGCCAGGATCGAAGACCTGCATGGGCGAACTCAGGCCGCGCACGACCACTCATAGGATTCTCCGCCAGGAACTCGAAGGAATCGTATGCGGACTCCAGAAAGCGGCGGGCGACTTCCTCATCATCCTGACGGATGTAACGATAGATGGCCTGCAAATCGCAGAACACATACTCGCTCTCATCGTATCTCACGGGCATCAGGCTGCGGCGATGATGCGTTGGATATTGGATCGATCCCCAGGGATAAAACGCCCTGCGGCCGCTTCATCAAGTCGCGTTTGAACATGGGGCGGTACCTCAGACTCTTCACTCATCCAGCGCAAAAACGCCTGACGCGCGACTTCATCTGCATCTTTGTAACCCTGAGCCAATTGGCGCTGAATGAAGGCTTCAATGGGCCCGGTAAGCGTGAGTTCCATGCTGTAATTGTTTAGGACCACATGCTCGATGTCAAGCTTCACCAAAGCCTCAAACCGCGTGTTTTTTTGATCGTCACGCGCTTTAGCCTTCGTATGAAGCGCCACATGATTTCCAAAAACGCCCTCCTCTCCGCCGCTGGTCTTGCGCTGGCTGTCACTTCATCAGCCGCTCCAACCGCGCCCGCGCCCACCGCCCCCAGCTGGCCTGAATTCCGTGGCGCAGCCGCTCAGGGCCACTCAGACGCCAAGAACCTCCCGCTGACGTGGAGCCCCACCTCGCACATCGCCTGGAAAACACCCGTCGCAGGCATTGGCTGGTCCTCCCCCGTGGTCGCGGGCACCCGCATTTTCCTCACTTCGGCAGTCTCTCTCAGCGGCAAGGAGGAGGCCACCGCCGACCGCTCTCTGCGCGTGATCTCGCTGGATGCCAGCAATGGCAAGCCCGTGTGGGACGTGGAGCTCTTCCAGGCCAAGTCCCCCCGCGCCCACCGCAAAAACAGCCACGCCAGCCCGACGCCGATCTTTGAAGACGGCAAGCTCTACATCCACTTCGGCCACCTCGGCACCGCCTGCCTGGACGCCCTCACCGGCAAGACGCTCTGGAGCACGCAGGAGTTTGCATACTCCCCCGTGCACGGCAATGGCAGCAGCCCCGTGCTGTTTGAAGACATCCTCATCTTCAATGCCGATGCCGAAACCGAGCCCAAGGTAATCGCGCTCGACAAAGCCACCGGCAAAGCCCGCTGGACCTTCGCCCGCCAGTCCGAAGCCAAAAAGAAATTCTCCTTCTGCACTCCGCTCATCATCGACGTGGCCGGCCAGAAACAGCTCATCACCCCCGGCAGCGGCGTGGTGAACGCGCTCAACCCCAAGGACGGCACCGAAATCTGGCACTTCAATTACGATCAGGGCTACTCCGTCGTCCCGCGCCCGATTTACGCGCATGGCATGATCTACCTCTCCAGCGGCTACGACAAACCCGTGCTCTACGCCATCAAAGTGGATGCCTCCTCCAAGGGCGATGTCACCGCCACCCACCTCGGTTGGACCATCGACAAAGCCGCCCCGCACAATCCCAGCATGGCCGTCATCGGCGATGAACTGTACTTTGTGGCCGACAACGGCATTCTCACCTGCGCCGATGCCAAGACCGGCGCCATCCACTACTCCGAACGCTGCACCGGCCCCATCTCCGCCTCCCTCCTCGCCGCTGACGGCAAACTCTACCTCCAGGATGAAAAAGGCCTCGGCATCGTCGTAAAGCCCGGCAAGACCTTCAGCATCCTCGCCACAAACGACCTCGGCGAACGCAGCCTCGCGTCTTATGCCGTGATCGGCTCAGATCTCCTGATCCGCACCGAGGGGAATCTGTACCGGATCAAGAAGTAATCGAAGAACTCCGCGCGGCTGCAAAAAGGCCCGTACGTTATACTGGTGAGCCGCATGCCCACCGACATCTTCCTGCCGCCATGCTCGAAGAACTGATCGGCCACATCATCCTTTTTGCCGTCCGAGTTGTGGATGGCATCTTGGGGCTGTTCGGAGTGCTGCGTGCAGGTTCGCGAACGCTGATGGAAAATTCGCGAGTGGGAGAATCACCCATGGAAGCCGAGTCGCGCCGATGGTGGGACCGGCTCGACAACCGCTGGTTCTGGCTCAGCCTGCTCCTCTTGGGCATCGCAGCAGCGCTCGGAGTGAGCCGGAATTGGTAGCAGGGTGTGTCGGCGGGATGACTCTTTTTGGGCACCCTTTCTGGCATTCAGGGCCCAGCAGAGCATTAAACAGCAAACTTTGATGCATCCAACCGGGTGAAACCCAAATTATCACCCAAAAATCGGCATTTTTAAACCCGCGAGCCGCTACCCAAGGCTAATTCACCCCCGAAAAGTCTATTTTTCGATTGTATTTTTCCAATTCACAACCATTCTCCCCCTCTAAATCGCAATTTTCACCCCAACCATCATGAGCCAGCAAAAAATGGACGGCGCGCAGGCGCTCATCAAAACCCTCGCAGATCTCGGCATCGAGTATGTCTTCGGCTACTCCGGTGGCGCAGCCATCCCGATCTTTGACGCTCTGCAGACCGTGAAGACGGACATGAAGTTCGTTCTCGTCCGCCACGAGCAGGGTGCCGTTCACATGGCTGACGGTTACGCCCGCGCCACTGGCAAGCCCGCCGTCGTTCTCGTCACCTCCGGCCCTGGCGCTGGCAACACCATCACCGGCCTCATGACCGCTCAGATGGACAGCGTTCCGATGATCGTCCTTTGCGGTCAGACCGTCAGCTGGATGCTGGGCAAGGACGCTTTCCAGGAAGCCGACATCTTCAACATCACGGCCCCGGTCGTGAAGCACAACTACCTGATCAAGAGCTCCAATTCCCTGCCCCGCATCGCCAAGGAGGCCTACCACATCGCCACCACCGGCCGTCCAGGTCCGGTTCTGATCGACATCCCCAAGGACTTCAGCCAAGGCCCCTTCACCGGCACGTTTGACGAGCCGATGGATCTCCCCGGCTATCATCCCGAAGAAAACTTCAAGATTGATCAGGCAGGTATCAAAGAAGCCGCCCGTTTGCTCGCAGGTGCCAAGCGCCCCGTGATCCTCGCCGGTCAGGGTGCCATGATCGCCCGTGCCGACAAAGAACTGCTCATGCTGGCTGAAACCCTCGGCTGCCCTGTCACCACGACCCTGCTCGGCAAAGGCGTCTTCCCGGAAACGCACCCGCTTTCCCTCGGCATGCTCGGCATGCACGGCACCGCCTATGCGAACAAGGCCATCGTCGAAGCCGACCTCATCTTCAACGTCGGCTCCCGCTTCGATGACCGCATCATCGGCAAGCCCACCATGTTTGGCCGCAACGCCAAGCTCATCCACATCGACATCGATGCGGCCGAGTTCCACAAGATGATCAAGGTGGACGTCACCATCAAGGGCGATGCCAAGGCCGCGCTCAGCGATCTCCTTCCCCTGGTCGAAAAACTGCCCACCGAAGACTGGCTCGCCACGCTGGACGGCTACAAGAAGAAGTTCCCCCTCTCTTACAAGAAGCAGGGCGGCCTCCGCATGCAGCAGGTCATTGATGAACTTTACACCCTCACCAAGGGCAAGGCCATCATCTCCACAGACGTCGGTCAGCACCAGATGTGGGCCGCGCAGTTCTACAAGAACGACGAGAGCTACCACTGGCTCAGCTCCGGCGGTGCCGGCACCATGGGCTTCGGCTTCCCTGCGGCCATCGGTGCGCAGCTCGCCTGTCCGGACAAGCTGGTGGTCTCCATCTCCGGCGACGGCGGCTTCCAGATGACCCTTTTTGAACTTGCCACCGCCGCCATCCACAAGCTGCCCATCAAGATCCTCATCCTGAACAACAGCTACCTCGGCATGGTCCGCCAGTGGCAGGAGCTCTTCTTCGAGAACCGCGAGAGCGGCGTTGATCTCATCGGCAACCCCGACTTCGTCAAACTCGGCGAAGCCTACGGCATCAAAGGTTGGCACATCCGCCGCCCCGCTGATGTGGAGCGCGTCCTGCAGCAGGCCCTCGACTACAACGACGGCCCCTGCATCATCGAAGCCGAGTGCATCAAAACGGAAAACGTCTTCCCAATGATCCCCGCCGGTGCCGCGCTCGAAGACATGATCACCGAAGCGCCGAAGCAGAAAATGGAAAAACCAACCGGTTCGACCTAATCACGTAAACGCACTCGTCAGAGTGCGGCGATGGCTCGATGAAATTCAACCGTATCATCCAAGGCGACGCCCTCGCGGAACTCAAAAAGCTCCCTGCGTCCGTCGCCCAAGCCATCATCGCCGATCCGCCTTACTTCAACGTTCTCGAAAATGAAGCCTGGGACACGCAATGGAAAACTGCCGCCGACTACCTCGCCTGGTGCGATGAGTGGGTGGCGGAATCCATGCGCGTCCTGCGCGATGACGGCCTCGCCTTCATCTTCGGCCAGCTAGGCAAACGCGAGCACACCTTCCTCCACCTCATGTCACGTCTCAGTCAGCAGCACCAGTTTCACGATCTCATCATCTGGGATCGTGCGGTGGGCTATGACGAACGCCGCGACAGCTTCACCCCGCAGTACGAGATGATCCTCGTCCTGCGCAAAAGCGACGACGTGAAGTTCAACAAGGACGCCGTGCGCATCCCGTATGATGCCGCCACCATCGACCTCTACCTCCGCGACAAGCGCTACAAAGACAAGGACGCCCGCCGCGCCCACCTCGAGAGCGGCAAGTTTGCCACGAACATTCTCCGCGTGCCCAGCCTGAAAGGCATCTCCAAAGAAAAGTGCGGCCACCCCTCGCAGAAGCCGCTCAACCTCATCGACAAACTCATCGCCTGCTCCACGAACGCCGGCGACCTCGTCATCGATCCCTTCCTCGGCTCCGGCACCACCGCAGCGGCGGCCAAGAAGCTCAAACGCAAATGGCTCGGCATCGAGAAAGACGCCAGCTACTTCAAGATCGCCAAGCGCCGCCTTTCCGCCAAAGCACCAATCACCAAACGTAAATCATCCATCCCATGAGCGAACGCATCCCCGCCACCACCGACAAAAAGCCAGCGCTGCAGGCTGACATCATCAACATCCACACGCTCAGCGTCATGGTGAACAACCAGCCCGGCGTCCTCGGCCGTATCTGCGCCGTGTTCAGCCGCCGTGGGTTCAACATCGAATCCCTCGTCGTCTCCCAGACGCGTGATCCGCGCTTCAGCCGCATGACCATCGGCATCAGCGGCCACCCGGAAGGCCTGAGCCAGATCATCCTTCAGGTGAGCAAGCTCATCGACGTCATTCACTGCATCGAGCACACCGACCGCGACGCCGTTTCCAAGGAAATGGTGCTCATCAAGGTCGCCGCCACCGCCGCAGAGCGCACCGAGATCCTCCAGATCATCGAGCACTACAACGGCAAGACCGTCGACCTTCAGGAAGACAGCCTCATCGCCCTGATCAGCGGCAACAGCGACAAGCTCGACGCGGCCGTCCGCCTGCTGACCAAGTTCGAGATCGTCGAAACCGTCCGCACCGGCAAAGTCGTCATGGCTCGCGGCCTGACTGAGACGTAATTGAAAAATGACGAAGCCCGAATGACGAATGGCGAATGATTCCTGACCCTCAGGAGTTATTTGATTCATTCGTCATTTTGCGTTCGTCATTCGTCATTTTTCCATGCGCATCCTGCACCTCACCCCCGGCACCGGCAATTTCCACTGCGGAAGCTGCCTGCGTGACCATGCGCTGATCAAGGCCCTGCGCGTGCGCGGCCATGATGCGCTCATGGCGCCGCTGTACCTGCCGCTGGTCACAGACCGTGAGTTTGGCTCGCAGGAGCTGCCCGTGCAGATCGGCGGCATCTCCTTGTTTTTGCAGCAGAAGTTCACCTGGTTTCACAAGCTCCCGCGCTTCTTCCATAAGTGGATCAACAAGCCCGACTTCCTCCGCAGAGCCTCCAAGCGCATGGGCATGACCAGCGCCAAAGTCCTCGGAGAAATGACTCTGGGCGCGCTGCTCGGCACCGATGGCCGCCAGTGGGGCGAGTGGCAGAAGCTCATCGCGTGGATTCGCACGCAGGGGAAGTTCGACGTCATCTCCTTTTCGAACAGCCTGCTCACCGGTCTGGCGCCCACACTTGAGAAGGAGCTGGGAGTTCCCATCGTCTGCTCCATGCAGGGTGAGGACAGCTTCCTCGACACACTGCCGGAGCCCTACCGCACCCAGTGCTGGGAGGCTATGCAGCGCAATGCACGCAGCATCCGTTATTTCATCGCCCCCAGCCGGTTCTATGCCGACCTCATGCGCGAGCGCCTCCATGCGAGCGCCGCACAGATGAAAGTGCTGCCAAACGGCATCGACACCACCGCCTTCACCACATCCTCCCCGGACCCGAACTGGCCGACGATCGGTTACTTTGCCCGCATGATCCACGGCAAGGGCCTCACCACCTTGGTGGATGCCTTCATCGACCTGGCCAAACGCGGCACCGTGCCGCGCGTAAAACTGCGCATCGGTGGAGCCAAAACCCCTGTCGATGAAAAGTGCGTGGCCGGACTCCAAAGCAAGATCAAGGCGGCCGGGCTGACCAACCGCGTGGAGTGGCACCCGAACGTCAGCTTCAAAGACAAGGTGCATTTCTTCCACGACCTCACCGTCTTCAGCGTACCCGCCACCTACGGCGAAGCCTTCGGGCTGTACGTCATTGAGGCAGTCTCCAGCGGCGTCCCCGTGGTGCAGCCTGACCATGGCGCCTTCCCCGAACTCATCGCCGCCACCGAAGGCGGCGTGCTCTGCAAGCCCGACGACGCCAAGGCGCTGGCAGACACCCTCGAAGCCCTGCTCAACGACGACGAACAGCGCGAGAAGCTCTCCAAAAACGGAATTTCCCGCGTCCGCCAGGAATTCAGCGCCACCCGCATGGCCGAGCGTTTCGAAGCCTTGCTCCAGGAAGCCGTGGCCGCAACCCAAGCCGAACATTGACCCTGCCCTTCTCCGCTCCAATGTTCGTCCGCCCATGACTTCCATCACCTTTGGCGAGGCCGTCCGGCGCTCGATTCAAAAAGACCCCCGCTACCACCCGGCCGCCTACGAACTGGTGCGCGATGCACTGCACATGGCCGCCAAAAAATTCCGCGATGAGAACGCCGAAGACCAGCACGTCAGCGGCCAGGAGCTGCTCGCAGGCTTCCGTGACTATGTGCTCCAGGAATATGGCCCCATGTCCACCATCATTCTCGATCAATGGGGCCTCCAGCGCGGCGAAGACGTGGGCAACATCGTCTACAACCTGATCGACTGCGGCTACTTCGGCAAAAATGACGGAGACAGTCTCGAAGACTTCTCTGGCGGCTACGAATTCGAGCTCGCCTTCACCACCCCTTTCCTCCCTGCCTCGCTGCGTGAAGAGCGCGAGAAAAAATCCTCATGAAAAAAGTTCTCGCCCGTGCTGCGTCTGCCAAATCAGGCGCTCTTTCCGTCCCCTCCCTGGATGCCAGCGTCACCACACTGCCCAATGGCCTGGAGGTCATCGTCCGGGAAGACCATGCCCACCCGCTCGTCAGCGTGCAGGTGTGGATCAAGGCCGGCAGCATGCATGAGGAGCAGCACACCGGCGCAGGCATCGCGCATTGCGTGGAGCACATGCTTTTCAAAGGCACGGAGAAGCGCAACCCGGCGCAGATTTCCCAGGGCATTCAGGCGCTGGGCGGCTACGTCAACGCCTACACCTCCTTCAACCGCACGGTGTACTGGATCGATGGCCTCGCCGAGCATGCGGGCGGCTATCTCGACATCCTCGCGGACATGATCCGCTATTCGAAATTCGATGCCGATGAACTCACACGCGAAAAAGAAGTCATCCGCCGTGAGATGGCCATGGACAACGACGACCCCGGCAGCACGATCCAGCATCTGATGCAGGCCACCGCCTTCCGCCAGCATCCGCTGCGCCACCCCATCATCGGTCATCGTGAAGTCTTCGATCAGATCACCCGTGCCGATGTGTACGGCTTTGTGCAGCGCCACTACGTGCCCAACAATGCCTTCATCGTCATCGCTGGCGATGTTGATACCGCCGCTGTGCTGGAAACCGTGCGCAGCTTCTTTGGCGACTGGCAGCGCCGCGCTTTTGATCCCGTTCTCCTGCCCGCTGAGCCGCCCCAGCATGGCAGCCGCTCCGCCGCCAAAAACTTCAGCACCGAACTCACGCGCATCGCCCTCGGCTGGCAGATCCCCGGAGAAAACCATGCGGACAAACCAGCCCTCGACGTGCTGGCCTTCCTGCTGGGCTCCGGCCGCAGCTCACGCCTCTACCAGGAACTGCGAGAGAAACGCAGCCTAGCCCATTACGTCTGGGCCGGTGCCTGGTGCGCCCCGGAAGTGGGCTTGTTTAACGTCGAGGCCGAATGCAATCCCGCCGATGCTGACAAGCTGAAGAAGGGCATGCTCGAAGTCATTGCCACCCTGCAAAAGGCCGGGCCAGGCCGCGCCGAACTCCAAAAGGCCGTGTGCGCCACGCTCAGCGGCCAGATGCGTACGCTGAGCACCGTCAAAGGCCAGGCAGGCAGCCTTGGCAACGGCTGGCTGCTCTCCGGCTCGCTCGACTACCAGCGCCAGTTCCTCAACGCCATCTCCGCACTCACGCCGGATGTCATCCGCGATGCCGCACGCCGCTACTTGACCCCTGAAGCCATGAGCACCGTGGTCGTGGGCGATGAGGTCGAGGCTGACACCAAGGCCAAATCCACCGCCGATTCCGCACGGCCAGACATCCAGCGTTTCAAACTCAAAAACGGCCTCATCCTTCTTGTGGGAGAGAATCCACGTCTGCCTCTCATCAGCGTCCGCACCAACTTCCTCGCCGGTGTTTTGGCAGAGACCGACCTCTCCGCCGGTGTCACGCAGATCTCCGCGCAGATGCTGCTCAAAGGCACCAAAAAGCGTGCGGCAGCGGAGATCGCTTCCGAACTCGAAAATCGCGGTGGCAGCCTCATCTGCTCTGCAGACGCGCACCGTTACATGATCGGTGCTGATGTCATGCGTGGAGATGAAGCTGACGCGCTCGACCTCGTGGCCGATCTCATCCTCAATCCCGCGCTGCCTCAGGCCCAGCTGGCTGAAGTGAAAAAGCGCCAGATCGCCAACATCCTCGAAGAGAAGGAAGACCCGCTCACCGTCGCCATGCGCAAAGCACGGCGTGAAATCTTCGCCGGCCAGCCCTTTCACCGCACTGCGCTCGGCACCGAGCAATCCGTGGCCGCTCTCAAGCTCACCGACTGCCGCGCCATGCTGCATGCCAGCTTTGCCACCGGCAACGGCGTCATCTCCGTCTTTGGCGATGTGAAGGCCGCCGTGGTGAAAGCGCAGGTGGAAAAAGCCTTCGCCAAACTGCCACGCGGCAACCGCCAGATCGCCATGGGACGTGAGTACCATGCCAGCGCCAAACCCGCCGCCTGGACCGAACATCTCGACAAGGAGCAGGCCGTCATCGTCGTCGGCTTCCGCACCGTCGGCCTTGAAGATCGCGACGTGCATGCGCTCAATCTCATTGATGAAGCCTGCAGCGACATGGGCAGCCGTTTGTTCAACCGCATCCGCGAAGAGCTCGGCCTCGCCTACTATGTCGGCGCACAAAACTTCGCCGCCATGGGTGCGGGTGCCTTCTACTTCTACGTCGGCACCGATCCCAAAAAAGTGAAGCTCGCCGAGAAGGAGCTCATGGCGCAGATCAATGACCTCGCCGACAACGGCCTGCATGCCGATGAGATTGATCGTGCACGTGTGACGTGGCGTTCCTCCTGGCTGCGTGCCCAGCAGGGCAACACCGCCATGGCGGACGTATGCGCTTGGAATGAAATCAACGGCCTCGGCTGGGATCATTTCCAAAAGCTCCCCGGCATCATGGCCGACATCAGCTCCAAGGAGATTCAGCGCGTCGCAGCAAAGTACTTCGGCGAGAAGAAAGCCTTCATCGTCCGCGTGCTGCCAAAGTAGCACAAGCCTCCGGCTTGTGCGCCTTTCAAAGCTTTCCATTCACATCCGCTGCATCATGTATGAGCCCTGGCTGTCTGCCAGCGCTCACGCAAATCTCCCCTTTGAATGTAGAGTCATGACCGCGTTCCGAAATTAATTTTTAATTTTCCAAACTTCCCCGCCAAACTTGGCCCGACGGCTGCTCTATCACTAACTCAGTTGGGGCGCGAGCTTCACAAACATTTCTCGGGTTCGCCTGAGAAAACACACAACGAGCTGGAGAGTCGCTTCATGGTTGGGACTCTCTGGTCACCTAAAGGCCCGGGAGAATTTTGGTTGGGTTCTCCCGGGCCGAGTTGTTTTCAGACACCGGCATCAATCGGCAGTGGGCCAGCAGCTCCACGTCGATGACTCACTTTGAGTTCTGTTTGCGATGCTGCCCCGCACTCCCAGGCCGGAAATTTGTTTTGATCAGCATAAACACGCAGGCTTGGCCCGACGGCTGCTTTACTCAAGACTCAGTTGGGGCGCAAGCTTCACAAACATTTCTCAGGTTCGCCTGGGGAAACACACAACGAGCTGGAGAGTCGCTTCATGGTTGGGGCTCTCTGGTCACCTAAAGGCCCGGGAGAATTTTGGTTGGGTTCTCCCGGGCCGAGTTGTTTTCAGGCGGCAAGACCTCCGCCGTCGGCAGAGAGCCGATTTTGACCATTGCAAATCAAGGGCTTCGTGGCTCATTCACCTCCCTACCAACCACTATGAAATCAATCGCACCGACTCTTGCCGCTCTCGTCATCTCGTTTGCTGGTCTGACCGGAACAACCTCTGCCCAAACCGTGAGTGACGCCAAACCAGTGAAAATCGTGATGGAGACCTCCAAAGGAACCATCGAACTCGAACTCGACGCCGCCAAGGCTCCCATT
>NZ_JBIPNG010000545.1:0-4052 GCF_044373815.1 Prosthecobacter sp. | reverse complement strand
AAAGGAAAACGGGGATGCCAATGGTGCGGCGGCTGGAGCGGGTGCGGCACCTTGTCCTTCGCGGGCTTGCGCGATCAAGCCCGGCAGCTTGGCCGCAGGCAGTGCCACCATGCGTGGATCCTGAGGGGAGATGGGCACCTGGAATAGCGCCGGGCAGACGCGATACAATTCAAAGACCGGCAGTGCCGCCTGTCCGCTGCGCAGGGCGTTTTCCAGCAGGGAAGGGGGCAGGGAAAGCGGCTGCTCCGCAGGCAGCGCCCCCATGCGCACCACTTCGGCTGGGAGCTGATGGATCACATCGCCGACGGTCAGCGGTGCATTCGTGGGCGTGGCCCCCATGACGCTGAACGGCGACATTCCCGAGGCAGAATTGATCGGCGGTGCAGCAATCGGTTCGTTGCCAGCCGTTCTGAAAAGTGGATTGCCCCCGACTTGGAAGGGGGATGCACCAGCTGGGAACTGTAAAGGGGAAGACGCTTGCATGGAAGAGGGGCTGTTCGTGCCGGGGCCCGCCATTCTCTGAGGATGTGATCCCGCGAAGTATTGTGGAGGGTCTTGCCCCGGTTCGTTAGAACCGGCCCCTCGCTGGAACAAACTTCGGAACGAAAAACTCATCTGTGGATGTAGCGGCCCGACTTAACAGAATAGCAAGCCTGTGTGAAAAATCTAGTAATTATAAACAAATACCTCAGCATTTGCGTTATTTAACTGAGGTTAAGTATTATTGCCACACAGTTCAAGCATTTTTCAGCAGTTTCATATAACTGAATGATTGTTCAGCAACCTTGTGGCCATGCCTTTCTGGATTGCATTTTCCTGGTGCAAAAATCCTGGTGCAAAAATTCGATGAGGCAGGGGCTTTGATATTCGGATCAAGCCGGTCCGAAAAAGAATTTCAGAATCAATGAATTTTCTCTTGCGCAATTCTTCTTTGAAAGCAATATCCCCGCCCGCTCAATCCGAGCAAAACGACCCCTTCGTCTAGCGGTTAGGACACATCCCTTTCACGGATGCGACACGAGTTCGATTCTCGTAGGGGTCGCCACTCTCTTCAAGAGAGTGGCGGCCGAGGAAAATCAGCCATGACTAATCACTGGCACAACTGCTGCACACTGGTGCCATATGCCATGCCATGGTAGTGCTGGCCGGAGACCAGGCCGCCCCGTCATTGTCGCTGGAAAATGAAGCTTTGCTGGACACCGCAGGCGCATCCGCTAGGCATGCAGGCATGTCTTTATCAGGCGGCAAACTTTTCATCACGGGTCATCAGGGTCTTGTCGGACGCGCATTGATGCGCCACTACGCCGACAAGCCGGAATGGCAGGTCATCACCCGCACCAAGGCCGAGCTGGATCTGCGTGACCAGCATGCCACGGATGCCTTCTTTGCGGCGGAGCGGCCGGACCAGGTCATCCTCGCGGCGGCCACGGTGGGTGGCATCAAGGCCAGCTACACCCAGCCGGTCGATTTCCTGCTCAACAATCTGCAGATTCAAAACAGCGTTCTCTCAGCAGCGCACCGCTTTGACACGAAGAAGCTGCTTTTTCTTGGCAGCACCTGCATCTACCCGAAGGTGGTGGAGATGCCCATCCGTGAAGACAGCCTCATGACCGGGCCGATGGAGGAGACCAATGCGCCGTATGGGGTCGCCAAGATCGCGGGGATCAAGCTCTGCCAGGGCTACCGGCACCAGTATGGCCGTGATTTCATCTGCGGCATGCCGGCGAATCTGTACGGCCCCTTTGATAATTTTGATCCCGAGCACTCGCATGTGCTGCCTTCGCTGATCCGCCGTTTTCACGAGGCCAAGCTGCACAACAAGCCCAGCGTCACCCTCTGGGGCAGCGGCAAGCCGACGCGCGAATTCCTCTTCGTGGACGATCTGGCCTCCGCCTGCGCCTTCCTGCTGGAGAACTACAGCAGCCCTGACATCATCAACATCGGCACCGGTGCGGAGATCAGCATCCGCGATGCCGCAGAGGCCATCAAAACCATCATCGGCTACACCGGCGAGATCCTTTGGGACGCCACGCAGCCAGACGGGAATCCGCGCCGCCTGCTGGATGTCAGCCGCATGGCAAACCTGGGCTGGAAGGCCAGCACCGACTTCCGTGAAGGCGTGGCGCGCACCTATCAGTGGTTCCTTGACAACCGGGCCACTGCCCGCGTGTGAACCTGTCAATGAAGTCTAGCTGGACACGCCAGCACAACAATGCCAATTGAACCCATGGCCATCCAAGCTTTCCGCCCCGTCCTCATCACCCGCAACACCTGCCGTATTTGCGGCTCACGCAGCCTCACTCCTGTCGTCAGCCTTGGGGATCAATTCATTGGCGGCGTGCTTGCCAGCGCCGATGGCAGCGCCCTCATCAAGCGCAAGGTGCCTCTCGACCTCGTGCGTTGCGATCCTTCGCAGGATGAAAACGCCTGCGGGTTGGTGCAGATGCGCCACTCGGTGCCGCCGAAGGTTCTTTATCATCGCTACTACTATGAGTCTGGCATCAACCAGTCCATGATCGACAACCTCTCGGGCATCACCCAGCTCGTGGAGCAGACCGTCAGCCTCCGCGCCAAGGACATCGTGCTCGACATCGGCTGCAACGACGGCACGCTGCTTTCCAGCTACAAGACCCAGGGCCTGCGCCACATCGGCATCGATCCTTCGGACGTCGCCCTCAAGGCCCGCGCCAAAGGTTTTGAAGTGGTGAATGACTTCTTCTCTGCTCGTGCCTTCAGGAGCGTGCACGCCACGGAAAAGGCCCGCGTCGTCACCAGCATCTCCATGTTCTATGACTTGGAGAACCCGCACGCTTTTGTGCAGGACATCGCCGATGTGCTGGCCACGGACGGCATCTGGATCCTGGAGCAGAGCTATCTGCCTGCGATGCTCGACATCAACAGCTTCGACACCATCTGCCATGAGCACCTGGAGTACTACTCCCTCGCCGTGCTGGAGCGCCTGTTCGGCGATCACGGCCTCGAAGTCATCGACGTGCATCTCAACGATGTGAACGGCGGCAGCTTCCGCCTCGTGGTGGCCAACGCCGGTCAGGTCAAGCCTTCCGCTGAAGCCGCCGCTCGCGTGCAGGATCTCCGCATCCGTGAGTTCGAAATGGCGATCGATTCCGACGCCCCTTACGCCGTCTTCCGCGAAAACATCGAGCGCATCCGCACCGACCTCACCGCCTTCCTGCAGAAGGCCAAGGCCGAGGGCAAAGTGGTGCACGGCTACGGTGCCTCCACCAAGGGCAGCACCACGCTGCAGTTCTGCAATGTCACGCCGGATCTCGTTTCTGCCATCGCCGACCGCAATCCGGTCAAGTGGGGCAGCTACACCATCGGCACCCACATCAAGATCATCTCCGAAGAGGAATCCCGCGCCGCCAAGCCCGACTACTACCTCGTGCTGCCATGGCACTTCATGCCTGAGTTCCTCAAGCGTGAGACCGAGTTCCTCGCCCGTGGCGGCAAATTCGTCGTCCCGATGCCGCAGGTGCATCTGGTGGGTTGATCGTCGCGTTAGCGTCCCCCCAAGGAGCGGCACTTGCCAAGTGCCGCAGAGTGTTTCTGCCAGCAAAGCTCACCGGCTCAGCGCCATTCCCCGAGAGGCTGGTAAAAGATGAGGGGTAAAAAATCAGAGTCAGAAAAATCTTTTACCCTCGATCTTTTACCAGCCCTTTTGGTGGATGCGTCTTCAAGTGCCGCAATTTGGAAGGTGGAAGCCGCGTGGCTTTGCGGTGCGTTTCCAGGCCGGGACTTGGCAAGTCCCGCTCCTTGGACCGCGCACCATACGCTGCCATTCCACATTCGGTTTGAATCTAGCACCGTGCTCGCTCGTCTAGCCACACACCCATGGACGACAAGCCCGAGCCGATGACCAACAGCGCCGCACTGCGCCGCCTGCTTGTGTTCGCACGCGGGCACTGGCGCATCGCCGCGTGGCAGTTCACGCTGGCCGTGGCGGGCACCTCGCTCATCTTCGTCTTTCCCGGCGTGGTGCGCTGGTTCATGGATGAAATCATCCCGCAGAAGCGCAGCGATCTCATCTGGCG
>NZ_JBIPNG010000007.1:0-42400 GCF_044373815.1 Prosthecobacter sp. | reverse complement strand
CTGGAAAAGCTGGCCGATTTTTTCCGGCGGAATACCGATGCCCGTGTCTCGCACGGAGAAATGCAGCAGTGTCTTGTCCCCCTGCGGCGTCTGGCGTGAAACCTGGCGCACCAGGATCAGGATCTCACCCTTCTCGGTGAACTTGATGGCGTTGCCCACAAGGTTGACGAGGATTTGTTTGATGCGCTGGAAGTCGCCCAGCACCTTGCGCGGCAGAGCGGCGTCAATGTGGACATTGAGCTCGATGTTCTTTTCCGCAGCCTTGTGGGAGAAGACGTCCGTCGTTTCGCCAAGCAGCTTCTCGATGTCCACCGGGAATTTTTCCATGTCCATCTTCGCGGACTCCAGCTTGGAGAAGTCGAGGATGTCATTGATCACGTGAAGGAGCGATTCACCGCTGGAGCGGATCATGCGGATCAGCTCCTCCTGCTCGGGATCCAGCCCCATCTCAATGAGAAGGCTTGTGGTGCCAATGATCCCATTCATCGGCGTGCGAATCTCATGGCTCATGTTCGCTAGGAAGCTGCCCTTCGCGGCGGTTGCGGTTTCCGCCTGACGCTTGGCCGCTTCATATTCGACGAGCAGCGTGTGCTTGCGCTGGTCATCCTCCTGCACATGGGAGATCATCGTGTTGAACTCCTCCTGCACGAGGTCTAGGTCATCATTGCCATTGGCGGGGACGCGGACATTGAGATTCCCCGCACGCATCGCACGGAAGGCGTCCACGAGCGCATGGGTCTTCTTCGTGATGCGCCTGCCGATGATGTAGAAGCTAAACACCGCCAGGGCCAGACCGGCGCAAGCGCCGAGAATGGGCACGGTAAGGCGCTGGGCATTGAAAAGATGACGCAGTTGCACCACCGGCTGGCGTGCCAGGAACGCACCCGCCACATGACCGCTGCGTGAGTACAAAGGCGCGGCGCTGATCAGCCAGTGATCACCCCCGTTGATTTCCAGATCACGACTGTCGCTGGTGTCATCCATCACCAGCGAGCTCCCCGCCATCACCCGGTAGATGAGGTTGTTCACGTGGGCCGCAGCCGGCTCATCAATGAAACAATTCTGGCAGCCCGGCAGGATGACGATGGGCGGAGACTTCGCCACCGGCGGAGCACCGGTGCCCTCAGACTGGCGTGGCGCCACCACCTCGACCTGGAGACCCAGATTCTGCAAGGCTGGCGGGATGTCCACCGTCTGCAGGCGCATCCGCATGCGTGTTTCATTCTCCCAGTTCAGCGGGGCCACTCCGGCCATCTCGCTCTCAGTGAGCGCCTGACGGTTCAGTTCCATCTGGCCCGCCAATGCCACCGCACCGAGGTAGGAGCTCTGCACGAAACGCAGAGTGATAAACTCCTGCCAGATGAAGCCCGTGGCAGTCGCCCCCGCACCCACCAGCACGGCAAACATGCCGAGCAGTGTAAAGCGGTTGGCGATCTGAAAGTGAAACCTCATGAAGCATAACCAGGTTTGAAGGCCGAGAAACCTGACTCCGTCACTTCCGAATCCTGAACCATGGCACGACGCACCGCCAGACACAGGCTTTCTAGATTGAAGGGCTTGTGCAGCACATCCACAAAACCAATCGCCTGGCAAAGATCCTTCACATCCTCCTGAAAGTACCCGCTGCAGGCGATGATGGGCAGCCGTGGATCACACGCACGCAGCCATTCGAGCACCTCAAAGCCAGAGGCACCGCCAGGCATCGTGAGATCCAGAATGGCGGCGGTGAAACGCTGCCCCGCTTCCATGCCCACGCGCACGAGTTCCAGCGCCTCTTCACCACTGCGGGAGGTGACGGCCTCAAAACCGTGGGCCTCCAGCACGGCCTTTCCCACAGCCAGCACATGGGGTTCATCATCGATGATCAACACGCGCGCAATGGCACGCGAAGCAAATTCACGAGGCAGAAGCTGGGTGGTCTGGGGCATGGCGTTCAAGAGTTGGATGGTTGAAAAAATTCTTCTCTTTTACATGGCGGTGTAACTGAGACATTTGATCTCGTCGAGTGAGGTGTGCCCGCCGATGACCTGCTGCAGGCCTTCTTGGTAGAGCGAGCGGAAGCCATTTTTGAAGGCGGCGGCGCGCATCGCGCTCAGCGGAGCTCCTTCCTCCACGAGGTCGCGCAATTCATTGTTCACCTCGCACAGTTCCATCAGCGCCACGCGTCCGGCATAGCCTGTGCCATGGCACTCATCACACCCGCGGGCATTGTAGATGGGTGTGGTGATCGGCTGGGTGATGACGGCCTGCTTGGCCATCAGATCTTGAATATCCTGGGGGGCCTGCATCGGCTGCTTGCAGTAGGTGCACAGGCGGCGCGCCAGACGCTGCGCCTGGCTGAGGGCCAGTGAATCTGCCAGCAGATATTTCTCCACCCCCATCGACAGCAGTCGTGACACCGCGCGCAGAGAGTCATTCGCATGCAGAGTGGTCAGCACCAGATGCCCCGTGAGCGAGGCATTCACCGCCGCGCCCGCCGTTTCCGCATCGCGTGACTCACCGATCAGGATGATGTCAGGGTCGGCACGCAGCAGAGAGCGCAGGCCGTTCGCGAAGTCGAGTCCGCGCGCATTGTTCGTCTGCGTCTGATTGATCCCTTCAATTTCGTATTCGATCGGGTCTTCAATCGTCTGAATGTTCACGCTCTCATCATTCACGCTGTTGAGCAGCGCATAGAGCGTGGTCGTTTTACCAGAGCCGGTCGGACCCGTCACCAGCACCAGCCCCTGGTCGCGCTGCATGGTGCGTGTCAGGATGTCGATCTGGCGCTGCGAGAGATTGAAATCCGAAAGGCGCTTCACCCCGTCCTGCTTGTCCAGGAAACGCATGATGACCTTCTGGAACTCACGCCGCGTCGGCACCGCAGCCACACGAACATCCACCCGGCGCCGGCCGATCGAGAGCGCCATGCGTCCATCCTGGCACTCCTGCCGGTTCTGGCTCATGCCCGCGTAGTTTTTCAGCAGCGCCACGTAGCGGTTGAGCTGGCTCTCCGGCGCGGTCATGATCGTTTTCATGGTGCCGTCCATGCGCGCACGGAAGCGCGTGAAGCTGTAGAATTTCTCCAGATGCAAGTCGGAGGCGCGGCAGCGGATCGCGGTGAACAGCGCCCACTGCACCAGCTGCTCAGGCTCATGGTTCGGATTCTGCGGATTGATCCGCGCCATGTCTTCCGGGGAAATCTCCACCACGCTGGCATCATCGGCCACCGAGAGTGTCGTCCCGTCCATCGAAGCCACCGCGCCGGGGTCAAAGGTGGCGCCCGCGCGGTTGATCGCCTCACGGATGCTCGCCAGATCCGCCAGCACCGGCACGATCTTCACCGACGGATTGCCCATCGACAGCCACTCGTCCTCGAAAGCATAGCAGTCAGCGCTCTCACTCAGCAAAAAGACGACCTGTTTGCCGATGTAGAGCGGGTAAACATTGTGCCGCTCCAGCAGCGGGATCGGGAAGAAAGTCTGCCGCTGCGCCTCAGTAGCGCTGTACACCAGCGTTCGGCAGCCGCTGACGAGGTGCTGCAGGGCGATGCCCATGTTGCGCTGCACCACATTGAAATGCGTGACTCCCAGCGTCTCCGTCTTGCCTTTCTGCGCCTCGTAGAAACCTTTCAGCTTCGTGATTTCAGCCGGCTCATAGGGATAACGTTCCAGCAGCCATTGGAAGGTGCCTTCCAGCCCCAGGTCGGAAAACACCGGCGGCTGCAGCTGCTCCATCGCGTTGGACTGCGAGATCGGCATCTGCCCAAAGCGCTGCACCAGATCCTTCCGCGTGTTTTGGTACTGATCCGGCGTGACAAGCACCCGGATCGTGAGGAAGTGCGGAACGCCCCACAAATCTCCCGCCCGCGGATTGTGATGCGCCATCACCAGCAGCGGTCCGATGGTGCTCACCGGCAGCCAGGGATCCGCCACATATGGCACCCGGCCCAGCTTGCGGATCAGCCGCTCCGCATCCGGCGAGCAGCTCTCACGCAGCAGCGTCACCGGCAGCATGCCATGCTGCAGCGCCAGGCCCTCAATCGATTGAATGGCAAGGATCGCCGTCTGCCTCGCCTCAACTATCGTGTTTGGCGGATTACTCGCAGCACCAAAGGATTTTGGCGCGAGCGGGTTCGTCGGGATCTGGAGGGTGGCAGACATGAGTGTAGCGTGGCTGGATCAGCGTCCCGCCGTTTGGAAGTTCGGCGGAAAATCAAATGCCGTGGTGAAGTCCGTACCATCGAAATTCATCAGCATGCCGGTGCCGCTCTGCCCAGGTTTCAGCAGTTCAAACATCTTCCCCGACCAGCGCAGACGATGTACGGAGATGTCACTGGAGGAGGTCGGATTATACCGTGGGTCCACATAGGGGGAGCCCGGCTGCGCACGTTTGCTGTTCGGATCACGATATTGCAGCGTGCGCAAAATGAGCATCTCATCCGAAACGGACCCGCTCCTGGAGTCAAACAGCAGTTCGTAGTTCTGCTGCGCAAAACGTGACAGCGCCTGGTTCAGCGTCTCCTGCCGTGACTCGGCCAGTGCATCTTTGGAACCACCTAAAAATTGGCTGAACGACTGCACCGCGATGCCCGCCAGCACTGACAGAATGCAGATCACCATGACCATCTCCGACATGGAAAACCCACGCTCACTGCCGGCTGGCAGGAAGGTGGTTCGCTTTCCTCGATGTAGGGGAAGGGTCATGCCGTGGTGCGTCAGTAATTGATGACTCCGGTCGGGCTGGTGAGAGAGACCTTGGTCATGGATGTGATCGTTGGGGGGAATGCCACCGTGTACCCGGACGGCAGGTAGAGGCTGAGCGTGGGCTCCGCGAAGCTCAGGTAGTTGCGCAGAAGGAGGTACTTCGAATCAGGCGTCGAGGCTGCGACCCATTCCAGCGCAGCCTGGGTCCGGCCTCGCACCTGGATGTAGCTCGCCTGCGCCAGATTCAGGGACTCCGCACGCGCGATGGCCAGATTGCGTTCACTGTCACCCCGCATGCGGGTGACGGACGGGATCGCCATGAAGGCGATGATGCCAATGATCGACACACAGGCCATCATCTCCACCAGCGAGAAACCGCGGCTGAACAAGTGAGATTTGGAAGAGGGGGTGTGCATGATGAAGTTGAGCGGGAGACCGGTTTATTGATTGACCAGGTCCACACGGGGAAAATCGCCCTGCTGCCAGTCTGGCAGCGTCAGGTACTGCTGTGCATTGTACAAGGCGGAGGTTTGCAGTTGATTGGAATTGCTCGTGTAATCGGCAAAATGATCTGCGGTCGTTTGATCGAGGAAGCCTGCCCGCAGATTCGGATCCGCCGATGTCGGGTCCGGGATCAGCAGCTTGAATCGCAGCTGGCTGTTGCCCACCGAGTTATAAGCAGAACGCACGCTCTCAAGACTGCGATACTGGGCCGTGTTGCCCACGCGCATCTGCGCCATCACCCACGCCGTCAGCGCGCCCTGCACCGCTGCCTGCTGCTGCCGTGCCATGACACGATGCGCATCACGTGAGGCATTCGAAATCGCCGCCACCACAATCGAAGACATGATGCCGATGATGGCAATCGTGAAGATGGCCTCAACAAAGCTGAATCCTTCCCTTCTCTGTTTGCGAATTGTCATGTTCATAACCAGCGCCGCCTCGTTCCCTTTTGCAAAAAAAACGCCGGGGAGTCACCTCCCCGGCGGACGTGAATCGTCCGAAACTGAGTTCAAACCCCAGTGCCGGGCGCGTCAGCACCAATATTAGTAAGTGCCTGGATCATACTTGACCTGCTTGTTGGTGTCGTCCCATGTCAGGTAGGCCTTGACGGCAGCTTCTTCGGTGTCGTTGATCGGACCGGAGGTGAAGGTCTTGCCGGAGAAGGCACCCGTGCCAGGGCTGACGCCGGTCTGTGCCTTGTCGAGGAGGTTGGCAGTGGTCCAGCCAGTGGTGTCAACGCCAGCTGCGATAGCGGCGTTAAGCACGGAGGAGACGGTCTGAGCATTGCGCTTGGCGGCAGCACTCTTCGCGCTGTCGTTCAGGTTGCCGATGTTCGGGATCGCGATAGCGGCGATGATGCCGATGATGGCGATGACGACGAGCATTTCCACGAGGCTGAAGCCAGCTTTGCGGGAGGTGTTGAGCTTGATGTTTTTCATAGTGTGTTGTGTGTGTTTGGCTGTTGGTTTTGCATTCGAGATGATCAGCTTGTGGAGTTGTTCAGCCTCGAATTATGAAAATTGTAATTTATGATGGTTATAACTTCAATAATTATTTTCATATTTTTTACAATTACAACGAAGCTACTCGTCTCTGTTTCAGTCTTTGCAGTCGTTTTACCCAGCTAAAGCCCTCCCTTAAGGACCTTTAATTCGGGTGCGTCTTTTTTCGAATGCGGGCAAAGTTTGAAGCTATTTCCCTTCGAAAAGCACCCCATTCCCCCCATGGTGCGCTCCAATTCCCACCAATCATGGATTTAATTGGCGATTTAATTCCTCTCATAATTCAGCCCTTCTCCTTCCCGCTGTAATTCTATGGATATTATTAATGATGCGTTAATTTTTGAACAAAGCCGATTATCGTGAATGGTATTTTCCATACCAACAATAATCCAATGCTTCATCTGAAACTCACAGTCCAAGACCACCTCTGCGACTTCCGCTCGCCAACCCGCCACATAGAGGCAAATTTCCATCATTCATGAATCACCTCCTCATGCCAGCACTCCTGCTCTTCGGGCTCTGTACGTCTGCCCTCGCAGCCGAGCCCCCCGCCAGCCCCGTGCTGCCACCCGCCGAGGTGGTTCCCCCGGAAGTTCACGAGATCGCCCCGGAGCAAGTCCTCCGCCAGCTCGTCGATCACCCGGACACGCTGATCATCGACGTCCGCACCGAAGACGAGCGCCACACCCGCGGCTACATCCTCAATTCGCTCAACTACGACTACTTCCACGGCCAGAAGACCCTCGATGCCCTCGCCAAGCTCGACAAAACCAAGCCCTGCATCGTCCACTGCGCCATCGGCGGCCGCGCCCAGTCCATAGCCGTCCAGATGCACCAGCTCGGCTTCAAAAACATCCTCCTCCTCAAAGGCGGCTTCAATGCCTGGTCCGCCAGCGGCCAGGCCATCGCCAAATGATGGAGGATAGGCCTCCGGCCTGTCAATGGATCGAGGCGTCTCGCCTTTTTTAGATCTGCAGGCTGGATGTTTCGGGCCTCTGACAGTCCTCTGGCCTTATTCCGCCTTCTTCATCTCCAGCCGCTCCCCACACCGCATCACACGGCACGGCTGCCCCAGCCTCTCGCACGCGCTCACAAATTCGTCCGTCGTCTCCGTGTTAAACTCAAACATGTCGTAGTGGCACGGCACCACCAGCCTTGCCTCGCCCACCTTGGCCAGCGCCGCCGCCTCTGTGCCATTCAGGTTTCCCGCCACCCGTCGCTCCGGCCGGTTCCCATTGATCGGCAGCAGCATTAGATCGCACGAAAACTGACGCGCCATGCTCACAATGTCATCGTGCCAGAGCGTGTCCCCGCTGTGGTAGATCGTAAACGGCCCGCACCTCACCAAAAAGCCCGTGCAGTGGCAGTTCTCATCCTCATCACGGATCACCTCATTGTGCTTGGCGATGACCCCGCGGATCTCCCATTTCCCCTCAAAATACTTGTCCCTGTCCCCCGTACCGCAGTACGTCACCGCGGCATCCCCCAGCCGCTTCTGCGCCTCGGGAATGACCGGATGCGGCAAATACAGCCGGAATCCCGGATTCGTCTCCGCCAGCGGCACCAGCGTCGCGCTATCCAGATGATCCGTATGCACATGGCTGGCCGTCACACGCCTGATGCCCGTCAGCCGGCGCGGGTCGATGCAGCGCTCCGTCATCCGCACATGCGGCTTGTCCGTGGCGGCATACTTCTCCGTCAGTGAATCGGAGAGGTAAGGGTCAAACAGCAGCCGCTCCCCGGCCCACTGCACCAAAAATCCGCTCTGCCCCAGCCACCACACATGCAGCGTGTCCTCGTCAAGCGAAGCTGCCGCTATGTCGGCCAGCAGCGCATCGTCTTTTTGTAACGCTGGGATCATGCGCCAAATTGGATCGCTGCGATTTTTTCCGCCATGTCATGGCTGGCGCAAAACACCAGCTCCGCCGCCGCCGCGCGCGACATCCGCGCATGCAGCGCCACCACTCGCCCCATGCTGAGACCATCCACATACGCCTGCACCGGACGGTGCTTCGGATCGATGTTTCGGATCTCCACCGTCGTGTCGGGAGAAAGC
Organism: Prosthecobacter sp.; assembly: GCF_044373815.1. Classification (GTDB taxonomy): domain Bacteria; phylum Verrucomicrobiota; class Verrucomicrobiia; order Verrucomicrobiales; family Verrucomicrobiaceae; genus Prosthecobacter. Next base: position 34,154 of record NZ_JBIPNG010000007.1, on the reverse strand, counting down.
AGCGCACTGCGCCAGTGCGCCGGTTGCAGCACATTCGAGCCCACAAGTAACCATGCCGGCGTATCCGCCAGCAGCGGCGCCGCCCCCATGCTCCGTGCATATGCAGTCGATCCGGCCGCCGTCGCCACCAGCGCCCCGTCGCACACCAGTTTGGGAATTCGGCGCACGTTATTCACAGTGATTTCCAGCCACGCCGACTGGCTGGTCGCACGCTCCAGCCAGGAATCATTGAACCCATGCGCCGGATGCCTGCGGCCCTCTTCATCCTCAAATTCAAGGAAGAGCATGGGCATCTGGCGGAAAATCACATCACTCGGCGGAAACGAATTCGCCGTTACTTGTTCCAGCCCGTTCAGCAAAAACCCCAGGTGCCCCGCATTGACTCCAAAGAACGGCAGTCTCTTCCGCCAGTGTTCGCGGATGCTCCGCAGCATCGCCCCGTCCCCGCCGATCACATTGATGAAATCCGCCTCTCCCGCAGCCACATCCCCGCCATCCAGCAGCTGGCTCAGCTCACGCACCCTCGGGTTGTCCACATCCGCCTGCAGGAAAAACTTCGCGTCTTCCAGCGTGCCGCGCGCCCAGTTCCCCGGCACCGGCGCACGGTACAGGCCGTAGCGCGCCAGGTAGGCCTCCGCCCGAGGCGGCACCAGATCGCGCACACATTTCCCATGGCTCAAATGCTCGCGGATCTCCGTGCTGGATCCCTCCACCAGGTGCTCGATCACCCGCGCATGCGGTGGCAGGTCGTCATCACTCATCGTGTAGCCCGGCCGCTTCAGCACCGCAAAATTCGCCTGCTCCCACAACTCCAGACCCTGCGCCCACGTCCGCTGGATCAGCGACTCTCCTTTCGCCCCGCCCGTCACCAGATCCGCCCCCACCACATGCCACAGCTCCCCTTCCGCCTCAATGCGCCGCTGCAGCTCATGATTCCGCGTGAAGGTCTCCTGCTCGAAATCCGAAAGATCCACCGTCACCTTCGGCAGCCCACCAAACACAATGTCCGCCAGCGCCGCACGATACACCGAAGGCACGCTGTCCGTCACCGGCTTGTCCGGCCTTGGTCCGCAGGGGATCACCCTCACCTCGTCAAAATCCTGCGCCAACCGCACGGCGATGGCCGCATGGTGATTTCCCGGGGGATTGAAGCTGCCTCCAAAAATAGCGATCCGCTTTGGCATGCCCCACCGTGCCAGTGGTCCCTACGAGTGCAAGCAGCCAGAAGCCGTCCCGCAAAGTCAGCCCAACACATGAGGTAAATCTTTATTCCTCTGCAGTTTTCCTGACGCAGCAGAACCGCTGCATGATACTGTGTCTCCCCTGCCCCGTCCGCCCGCATCAGGCAGCTTACCCTTTGATATTCAACGACTCACCATGAGACTTTCCCTCCCTTCCCTGCTCCTCTTCACCGCCTTCGCTTCCTGCCTGCAGGCAAAGGTCACCTTGGACCCCTGGTCCTACACCGAGCAAGATCTTTACCCCAGCGCCCTCATCTCCACCGCCACCGTCGATTGGAACGGCGACGACCAGGACGCCGAGGACAAGAAGACCGCCGACGATCCCAAGCCCAAGAAAAAAGACATCCCCCTCTATGGCGATGAAAACGGCTGGCTCGCCGTGGATCTCACCGGCCTGCCCAAAAACGCCGCCGTCGAAGTCACCATTTCCATCGACGGCTTCCTCAAGCCCTCCACCTGGAAAGGCAAAGTCAGCCGCATCACCAAAGCAGGAGAGGCACGCATCTTCCCCAAAGCCATCTGGGACTACGATGCCCTGCTGAAAGTGCGCCAGCAGCGCCCCGTGAATGTCACCTTCAAAGCCACCGTCAACGGCGTCGCCATCCCTGAAGCCAATGAAACCTACGTCATGCGCTCCATCAATGACTGCATGTTCTACGTCCTCTGGGACGAAGACGGCGAGGACTTCGACGACTTCTCCTGGCTCTTCGCCGCCTACGTGAACGAAAACCACCCCGAGGTGGACATGATCCTCAAGGAAGCCCTCAAAAGCGGCATCGTCTCCGACTTCTCCGGCTACCAGTCCGAAGAGCCCAAAGACGTCATGATGCAGGTCTTCGCCATCTGGAACGCCCTCCAGCGCCGCGGCATCAAATACAGCGACGTCTCCCACACCCTCCCCAGCAAATTCGTCGTCAGCCAGACCGTGCGCTTCCTCGACGACTCCGTCCAGGCCACCCAGGCCAACTGCGTGGACGGCTCCGTCCTCATGGCCTCTGTCCTCAGCAAAATCGGCATCACCTCCTACCTCGTCATGATCCCCGGCCACTGCTTCCTCGCCTTCGACCTCGGGGATGGCGAAGACGCCAAACGCATCGGCCTCGAAACCACCATGCTCGGCAACGACGAAATCAAGTCCGTCGAAGAAATCGCGAATCTCACCGAGAAAGCCAAACTCACCGAGTTCAAAGCCTCCTACAAGACCTTCACCAGCGCCGTCAAAATCGGCAACGCCAGCCTCAAGAAGTACAAGACCGAGCTGGCCGACGACTCCGAAGAGGCAGACCCCGAAATCCAGCTCATCTCCATCCCCGACGCCCGCGATCTCGGCATCATGCCCATCGCCACGTCCAAAGATTCCAGATAGCAAAACGCCCTCTCAAACCTCCGCAGGTGAAATAAAGTAATCCTACTTGCCCGGTGGGCGTAGCACTTTCATAAGTATTACCATGCGACTGACCAAACGTGGAGAATATGCATTGCGCACCCTGATACGCCTTGGCATTGCCGAACGTCAGAAAGAGGGCGTGATTTCAGTCTCCTCATTGGCCGAGCAGGAGCATCTGCCTTTTAAATTTCTCGAAGCCATTTTGTTTGAGCTGCGCACAGCCGGCTACGTGGAAAGCATGCGGGGCAAATATGGCGGCACGCGGCTGGCCAAGCCGATGAAATCGATCAAAATGGGCGAAATCGTCCGCCTGATTGATGGCAAGCTGGCCCCGATTGGTTGCGCCAGCGAGACCGAGTATGAGAAGTGCAGCTGCCCGGACGAGACGCATTGCGGGCTGCGCATGCTCATGATTGATGTCCGTAACGCGATCGCGAACATTCTGGACCGTTACACGTTGGAAAACGTGGTGGAAGTCACCCTGCGCAAACAGGCGCAGTGTGCCACAGTACCCAAAAAAGCGGCCAGGAAAAAAGCCAGTGCCCGGCATGCCGATCCATCAGATGGCTTCCTGGCCGTGCTGCTTGACTCCGTGGCGTAACACCACCGCAGTACTTCCTCACGCTACAAAGCATCCAACAGTCAGGATGCATTTGCCCGGAACCTTTTCCGTGGGCGAAGGCACGCCATACACCGTCACCTCTGAGATGGTTCCGGAATATGCATGATCTCAATTTCTCTTCGCGTTGATCATCCCACGATGAAAACTTGAAGCAGTACAAGGCGTCGATCCTTACACCTGATCCACTGTGCAGCAGTTCGAGCTAAGCAGCCATGGGAGGTGGCGCTCCCAGTCGATGGGCATGAAAGCGGATGCATCCGCCCGCCGCGATCTCAAAGCCCACGCTACGCAGCCTGTCACAAAAAAGCACACAAAACATACTTGACCAGTATGTTTTGAGGCAGCATTTAAACCCACACTGTTTTAGTGTGCATTAACACGCGGCCTTGCTGCCCGTGAGATGGGCTGATCCGCCGCAGCGGAAGGCCGTAGGCCGAAATCCCTGCACCGCGTGACCGCCAAAAAGGAGCGCCGGAAGCCCCTCCCCGCTCAACGCAATGCCCCTTCCATTCCGCAGGCAGCCATGGCTGTCACTGGCTCTCATTCTTCATTTTTCCACCACCGCGCAAGCAGCCACTCTCACCTGGCTGGGTGACGTCAGCTCAAGCTGGAGTTCCGGCGCTTCCGGAACCAACACCAACTGGCTCAGCAACACCCTGCCCGCCAACGGCGACAGCCTTGTTTTCGATCTCACCACCGCAGGCTTGGCGAATCTCTCCAGCACAAACGACCTCACCGGCCTCACGCTCGGCGGCACGAACGCGCTCACCTTCACCAATGATGGCGGCACCGGCACTGGATTTACCCTGACAGGGAATGCGACCACGCTCGGGGGGAACATCACCTCCAGCGGCACCACGGGGACCCACACGCATACTTTAAGCCTGGGGCTGATCCTCAGCGGCACACGCACCCTGACGGCGGCGACGGGCACCACCTTTGTGATCGACGGCACTCTCAGTGAAAGCGGCGGCTCGTTTGGCTTCATCAAAGCAGGCCAGGGTTCCGCCACGCTCTCTGGGAGCAATTCCTTCACCGGAGCCATTTCCGTGAATCAGGGAGTCCTGACCATCGGCAGCATCGCGGACAGCGGGACGAACAGCGCCATCGGTGCTGGCAGCGTGATCAACCTGGGCAGCGGTACCACGACGGCGGGCACACTGACCTACACCGGAACGGGCGGCTCGACGAACCGCTCGGTGAATCTGGCGGCTACCACCACCGGCGCGGCCACGATCAACAGCAGCGGCTCGGCGGCGCTGATCTTCACCGGAACCTTTGCCAACGCCGGGACGGGCGCGAAGACGCTGACTCTGGGCGGCAGCAACACGAACAACAACGAAATCCCGAGTGTGCTGGGCAATGGCAGCGGCACACTTTCTCTGGCCAAGAGCAACGGAGGCACGTGGGTGCTCTCCGCCCTGAACACCTACACCGGGATCACCACGATCAACCAGGGCACGCTAGTGATCAACAGCATCGCAGACAGCGGATTGAACAGCGCGATCGGTAGGGGAAGCGTGATCAACATCGGCAGCGGCACCACGACAGGCGGCGTCCTCACCTATCTGGGAACAGCGGGTGGCACGACCAACCGCACAGTGAACCTCGCGGCCACCACCACCGGAGGGGCCACGATCAACAACAACAACGTGAATGGCACCGGGGCTCTGATCTTCACCGGAACCTTCACCAATGCAGGATTGAGCGGAGCGAAGACGCTGACGCTGGGTGGCACCAACACGGACACCAATGAGATCCAGAGCGCCCTCGGCGATGGTGGAAATGGTGGAACCCTCGCGGTGACGAAGTCGGCTGCCGGAACCTGGGTGCTGTCGGGGCTGAACTCGTACACCGGGAGCACGACGATCAATCAGGGCATCCTTTCGATCAACAGCATCGCGGACGGCGGAACCAGCAGCGCGATCGGTGCGGGCAGCGTGATCAATTTCGGCAGCGGCGCGCAGACAGGCACGCTGTTTTATTCGGGCGCGGCTGCCAGCACAAACCGCAGGCTCAATCTGGCTTCCGCCGGCGCAGGCGGGGCCACCATCTATGCCAGCGGCACAGGCGCGCTGATCTTCACCGGGAGTGTGACCAATGTGGCCACGACAAGCACGAAGACGCTCACACTGAACGGCACGGCCACGGGCAATGATTTTCAAGGTGTGATCTCAGATGGCGGCCTGGGCGGTGTGGTGGCAGTGACAAAGGCCGACACAGGCACATGGCTGCTCTCCGGACTGAACACCTTCACGGGAGCCGTTTCAATCAATCGCGCCTCGCTCACGATCAACACCATCGCCGACAGCGGCACGGAGAGCGCGCTGGGTGCCGGAACCACGCTGAATCTGGGCAGCGTTGCACAGACAGGCACGCTCATCTACACGGGCACGGGTGGCTCCACGAATCGTGCGATTGTGCTCGCATCCACAAGCACAGGCGGTGGCACGATCACTAACAATGGCAGTGGCGCGCTGCTGTTCACGGGCACATTTTCCAACATAGGCACGGCCGCGAAGACCTTCACCCTGAACGGCACGAACACCGGGGCGAATGAATTCCAAGGCGCCCTGGTTGACAGCAGCGGTGGCGTGCTGTCGTTTGTCAAAACAGGGCTGGGTGCCTGGACGCTTTCAGGCACCAGCAGCTTTACCGGAGCCCTTTCGGTGAACCAAGGCACGCTGACCATCACCTCGCTCGGCGCTGCGGGAGTGAGCAGTGCCGCAGGTGCAGGCAGTGCGGTCAATCTCGGCAGCGGCACCAACGTCGCGGGCACTCTGATCTACACCGGCGGCGCGGTGACGACGGACCGCACGATCAACCTCGCGGCCACCACGACGGGAGCTGCTACAATCAACAGCAGCGGCAGCGGCGCGCTAATCTTCTCAGGCGTCATTTCCAATACGGGCACCGGCACGAAGACACTCACACTCGGTGGCAGCTACACCGGCGAGAATGAGGTGCAAAGCGCGATCACGAATGGCAGCGGCACTCTGGCGCTTGCCAAAGCTGATGCAGGAACGTGGATTCTCTCCGGAGCAACCAGCTACACCGGCATCACCACGGTGAATGGCGGGACGTTGAAACTCACCGGGAGCGGCAGCATCGCCACGTCATCGACATTGACGATCAACGCGGGCACCTTCGATGTGGGCGGCTCGGCGGCAACGGTGGGCGGAGCGCTCACCCTGGGCAATGCGAACACCACCGTGGCCGGACAAACTGCAAGCCTCATCAGCAGCACCAGCGGCGGCAGTTTCACCCTCGGAGGCAATGTGACCTACAACGCGGGCTCGGCAGGTTTTGAAAACGGGCAGGCCATCATCTCGGCCAATCTCGTGCTGAATGCAGACCGCAGCATCGTCGTGAATGACAGCCCCAATGCGGCGGTGGATGTGCTGGTGTCCGGCGTCATCAGCGGCGGCTTTGGCCTGGCCAAGGGCAACGGCGGCACGCTGCGCCTGAGCGGCACCAACTCCTTCACAGGACAGGCGCAGCTCAACAACGGCGTCACGGAGATCTATGCGCTGGGAAACATCGGCGTGGTCGGAGCACTGGGCACGGCGGACAAGGACACAACGTCCGGCATCATCCGTTTTGGCAGCACCACCAACACCGGCGCGCTGAGCTACCTCGGCACCGGAGACAGCACGAACCGCCGCGTGCAGGTGGGCAGCGGCACCGGCGCAACGGCCACCGGTGGCGCAACCATTCTCAGCAACGGCAGCGGCGCACTCGTCTTCACCGCCATCACACTGAATAGCGCGGTGACAGTCGGCGCGGCGGGAGGCAGCACGCCACGCGTACTCACCCTCGGCGGCAGCAACACCAGCGCGAACACCATTCAGGGCGCGATCATCAACAACACCGGCGCGGGCACCAGCGGCACGAATGCCGTGGCACTGGTGAAGCAGGACGCAGGCATGTGGATTCTCGCCGGAGCCAGCACCTACAGTGGCGGTACCACGGTGAGTGGCGGCACCTTGGTGGTGAGCAATGTGACGGGCTCAGCCACAGGAACTGGATCGCTCACCATTGCCAACGGCGGACGCCTCGGTGGCAGTGGCACCGCAGGATCGCTCACAGCGGGCGTGACTCTGACTCAGCAGACTGGTGGAGTGATCTTCGCGGGACAGAACGGAGTTCAGGATGCGCAAACCCTCACGCTGCAGGCCGCTGCGGGCTTCATGATCAGCGGCAGCATCGAGCTCGACATCATCGGCGGTGCTGCGAGCGGCACGCTGAATGCGCCGGGCGGCAGCAATGATCTCCTGGTCTTGAGCGGTGGTGCCGTGACGCTCAGCGGAGCCACGCTTAGCATCCACAGCACACTCCCGCTGGCTGACGGCGCATGGGTGCAAGGATCTTCGTGGAATCTCATCGACTGGTCCTCTGTCTCCGGCACTTTCGACACTGTCACCGGCCTGCCCGATCTCAGCGCACTCGGTCTCGCCTGGGACTGGAGCCAGTTTTACTCCAGCGGCACGCTCAGCATCATCGCCGTCCCCGAGCCTTCACACGCTCTTCTGGCCCTGTCCGGCCTCTTCTGGCTGCTGTTTCGTCGCAGGCGTTACCTGGCATGACCCGGGCCGGACATGCGCCCTGCAGCATGGCATGAAAAAGTTTTAATTCATACTTGATCTATGTAGTTAGTAGGAATATACAGTCGTCACATGGCCGAAGGAGCCCCTCACGGATTCCCCGCCTTTCCAATGACTGACCGGTCCGCCGGAGGTGTTCGAGGCAACGTCGCATTCCATCTCTTTGTTGTGCGACTCTCCATTCGGGCTCCTTCGGCTTCAGATCAGTTCTCATAGAAACACCGGCTCCAAACCTTATACCGTCTCTGCCCATGTCCCCTCTTAAAACTTCCAAAGCATCCCTGCTGGGCCTGCTTGCAATCATTGCCTCTCTCGCAAACGGCGCGGATGAAGGCTCCAAACATATCACCCGCGGCACCTATTATCAAAACCCGCTCAGCTACAGCACGACGCGTGATCCAGATCCGCCAAAGTATGTGCGCAACGCAAGCGAGCTGGGCGTCGACTCTCTGCTGAACGTCAAATGGCTCGATGTGGGCCTGGACTACCGCTTCCGCTACGAGTACCGCGACAACGACCTGCGGCGTGCGCAGAAGGGAGTGGACCAGCCCCTGCCCCACCGCACCCGTGCCTACATCGGCATCAAGGACATCCTCGACCCCTTTCGCTTTGCGTTTGAGATGCAGGACTCACGCCGCGAAAACGGCAGGTATGCGCGTGACAACCGTGACGTGAATGAGTTTGAAGTCATCCGCGCCTACGTGGAGCTCTATTTCAAAGACCTCTTCGGACATGACGCCATCGGCAACGCCCGGCCCCTCAGCATCCGCTACGGGATTCACAACTTCGAATTCCTCGACCGCCGCCTCATCGGCAACAACCAGTGGCGCAACACCGCTAACGCCTTTCAGGGCTTCCACGCCAGCCTTGGCCAGGAAAGCAGCGACTGGCAGCTCGACCTCCTCGCCGTGCAGCCGCTGAACCGCCTGCTGTATCAGATGGACCGTCCGGTGGAGCAGCAATGGTTGTATGCCGCCATCGGCCATCTGCGCCAGTGGTCTGACATCATCACCTTGGAGCCTTATTACCTCGCGCTGCATCAGTCCGCCTATCGGGGCGTGGCAGAGCGCATGGTGCATAACCCCGGCCTGCGTGGCTACGGCATCATCGGCGCCACGGGCTTCGACTACGACGCCAGCATGAACTACCAGTTTGGCCAGAATGGCACCAGCAAAGTACGTGCCTATGCCGGCACGGTGGAGGTGGGTTACACTCTCAGCTCCAATCCGTGGAAGCCGCGCGTCAGCCTGTTCTACGGCTACGCCAGCGGCGACCGCAATCCGAACGACACCACGGACAACCGCTTCGAGCGCTTCTTCGGCTTCGGCCGTCCATGGTCGGCGAACGACTACATCGTCTTTGAAAACATCAGCACGCCCAAAGTTCGGGTGGAGCTCAAGCCGCGTCACAATCTGCGCGTGGACTTTGGCTACAGCTACTACTGGCTCGCCAGCGGCACGGACCGCTTCAACGCCGCCAACAACGCCCGAGATCGCACGGGCCGCAGCGGCAGCTTCCTCGGCCAGGAGTTTGACATCCGCGCCCGCTATACCTTGGACGCAAAAACAGAGCTCACCGTGGGCTACGCCTACTTTGCCGCAGGCGGCTTTGTGGAGCGCCAGCTGCAGCGCCCCAGCACCAACTTCGCCTACTTCGAATTCAGCCATCGCTTCTTTTGAAGTGTGAAAGGGCAAACTTCTTCATTTCAAATTCTTCCCTCAAATACCATGAAAACACGCCTCAGCCTCCTCTCCGCCGTCCTCCTCGGCCTGACCGCAAACGCAGCCGACTTTGAGCTGCTCAACGTCTCCTACGACCCCACCCGCGAACTCTACTCGGAGTTCAACAAAGCCTTCGCCAAGCACTACAAGGAAACCACCGGCAAAAAAGTCAGCATCGACCAGTCGCACGGCGGCTCCGGCAAGCAGGCCCGCGCTGTCATTGACGGCCTTGAAGCAGATGTGGTGACGCTGGCACTCGCAGGAGACATCGACGTGATCGGCCAGCAGGCCGGCTTGATCGCGAAAGACTGGCAGAAGCGCCTGCCCAACAGCAGCGCGCCTTACACCAGCACCATTGTGTTTGTGGTTCGCAAGGGGAACCCGAAGAACATCCAGGACTGGGACGACCTCGTGAAAGAAGGCGTGAACGTCATCACTCCGAATCCGAAAACCTCCGGCGGTGCCCGCTGGAATTACCTCGCCGCCTGGGCTTACGCCCTGAAGAAAACTGGCAGCGAAGCCAAGGCGAAGGAGTTCATCGCCGCCCTCTACAAAAACGTGCCGGTGCTGGACACCGGTGCGCGTGCCTCCACCACCACCTTCGCCCAGCGCGGCATCGGCGATGTGTTCCTCTCCTGGGAAAACGAAGCATGGCTCATCCAGCGCGAGTTCCCCGGCCAGACCAAGATCATTGTGCCCTCCATCAGCATCCTCGCCGAGCCGACCGTGGCCGTGGTGGACAAGAACGCCGAGAAAAAGGGCACCGCTGAAGTCGCCAAAGCCTACCTCGAATACCTCTACTCCCCCGAGGCGCAGGACATCATCGGCAAAAACTACTACCGCCCGCGTGACGCCGCAGCCGCCGCGAAATACAGCACGCGCTTTCCAAAACTGAACCTCGTCACCATCGACGGCGACTTCGGTGGCTGGGGCAAGGCGCAGAAAAAGCACTTCGACGAAGGCGGCATCTTTGACCAGATTTATCAAGGCAAGTAAGCCCACCGCCCGGCCCTGTGAATGCGCTTCTCATCGGTGAAGCGCATTCACATTGCACCACACGCTCATTGATAACCAGCCTGCTTCATTCCCCTTGTCACGACCACGCCATATCCTTCCCGGCTTCAGGCTCTCGCTCGGTTTCACCATCACCTACTTGAGTCTGATCGTGCTCTTCCCGCTCTCCATGCTTGTGTGGAAGGCCACCAGCGGCGGCTGGGAGCACATGCTTGCCACACTGACGCAGGCGCGAGTGATCTCATCGCTCAAGCTCAGCTTTGGCACGGCCTTCGCCGCCGCGCTGGTGAATGCCGTCTTCGGCCTGATCACCGCGTGGGCGCTGGAGCGCTACTCTTTCCCCGGCCGCCGCCTGCTGGATGCCATGGTGGATCTCCCCTTCGCACTGCCCACCGCCGTCGCGGGCATCGCCCTCGTCACACTCTATGCACCCAATGGCTGGATCGGCGCATGCCTCGCGCAGCATGACATCAAGGCCGCCTACGCACCGCTCGGCATCACCATCGCGCTCACCTTCGTGGGGTTTCCCTTTGTGGTACGCACCTTGCAGCCCGTCATCGCCGATCTCTCCATGGATGTCGAGGAAGCCGCCGCCTGCCTCGGCGCGAACCGCTGGCAGACGCTCACACGCATCGTGTTTCCCGCACTGCTGCCCTCCACCCTTGCCGGCATGACCCTCGCCTTTGGCCGCGCCGTCGGTGAATACGGCAGCGTCGTCTTCATCTCCGGTAATCTGCCCTTCAAAACCGAGATCGCCCCTCTGCTCATCACCATGCGTCTGGAGGAATACGACTACTCCGGCGCCGCCACCATCGGCGTCGTCATGCTCGCGGCATCATTCACCATTCTTGTGCTGTCCAATTTTCTCTCGAACTGGAGCCGCAAGCGTACGGGGATGAAATGACGAAGCACACTCACCCTCGTCCCACGTATTGATCCCCCATTCCTCATTTTAAAGCATGGCCGCCATCATCGACATCCATCCACCGCGTAGCGTCAGGCCCCGTAAAGCGACATCCGACTCACTCGCGGCGCGCTGCCTGATCATCGGCACCGCCGTGGGCTTCATGGGGCTCATGTTTGTGCTGCCGCTCATCGTCATCTTTCAGGAAGCCTTCCGCAAAGGCTGGGAAGGCTTCATCGAGGCCTTTGATGATGGGGCCACTATGCACGCCATCTGGCTCACACTGAAAGTCGCCGCCATCACCGTGCCACTGAACACGCTCTTTGGCCTCGCCGCCGCCTGGTGCGTCTCGCGCTTCCAGTTTCGCGGCAAACGCTTCCTCACCTCGCTCATCGAGCTGCCGCTGTGGGTCTCCCCCGTCATCGCTGGCATGGTCTATGTGCTGCTCTTTGGCGCGCAGGGTTTGTTTGGCCCCACGCTGAAAGAGCACGGCATCAAGATCATCTTCGCTTTGCCGGGCATCGTGCTCAGCACCATCTTCGTCACCTTCACCTTCGTCGCCCGCATCCTCGCGCCCCAGATGGAGGCGCAGGGCCAGGCCGAAGAAGAAGCCGCCATGACCCTCGGCGCGAACGGCTTCCAGATGTTCTGGCGTGTCACCCTGCCCAAGATCAAATGGGGACTGCTCTACGGCATCATTCTTTGCAACGCCCGCAGCATGGGCGAGTTCGGTGCCGTGTCCGTGGTCAGCGGCCACATCCGCAACAAGACCAACACCGTGCCGCTGCACATCGAAGTTTTGTACAACGAATACCAGTTCGTTCCCGCCTTTGCCGTCGCCTCCATGCTGGCCTTGCTGGCGCTGGTGACCCTGATTTTGAAAACTCTGACGACCACCCGCCGAGGAGCAGCATGAGCATCCACATCCACCACATCTCCAAATCCTTCGGCAGCTTCCAGGCGCTGAAAAACGTCGACCTCGAAGTCAAAACCGGCGAACTCGTCGCCCTCCTCGGCCCCAGCGGCAGCGGCAAGACCACTCTTCTGCGTATCATCGCCGGACTCGAATTTGCCGACGCCGGAGAGGGCAGCATCCAGTTCCACGGCACCGACGTCACCAACCACAGCGCCTATGAGCGCAAGGCCGGCTTCGTCTTCCAGAACTACGCCCTCTTCAATCACATGACCGTCGCGGAAAACATCGCCTTCGGTCTCCGCGTCATGCCAAGTGCCACGCGGCCCGACCGCGAAGAAATCGACAAAGCCGTCACGGGGCTTCTGCGCCGCATCGCTCTGGAAGGCTACGGAGATCGCTACCCTTCGCAGCTCAGCGGCGGTCAGAAGCAGCGCGTCGCACTCGCCCGCGCCCTCGCCGTCGGCCCGCAGGTTCTCCTGCTCGACGAACCCTTCGGTGCCCTCGATGCCAAAGTGCGCAAGACCCTGCGCAAATGGCTGCGCCAGTTTCACGACGAAACCAAAGTCACCACCTTGTTTGTCACCCACGATCAAGACGAAGCTTTTGAGCTGGCGGATCGCGTCGTCGTTCTGCACGAAGGGGACATCCAGCAAATCGGCTCACCGCAGCAGCTTCGCGAGAATCCGAAGAATGAGTTCGTCGCAGACTTCCTCGATTGCGTGATGATTTGAGGATGGCGGGGCAAGCAGTCGTGAGAAGTGCTCCGACATAGGTGCATCGAGTGTTCGTGGTCAACCATCTTCCAGCGTGCCATCGATGAAGGCTTCTGCGCCCGGAACCCCGTCAACCTCATCACCCGGGAAACCGGCAGCTCCAACAAGCGCGCCCCCTTCACCCTGGAACAGATGGACCAGGTGCTCGATCACCTCCGCAAGACCAAGCAGCAAGACTGGCAAAACCCTGCGCATTCCCCTCGTCGAGCCCCTCGCCTCACACCTCACCGCCTTGATGGCCAAGCCAGCCTCCAGTCTCTTTCTAGCCATCACCGGCCACGCCGATCTCGCCACCAAGGGCAAGTCCTCACCAAGGCCTTCAAGCGCAGCTCGCCGAAAAGCCGTATCCGATCAAGTGAGATAAAATTTGTCCGAAAAAGTCACATGAGGCTGTCGACTCCGGAGGCTGCTTGGAGTGCCGCAGGCCATGTGATTAAGCAAGGTCTCAAGATGTTTGCCGTCTTTAGCCAGATACATGCTAGCGGTTCAGGGGACAGCTTTAATCAAACGCTCGGGGTCGGAATCCCGCCCCGGCTGCCGGGGATGCATTCCAATTATTTAGCATCGCGTTCGAGAGAGATGATGGGCTATGATTCCGAAATTCTGAACCAATTTCTAATAAAACAGGCTGCCGATTGTTAAGTTTCCGTACGCCTCCAACCTTCATGCGCTTTCGATATTTATGGGTCTCCTTGGCAGCGCTCCTCTTCGCTGCGCTCTATTTCTGTTGTTTGAAGGAGCCTGCAAACAAGGCGGCTCCGCTCATGCCGGGAGGGGCCAGGCCACAGGCGGCAAGAGCAAGTACGCGCGACCGGCTGCCTGAGGGGGAGGCAGCCACGCCTGCGCAGGAGGCGCTGAAGATTTCTGAAAAGATTCTGGGGAAGATTCCGGCAGAGGGGGAGGTGACGGCGTTTGCGTCGTGGTGCCAGAGCTACCTGGAGGCGGCACCGGAGGAGCGTCGGGCGCTGGTGGAGAAAGGCGTGAAGCTGGCAGAGGCACGCCGACCGGTCTTTAAGCAGATGATTAAAGACGACCCCAGGCAGGCCCTGGCGCGTGCGGTGCCCATGGTGGTGCGGCAGAAGCTGCCGGTGGAAGTGCTGCAGCAGCTGGAGAAGCGGGTGAACGACGTCGGCGTGCTGCGCGTGCTGCAGGTGACGCCGATGGAGGGCGAGCCGCTGCCCGCGGGGTCGCTGACTTTTCGGGAGGTGGAGCTGCAAAGCGGCAAGACCTACCGCGCCTACGTTTATGGAGCGCGGCTACCCGTCGTCACCTGGACGGCCAATGCCTCCCTCAATGGCGTGGCGGTGGACGCCGACTTTGCCGTCAATGAACAGCCCTCCCGCACGCTGGAGGTGGGGGAGATTCCTCCGGCGGACAAACCGGCCGTGGTGGACTGCCCGGTGTCGGGGAAGCAGGTGTTTGAAAATGCCGACGCCATCACAGATCTCATCACGGCGGCCACGCCTGCGGTGGAGACGGCCACGGAGACGATGTACTTTTGCAACACGATGCACATCGACGTGCTGAATCAGACCCTGATCATGGGGGAGGGCAGCACGGGCGGCACTTTTGGCTTCACCGGCATCCTGCCTGCCGCGCCCACACCGGCGCTGGGAAATGTGAAGGTGCTGGTCATTCCCATGACATATGCGGATCAGAACGCCGTGCCCTCCACCGAGGCGGCGCTGTACTCCACCCTGCGGGATGTGGCGGACCATTACTCCAAGTCCTCCTACGGCCGTCTTTCTCTGGCGGGCGTGGTCACCCCGCCGGTGAAGCTGAAGCACAATGAGTCCTATTACATCAACCGGGACACCAGCAACGGCGGAGACATCAGCGGCACCAGCGTGGAAATGCAGGAGTCGAGGGATGAGGCGCGGAAGCTGGGCTTTGACTGGAATGACTACGACTGCACCGTGCTGCGCCACAATGGCGGCCCTGGCAGCTACGGCGGCCTGGGCGGCGGCAGCACCGTCTGGGTGCGGGGAGACAGCGTAGGACTCTGGGCGCACGAGATCGGCCACTGCTTTGGCCTTTCGCATGCGAACTTCTGGACCACTGCCGGCACCAGCAGCATCGGCGCCGGGGTGAACGAGGAGTATGGCGACAGCTATGACATCATGGGAAGCAGCGGCAGCTTTCCCAACGGGCAGTACAACACCCAGGCCAAGAACCAGATCCGCTGGCTGCCCAGCAGCTTCCTGCAGCCCGTGACGCAGAGCGGCCTCTACCGCATCTATGCCTATGACCAGGGCACGCTGGACCCCAAGAGGCGCTATGCGCTGAACATCGTGAAGGACTCCCAGCGCGTTTACTGGGGGGAGGTCCACTCGCTGTTTGACACCAACCCCTGGATGAAAAACGGCATGGTCCTCGGGTGGCGCTTCCCCAATGGCGGCGCCAGCAACTTCCAGCTCATTGACACCACCAACGGCTCGCCTTTCCTCAAGGAGGACGCCGCCATCTCCGCAGGCAGCACCTTCTCAGACACAGAGGCCGGCATCCACATCACCACCGTGGCGGCCAATGACGTGCCGCGCTACATGGACGTGCAGGTGAACATGGGCAGCTTCCCGGGGAACCACCGCCCCACGCTGGCGCTCGCGGCCTCCGCCACGGTGGTGCCGCTGAATGCCACCGTCACCTTCACCGCCACCGCGAGCGATGCGGACGGCGACTCCCTAGCCTACTACTGGCAGCACTTTGGCAACTCCTCCACCAAGATCGCCTCTCCAAATGCGGCCGTCATCACTCGTCAGTTCACCGCAGCGGGCACCTACGTCGTCACCTGCACGGCCAGCGACATGCGGGGCGGCACCGCCACACGGAGCCTGCTCATCACCGTGGGCAACGTCACCACCTACACGATCAGCGGCCGCATCACCCTCCTCGGCGCGGGGCTGCCGGAGGTCGTCGTCACCGCCAATGGAGTTAACGGCGTCATCACCGACGAGGACGGCCGCTTTACCATCCCCAACCTGAGCGCGAACAACTACACGCTCACGCCCCTGCTGTATGGCTACACCTTTGGCGAGCTGTTCAACAACAGCATCACCGTGGCTCCCAGCTTTGCCGGCGCGGACTTCGAGGCCACCGCGCAGTCCGTCGTCACCCTCACCGCGCCAAACGCCACGGCCAATGAACTGGCCCCGGTGACGCCCGGCAGCTTCCGCCTCACCCGCACCGGAGACACCAGCCAGGATCTGCTGGTGAATGTGAACACCGCCTTGGGCAGCGCCACGAAGACCACGGATTACACCCTCTCCCCGGACTACGTCGCGGGTTCCAACGGCTTCAGCACATTCACCATTCCCGCCGGGTCGCAGACGCTGGACGTCACCCTCACCCCCGTGGTGGACGCGCTGGCGGAGGGGCCGGAAACCGCCACGCTGCAGCTCGGTTCTGGAAACGGCTACCTCGTCGCCCTGCCCTCGGTGGCGGCAGTGACCATCGCCGATGACGACTCGCTCCTGCAGAAGGTGTCCATCACCGCCACGGCCAATGCGGCGCTGGAGGGCATTGGAACGCCTGCCGTGCTCACCCTGGCGCGGACCGGGTCAGTCGCGGCGGATTTGATCGTCTCCTATGCCGTCGGTGGCACGGCGGTGAGCGGCACGGACTATACCGTGCTGCCTGGCAGCGTCACCATCCCGGCGGGTTCCGCCACCACCACGGTCAGCATCGCGCCGATCAATGACAACGTGTCCGAGCCGCTTAAAACGGTGGTCGTGACCCTGACCGGCACGGCCGCCTACCTGGTGGAATCCACCGCCGCCAGCGCCACCGCCAGCGTGTATGATGACGACACCCAGATCGTCACCGTGGCTGCCACGGACGCCGCGGCCACCGAGGTGGACCTGACCGTGCCTGGTGCTAAGGCGGACACCGGCACCTTCGTGGTCACCCGCAGCGGAGACACCACCGCGGCGCTCAGGGTTTATTATGCCTTTGCAGGTACGTACAATGCGGGCGTCATGGCCCTGCATGGCATCGATTATGAGGCCATGCCCGGCAGCGTGGTCATCCCCGCCGGGGAAAAGCAGGCCAGCATCACCATCGTCCCGCGCTTTGACTCGCTGGGAGAGGGGCCGGAGCAGGTGGTGCTCTACCTTGGGGGCAGTGCCACAAACTACATCATGGGAGACACGGGCACGGCGTTCCTCACGATCAATGACAACACGCCCGACCTCCCCTATGTGGACGTGGTGAACATGGGCAGCCCGACGGAGGGCGGCAGCACGACCGTCTTCCGCATCACCCTGCGCGGCGGCACCGGCACGGGCACGCTGGCGGTGAACTACGACTTCTCCGGGACCGCCTCCGCCGGGGACTTCAGCGTCAGCGGCACGGGGAACACCCTCACGGGCACCACCATCACCCTGAACAATGGCGCCACCGTGACCAAGGACGTGACCATCACCGCCACCAACGACATGGAGCTGGAGGACATGGAGACGCTCACCCTCACCCTGGCCGCCAGCACCGGTTACCAGACCTACGGTATGACCAACGCCGCCACCATGTGGATCAAGGACAACGACAACATCAACACCGTCTTTGTGGACACGCAGGTGGGCACCTCCGGCGGCATTAGCTTTACTGAAGGGGCCGCCACCACGCCGGTGAAGTTTTACGTGTCCCGCACCGGCAGCACCACCGCCGCACTCACGGTGAACTACACGCTGGGCGGCACCGCCACCAGCGGCAGTGACTACACCGCGCTGCCCGGCAGCATTGTCATCCCCGCAGGCGCGTCGGGGGTGGACGTGCCGGTCTCCGTCATCAATGACACCACCTTTGAGGGCACCGAGACCCTCACCTTTGACTTCGCGCCGGGTGGCTACTCCCGCAGCAGCCCCGGCAGGGTGATGTACATCGCGGACAACGACACCGCCACGGCCACGGTGGCCTTTGGCTCCCCTGGCTCCGCCGGGCTGGAGAGTGTGACCTCCGTGAACATCCCCGTCACCCTCTCCCCGGCGCAGGCCACGCCTGTGACCGTGGAGTATGCTGTGAACGGCTCCAACATCAACAGCAGCATCTCCGGCCTCCTGCGCGGGCTGCCCTTCTGGGTGCGCGTGGTCAAGTCAGGCAACACCCTCACCCATTTCGAGTCCAATGACGGCACGGTGTGGACGCAGCGCGGCGGCAGCTTCACCGTCAGCGGGCTGGGCAGCACGAGCTATCTCGCGGGCCTGGCCGTGGCGGCGGGTTCCACCACCGCCACCTCCGCCGTCATCGACAACTACTCCATCACCGGCCTTTCAGCCGGGGCGTCCGTCGGCACGGAAACGCGGTCCGTGGTAGGTACGGCTGCGGGCGCCACGCACAGCGTTTCGGCTGGTGTGTACACCTTCAGCACGCCCGGCACGGGCATCTTCTCCGGCTCGAGCTCGGACAACTTCTGCTATGTGAACTCCACCGTCACCAATTCGGCGGACTGCATCATCAGCGCCCGAGTGGTCTCCATGGGGACCACCAGCAGCAGTGCGCGCATCGGCGTCATGCTGCGCTCCTCCACGGCAGCGGGTTCGGTCTATGCCGCCAGCCTGGCCACCCCGGCCTCCACCAGCTCCTACTACACGCTGAACCGCACCACCCTGAACGCCGTCTCGAACTCCCCCACCACCTACACCGCGCCGGTGCTGCCACAGTGGTTCCGCTTGGTGCGTGCGGGGGATGTCTTCACCGTTTCCAACTCGAAGGACGGCGTCACTTGGGCCCTCCCCAGCGGCGGCACCGCCCAGACCATCCCCGTGGGGACCACGGTGCTGGCGGGACTCGGCGTCTCTGCGGCGACGGATGGCCTCATCGCCACGGCCACCTTTGACAACGTCACGCTCAATGGTGCCGCCGTGCCCGGCACCGATCTGCAGGGCCGCACGGTGGGCTTTGTGAATGAGCAGGGAAGCGAGAGCTACGCCGGCGGCGTGTGGACGCTCAATGGCAGCGGCACCAACCTGAACGACGAGGGGCACTTCGCGGCCACCTCCGTGTCCGGAGATTTCACCCTCATCGCCCGCGTCACCTCACTCACGGGTGGCGACACAGCCTCTCAGGCGGGCATCATGATGCGCAAGACGCGCGACAGCTACTCCAAGGCCATGATCGGCCGCTGGATCAAGAGCGCCGGCATCGGCCAGGGGCAGCGCGTCCAGAGCCACACCACCGCCTTTGGCACCGGCATTGACTTCACCCTGCCTCCCGGTGTGCTGACCTTTGCCCCCGGCGAGACCGCGAAGAACATCCTGCTCAGCGTGGTCAATGACACCGTGGACGAGCCGGACAATCTGGTGACCCTGCTGCTCTCCAATGCCAACGGGGCCACCGTCAGCAGCACGGCCAACTTCTACGGCTACACCATCATGGATGACGACGTGCCGCCCGCCAGCACCTACGTGGGCTTTTCCGCCGCCGCCAGCACCGTGCCGGAAAGCGCGGGTACGGTGGACCTGACCGTCAGCCTGGCCACGCCAGCCACAGTGTCCAGCACGGTGGATTACTCGGTCACCAGCGGCACCGCCACGGGCGGCGGCACGGATTACACCCTGGACGCCGGTACGCTGACCTTTGCCCCCGGGGACACGGTGCAGACCATCACCGTCTCCATCGTGGATGATGCTGTGCTGGACGCGGGAGAGACCGTCATCATCTCCCTGGCCAATCCCCAGGGTCTCCAGCTCGGCAGCATCACCTCGAACACCCTCACCATCACCGATGACGATCTGCCGGTGGTCAGCATCACGGCCAATGATGCCACCGCCTCCGAGGCGGGGCTGGACCCCGGCCAGTTCACGATCTCCCGCACCGGCAGCAACGCCGCGTCTCTGACGGTGAATCTCACCCGCACGGGCACCGCCACCAGCGGCACGGATTACAGCACCATCGCCACCACGCAGACCATCCCCATCGGCGCCGCCAGCGTGGTGGTGAATGTGACCCCGCTGCAGGACACCACGAATGAGGGCACCGAGACCGCCATCCTCACCCTCGCCTCCGGCTCCTCCTACACCATCGGCACGCCCACCACCGCCACGGTGAACCTCCTGGATGACGACCGCAGCACGGTGACGCTGGTGGCCAGTGAAGCCAGCGCTTCGGAGACGGCGGGGAATCCCGGGCAGTTCACCTTTACCCGCACGGCGCCCACCACCGGCACGCTGGCCGTGGGCTTCACCATTGCTGGCACCGCCACCAACGGCACCGACTACACCACGGTGACCTCCTCCTTCACCTTCAGCGCCGGGCAGGCCACCCGCACCGTGGACATCCTGCCTGTGGACGATGCGATCACCGAAGGGGACGAGCAGGTGACGCTCTCCCTGAACACCGGCACCTACGACATCGGCGCGCAGTCCTTTGACAGTGTGACCATCGCAGACAACGACAGCCCGCCCACCCTCTTCATCAACAGCCCCGGCACCCAGGGTTCCCTCATCGCCAATGGCAACGGCGTCATCGTCAGCTCCACCATCGCCGACGACGGCGCGCCTGCAGCCGTGACGCAGCTGTGGACGCAGATCAGCGGCCCCGGCGTGGCCACCATTGAAAATCCCACCGCCAGCACCACGGCCGTCACCTTTTCCGCCCCCGGCAACTACATCCTCCGCATCACCGCCACGGACACCCAGTTCACTGTGAGCGATCAGGTGACCGTGGTCGTCGGCTCCGCGCTGGTGGCAGCGGACTGGATCACGCACGATCTCGGCCCCAGCTCCGCACGGCGCGGGCAGGGGGTGGAATTCGGCGGCCAGCACTCCGTCACGGGCACCGGCGCGGGCTATGCCGCCAGCAGCGATCAGGCGCATGTGATGATGCGGCAGATCAGCGGGGACGGTGCCGTCGTGGCGCGCCTCACCAGCCTCAGCTCCAGCACCGCGCTCTCCGGCGTCACCATCCGCGACTCCATGCTGCGCGCCGGCTGCCGGGCCGTGCTCGGTCTGGTGCCCGGCAGCGGCCTGCAGTTCCGCACCCGCCTCACGGTCAGCACTACGGACACTGTGAGCAGCATCGCCGCGCCCAGCCTGCCGCTTTGGCTCAAACTGGAGCGCAATGCCACCACCGGCGGCGTCACGGCCAGCTACGCGGCGGACAGCAGCGGCACGCCCGGCTCCTGGGTGCAGGTCGGCACCACCACCACCATCTCCATGGACGCCGCCGCGCACTACGGCCTCACCACCACCAACAACAGCACTGCCAGCACCGCCACGGGCATCTTTGACCACGTGGCCCTCACCCCGGCGCAAACCGGCCACGCCTTGCTCAGCGAAGACTCCACCGTGACCCCCGCCGCCCCCGGCAGCGGCAGCCTCAGCGGCGGCAGCTACACCATCGTGGGCAGCACCACCGGCTACTACCATGGCTGGCAGTATTATGGGGACATGGTCGTGACCACCCGTCTGGCCTCCTACGGCTCCAGCGCCGACAGCTCCAGCGGCGGCCTCCGTGTGGCGGAGAGCATGGAGAACGGCGGCCAGCTCCACATCGGCCGCATGCCCCAGGGCGCCTACAATGGCTACTACTGGACCTCCCTGGCCGGCGGTGCCAGCGGTGGCGTGCCCAGCGGCATCGCCTCCGGGAACTGGATCCGCTTCATCCGCAAAGGCAACGGCATCACCGCCTACCGCGCGCCAGACGTCTCCGGCAGCCCCGGCACCTGGGTGCAGATCGGCCAGCCGCAGACCATCATCATGACCACTCCGGTCTGGGTGGGCTTCTACGTCAACAACTCCACCGGCGTGGGCATGAACACCTGCACCTTCACCAATCTCACCATCGCCCCGCTGAACAGCGCCCCGGTCATCGGCATCGCCAATGCGGCCACCTACCCGCTCTCCCCGGTGCCGCTGGATGCCACCCTGACGGATGACAACTTCCCCGCCCCCGTCGCCCTCAGCAGCCTATGGACCCGGGTCAGCGGCCCTGGCGCCGTCACCTTTGGCAGCGCCACCACGCCGGACACCACCGCCGTGCTCGCGCAGCCCGGAGCCTACGTGCTGCGCCTCACCGCCAACGACAGCAGCGCGCAGACCTTCAAAGACCTCTCCTTCACCGGCTACGCCAAGGCCTACGAAGTCTGGCAGGCCCAAAACTGGACCGCCACCGGCGGCTACAGCGACCCCAATGCCGCGCAGTCCCTGGACCCCGACTTCGATGGCCAGGCGAACCTCCTGGAATACGCCTTCGGCACCGGCCCGCTGACTGTCGGCGCCTCCCCGCTGGTCTTCGACACCGCCACCGTCAGCACAGACAAATTCCTGCGCATCTCCGTGCCCAAGAGCGCCGCCGCCACGGATGTGACCTTCACCGTGGAAGCCACCAGCGACCTCAGTAATTCCGCCAGCTGGAGCAGCGCCGGCCTCGTCACCGAGCAGGACACCAGCACCCGCCTCATCGTGCGCGATTCCCAGCCCATGAGCAGCGGCGGCCCGCGGTTTATGCGCGTGAAGGTAGTGCGGCAGTAGGGCAGAGGGGGGAGGGAGTTGGCAATGGTTTACCGCAGCCCCAGAGGTGCGGTCGCGCGCTCAGGAGCACGCAGCAGTCCGCCACACCCAGCGCCCTATTCCAATCCCAGGCGCTGATATCAACCGCTCAGAGGAGGGCACGGCAATGCATTCAGGTTTTTTGCTAGGTAATGGGCAGTTTTTGCTCTACTCCGTCCAAAGTATCGTCACGGCCATGAACGATTTTGAGCCGCAAGTGTCAAAACGCCGACTGCGAAGAACTCATGGCACTGCTTCCAAAAAATAGGAGGGCTCAAAAACCGAGCTGCGAAGCCCGTCGAAGGAGGAACGCGTCCTGATTTCATGGTTCCAAATAGGCTGGTACGTCCCGCGCTCTTGGTTGGCTCGTGGGTTCATTTCAGGATTGCAGCTTTCCAAGGTCCCTATAGCATCTAGGTACTGTATCAGTCATTTGCGATAATGCCCCCTTGATGTCCCCCCGGACGGTAATTCTGCCCAAAAATCATCCGTGCGAAACATTCACCAATCCGCATGCATTATTAGAACTCAAAACCACATTTCGCAATTGGTGGCAAACCATCTTCAAAACCGCCGCACACCGACAAGCGCCGGCTCGGTCTTGCTGGCTGTGTTGTGCCTGGTGGCCATGCTTTCGTTTATAGTCATCATGGCAGTGTCCGTTTCACAGCAGCATGGCGAAATGCAGCAGGCACGATATGGCATGATACGTGCCCGCCAGCTTGCGGAAATGGGGGTGGCTGTGGCGGCCCACCCTCAACTCAAGGCGGGCGATCCACTGCTGCGGCGGAGTGTTTCCGGCGTGGAGCGCTTTGAAGTCAGACTCGGCACCGAAGAAAGCCGGTTGAATCTCAACGCATTACTAACGGACCAGCATCTTCCCGTGCTCGAGCGCATGTTGAAATCCTGGGGCATGTCAGCGGCCGATGCTCAGGGCATCGTGGCAACGCTGATGGACTGGACGGACGCCGATGATTTGAAGCGTCGGCCCGACAGTGCGGAAAAGCTGGATTACGATCATCTGGGATATTCAGACCGGCCGTTTAATCGGAAATTCAGCAGCCTCAATGAAGTGGATCTGGTGGCGCGGGCAGACGAAATCCAGGCGGCAAGACCCGACTGGCGTTCCTTTTTCACGCTCCGGGGCACCGGCCAGTTGGATGTGAACATGGCCTCGGCCGAAGTGCTGGCTGCGGCGACAGGAGCTTCACTGGAGAATGCCAGCCGGCTGGTGCAGCAGCGCAATGGTCTGGATGGTCTGCAGCAGACCGAGGATGACCAGCCGCTGCAAAGTCTGAACGAAGCACTCTCGCTGCTTGGCGTTGCCGGGCAGCAGGGCGCGGACATCACCCCCTTGCTCACGCTTCAGGGCGCGACACTGCGCATTGAAAGCATCGGCACCGCAGGAGATTCACGCTGCGGCATCGCGGTCATCATGAACAAGAATGGCGGCATGCCACACATCACCGAGTGGCGCGAATTTCCCGTGGAAGGAGCACAGCAGCTTTGAAATTTATGTCATTCCAACGCCCATCACAGCAGACACTCAGCTTTCCGGGAGAGGAATCTCGTGAAGCCTGGCTGTGCGGCGCCGATGGTGTTTGGATGCCTGTAGAGCAGGCAGGCAATGACGGTCTGATGGCGGTCGAGGCACTCGCCTTTGACAGCGCACCATTCTGGTCTCTGACTCAGGAGGCGCTCAATGAAACGGTGGATCTTCGCTGGGAAGCTCTTGGGATGAGAAACGAAAGCGGTTCTTGTCTGTGGCTGCACTGGCCGGTGATGCAAAAGGGCAGGCAGGCTCTGGTGGGCACTCTGGCGCTGGCTGAGAATTTTTCCGGCTGGGAGCAGTGCGTTCATGGTCGGTTTGAGCCCAGCGTCCGCATGCTCCCGCTGCCTGACAATGGCATCGCCTTGTGGAAGGAGCTGGGCCGCCATGTCGTCGCCTTCACCCATGAAGCAAAACTGCTGCATCTTGGAGTGCTGACTTCACGCAGCCTGGATGTGGACGCGGCCTTTGAAGTGCGTGACATGTGCGCCACGTTGCAAACACACGGCTTCATCAACTTTGCCCAGGTGGAAACCATCCACGTTTGGACGCACGGTGAAACCGATTTCGCCCCGCAGCTCGCCTGCCTGTTTGAAGCCGCCGCCGTGATCAAGGAGAAGCGCCCTGACCCGCGTCCTCCTGCGGAGTCCAGCGGCCTGCTGCCAGTACAGGTCGCGGTGCGTCGGCAGCACCAAAAGCGCCGCCAAAACAAGATGTTGATTCTAGCGGCAGCGGCGCTGCTGTATGTGTGTTTTTTTGGTGCCTGGTGGCTTCGGCTGCAATGGCGCACATCGCAGTTGAATCACGCGGATGTCGTCATGAGCGCCGCTCAGCCGGAGATCGATCTCGTGCACGAGGCGCAGAACCGCTGGCAGGAGATGGAGGCCGCGATCAATCCGGATTTGTATCCGGTGGAGCTGTTTCATCAGATCGTCTCGCTGCTGCCTGCGGAAGGCATCCGGCTGAAGGAATTTCAGATCGACGGCGACAAGCTCATCGTCAGTGGTGAGGCCACGACGGTGAATCAAGCGCTCGCCTTCAAAAGCCAGCTGGCCGCATGCATACCACTCCAGCGCTATGCCTGGAATTTCCCGGTGCCGGCCATTCGTGAAGACAACCGCGCGGAGTTTCGCGCCGAAGGAAGATTCAATGGAGGGCTTGTGAATGAAGGCCAGTGAACTCAGGCTGATCATGATTCTTGGCGTGCTGGCCGCACTTTGCGGTGGTGCTCTCCTGTCACAGCGTCTGCTGCGCCAGCAGCATGCGATTGAACGGCGTGAACAAACCCTCGAACTGCGGCAGATGGAAATGCAGTCGATGCTGACCGAGGTCGAAATGTGGAGGCAACGCCTCGATTGGCTGCAGGCGACTCAGCCAGCGATGACCAGTGAAAACCAGGCCAGTGAACAACTGCTCGAAACGCTGCTGGCCGCCGCCGCCAAAAACGGACTGACCGTGCAGAAGAAACAGCTGCATGAGCCGGTGACCGCAGCTTTTTACCGTGAAGTGGGAGTCACGCTTACCATCAGAGGTCCGCTGCCTTCCGTTTTCCGCTGGATGCATGGCCTGCTTGCTCCCGCAGCTTTCAGGGTGGTCCCCCAGTTGAAGATCACGCCTGATGCCGCCAATCCGGCAGACGTCGTTGCCATCATTCACATCAGCCAGCTTAATGCACCCGCCGTGGCGCAGGAACCATCCCCGGAGGCTGCTGGCTCATGAAACATGGCGGCCTTATAATCCTCCTGCTGCTGATGGCGGTCCGGGCATACGCGCAGCAGGAAGCCGTGATCTTTCAGCCGCCCGTCCCACATGACGTGCAGCGCTACGAGGCTGGCTGGAACAAGAATCCGTTCACCTTGAAAACAGTGGCTCCCGTCGTGGAGCAAGCCTCCTTCGCAGCGGATCTCACCATCGGCACCTACTTTGGCGACTCCGCCGATCCCACGATCATCATCGTCAATACGAAAACAAACGAACGCATCAGCCTCAAGCAGGGCCAGCCCGCTGCCAACGGCATGAAACTCAGCAGTGTCAAATTGGGCACAAGTCGCAAGGACATGGTGGCCCAAGTCACGCTCGGCACGGAAACAGCCGCCATCCGCTACAACGACAGCTACGTCAAACAGATGGCCGCCGCCGAGATGTCCAAGGCTCCTCCAATGCAGCAGCCCCATCAGCAGTCCCATCAGCAGCCCGGCACCCAGTTGAAAATTCCGACGCCCCAAAATCCCTCTCAGCCAGGCAGGGGCTCTGCTCCCGGTACCGCACCGTCCACCGCACCGTCCACCGCACAGGCTGCCCCCATCACACCAGGCCGGCCAGGCTTCGTTCCGCCTTCAGGCACACTCAATGCAGTAAATCCGCCCCCCTCCACACCGCTTGTGTCGCAATCGGCAGGTTTGCAAGGCGCTCCCCCAATGCCAGTGCGCCGCAGGCAGGTTGGCCCAGCTCCCAATCCCCCAGTCATTTCGCAGTAATCATCTATTTCCGCCCCCCATGAAATTGTTCTGCAAATTTGCTCTGCTTTGTTCTGCCTCGTTGGGCCTCGTTCCAGAATTCTTGGCGGCCCAGAATGCCCCCACCCTCCCGGCTCGAAACCGCCCGCTCTTGACTGCGCCTGTAAATCCTTCCGCGCCCACGCCCCCCCCATTTAACGTGCCTGCACCAGGTCGCTCATCAGTGCCAGCTCCCACCCCGCTTCCGCCTCCTGCCAGCCCCTCCCCCGCATCACCAGCGTCACCACCAACCTCCGGCAAAAACATCATCGGTTTCACCGCCACCCCGCTCTCTGAGGTCATTGGAGAGTATTTCCGGGTGACTGGACGCCGCGTTCTCAAAGACCGTGGTCTGGAAAACGCCACTGTCACGATTGAAGTCCCGGGTGAGTTCAGCGACGAAGAATACCGCACCATCATCGAGAAGGGGCTGCTCATGCACGGCTACGTGCTGGTTCCCAGCGGCGACAATCTGTTCAAACTCATCGCTGCCGAGCAAGGAACCAGCCCCTCCACCCAAGGCGTGCCGCTCGTGCTGCGCTCAGAAGATCTGCCGACAAACGACCAGGTGGTCTCCCATGTCATTCAACTCAACTACCTGGAGGCGGAGGAGGCCTCCACCGCCTTTCAGCAGCTCATCCCCCTGCATCCGTATGGAAAAATCCTGGCCGTGGCCAACGGCCAGTCGTTGATCATCACCGAGGCTTCGCAGACCATCCGCGCTTATCTGGAGCTGGCCCAGCAGGTGGATTCACCACCCATGGAAACCGTTCATAAAACGGTGCGGCTTGAGCGTGCGGAAGCTGCGCAAGTGGTGGAGCAGCTCAACAGCCTGCTTGGCTTGGGCGGTGGTTCCAGCAATCGTCCTGCCTCACCGAAAGCCGGCGGCACGGCCAGGCCCCCGGGCGCCCCAGGATCTGCTCCAAACGCTCCTGTGTCCGCCTCCATGGGCGGCGGAGCGGGAGTCACTCCGGAGGCATTTCAACCGGTCATCGAAGCCATTGAGCGAACCAACAGCCTCATCATCGTCGCTCGCCCCGTGGACATGCGGCGCATCGACAGCTTCATCACGGACTTGGACGCGGAATCACCCGCCTCGCGTTATTATTCACGTCGGCTCAAATATCTCGACCTCACCGTTTTCCTCAGCCTCGCCGAAAAGGCGTTGCAGCGGACTTCTCAAAACAACGTCTCCAGCGGCCTCCCCCAGCAGAACACACCCACCACCCCGACAAATCCAGTCAACAACAGCTTTGGTGGCAGTTCCGGCTCCAGCTCGGGATTCGGTGGCAGCTCATCATTCGGTGGCAGCTCGGGGATGGGCAGTGGCGGGCAATCTGCCAGCAACTCCTTTGGCACTGGCAACATCACGCCATTGGATGTCACCAAAAAAACCATCAGTATATTGATCGGCAGCACCTTCGTCATCGCCGACTCCGCCAGTTCCAAATTCATCGCCACCGGTCCGCCCGATCAAATCAAGGCACTGCAAGAACTCGCGGATGAAATGGATGTGCGTCCGCGTCAGATCCTTCTCTCCGCCATCATTGGCGAGTTCACGCTCGGAGATAACTTCAACTTCGGTCTCGATTGGATTCAGTCACTCAAAAAAGTCGGGGAAAATGGCTTGGTTGGCGGAGTGCTCAACACGCAGGGCACCGCCTTTGCCAACCCTGCCAATTTGAAGGACGTCGCCGGCTTTCTGGGGGCTGGCGGCCCCGCTGCACTCGGGGGGCTCACCGCCTACGGCCAGATCAACAAAAACCTCAACATCTTCCTGCAGACGCTCGAAAGCACAAATCGCTTCCATGTTCTGCAGCAGCCGACCATCACCGCGCTGAACCACCAGTCCGCCAGCATTTACATCGGCCAGCAGATCGCCATCGCTGGGCAGAGCTACACCAGCGGCGTGGTTGGCGGTGGGTTCACCTCCACCACCCAGTACATTCCCGTGCGTCTTCAACTCGACATCACGGCGCACATCTTCAACGACAACGAGATCATGCTCGAATTCAAGCAGCAGAACAACGATGTCTCCGGTTACACCACCATCAGCGGCAACCAGGTTCCCAACATTTCTGAGCAGGGCATGCACAACAGCTTGATCGTCCCCGATCAAGCCACCGCCATGCTCGGCGGCCTCATCACCGAGCGTGACACCAACAACAAAGGCGGCCTGCCGTTTCTCGTTCGCATCCCCGTTCTCAAGCACCTCTTCGGCAACACCAACATCAAAAAAGAGCGGCGTGAGATGATGATCTTTGTGCAGCCGCGTATTCTCTCCGACACAGCCGACCACATGCTGGAACAGGCGAAAATTGGCGACCACATGAGCACTTATACTCAAACCGAACAGTTCGCCAGCATGCCCGAAGATATCGTCCCACGCGCCATACCGGCTCGCGAAGGCAAGCCCAACGATCTCCTCCCGCCGCCGCCGAATGTCGCCGCAGAACCTAAACAGGGTCTCTTCGGTAAAATGAAGGGCTGGTTTCAAAAGCCGAAAAAGTGATGTTCGGTGTCGTCTTTCGCCACACTCGCGTCATCACTCCATCCTTCGTCTTTGTCGGTGATTTTTGAGAAGACCAGACTGATGGCTTGGTCAAGTTTTCCGGTGTTCGGGCCTCGGCACTGCGCCGCAGGGATTTGATCTTGCTCCACATCTTCTCGATGGGATTGCGGTCGGCTGCATAGTCGGGCAGGAAGTGAACCTCAGCTCCTGGCCTGCACCAGTCCATTTAAACGGCCTGATTTATAACGCCCACCCTATTTTGCCATTTTGCTTGTTGACGATCCGGGTGGCCTCGGAAGCTCTTAAAGCCTTCAAACTCAAAAAAAAGGTTTCATCCCCGAGCCAAAGACTCTTGGCGAACACCTTCGTAACCGAAGGTTAGTCCTGGGTTTGCGACAGGAAGACGTAGCAAGCCAATTCGGCACATTGCGCGAGGTTTACGACCGCTGGGAACGTGATGAACGACAGCCTGTCATCTCTGAGTGGCCGGGCATCCTTTCGTTCCTCGGTTACTACCCTTTCGGCCAAGAAACCACTGCCGATCTTGTGATGAAGGCACGGCGGTGCCAAGGTATGGATCAGAAGGAATTGGCCCAAGTAGTCGGCGTGATTCATCAACAACTCCGCCGATGGGAACATGGGGACGAAATCCCCATATCCGACAAGTTGGAAGTTCTTCACTCACTCGCATCCTGCTAAATCGTGGCGGGAAGGATCGCGGAATCTGCCAGCATTGAGGCTGAAATGACCATTTTGCTTCGCCGGATCGCCGCTGGTGCTTTTTTCAATGGGTCTGCGCGGAAGCCTGATGTCTCGCGATGAGCAGTGGCTCGATTTTGTGCAGATGGCTTAGAATCATGAGATGATCACCGCCTCGGATGAGGTGGGTGATCTTTTGTCGCGAGGCCGGGAAGAGAGGATCTTGATCGCCGTGGATTTGAATGATGTCAGGATGGCTGAAAGAGCACTTCCAAGTGGCGGCCTGGAGGCATGCCCAGCGGATGAATCTGGCATCTGCTCGGCGAAACATCTCGAGCGCACGGTGCCGCGAGGGATTCAGTAAAAAGGAGGGAAATGGCAGTTTTTGAATGATGCGCCAGGGGATGACATAGGCGAGATGCCGGAGAGGACGAATGGCGGGCAGCAGATGATCCGAATCCGTGCAGGAGGAAACCAGCGTTAGCTTGGAGACAGGGATCAGCCGTGCGATCTCGCACGAGAGCATACCGCCGAGGGACACCCCGATAAGGGAATCTCCCGACTGAATGCCGTTTTCGGTGATCAGTTGAGCGGCATAGTCCGAAGCACTCATGCCGGGCACCTGCGGCGCTTGATAGTCCACCGCACGGGTGGTGAATGGAAACGCGTAGTCAGCGTAGAGCTCAGAAGTGGCCCCGAGGCCAGGGAGAAGGAAGACGGTCACGTGGTGAGATACGCCTGATTCAGTTTTCCGATTGATGAATTGTTTAGTCTAAGAAGCTTCGAAACGCCGGAAAGCGTGACCACCTAGCCTGTGACACTTCGCCTTCCTCACTTTCCTGATCTCCCGCTCCAGCATCTCCTGCGTCACCATCCACTTCGCCGAATCCGAATCCGAATCCGCGCTCCCCGCGTGAATAGCGTTCAAGCAGATGTTTAAGATGTCCTCGCCACTGAGACCGCGTGAAAGCCCTGCGAGAACCGCCTCAATCCGCGAGTGATTGGGAAGGTGAATGGACTTCTGCGCACCGCGCCCGTCTTGGACGCGCAGCGGAGCCGTTTAAAAGCAAAAGCTCATCCCGAATTGGACAGGATGAGCTTTACTCTATTGGCAGTGTTTGTCTCAAATCATTTCGCCAGATCGAAGCGATCTAGGTTCATGACCTTGGTCCAGGCGGCAGCGAAGTCGGTGATGAACTTCTCTTTGGCATCAGCGCTGGCATAGACTTCGGCGGTGGCGCGGAGTTGGGAGTTGGAGCCGAAGACGAGATCGACGGAGGTGGCCATCCACTTCGCTGCGCCGGTTTCGCGATCGGTGCCTTCGTAGAAGTGCTCGCAGCGGGGCGAGACCTTCCATTCGTTTTCGATGCTGAGCAGGTTCACGAAGAAGTCGTTGGTGAGGGCACCGCGATTCTTGGTGAGCACGCCGAGGTCGGGATGACCGACGTTGGTGCCGAGCGCTCTCATGCCACCGATGAGCACGGTCATCTCAGGGACGGAGAGCGTGAGCAACTGAGCGCGATCCACGAGGTTCTCGGGCGCTGGGCGGTCGAGTTCGTGGCCGAGGTAGTTGCGGAAGCCGTCGTTCTTGGGTTCGAGCACGGCGAAGGATTCGACATCGGTCTGATCCTGCGTGGCGTCCACGCGGCCAGGAGCAAAGGCTACCTTCACATCGAGACCGGCCTTCTTCGCGGCGGCCTCAACAGCAGCGCTGCCACCGAGCACGATCAGATCCGCGAGCGAGACCTTTTTCTTGCCGGTGTTGAAGTCTGCTTGGATTTTTTCCAGCGCTGCCAGCACCTTGGCGAGTTGCGTCGGGTTGTTCACTTCCCAGTCCTTCTGCGGAGCGAGACGGATGCGGGCACCATTGGCACCGCCGCGCTTGTCGCTGCCACGGAAGGTGGAAGCGGAAGCCCAGGCGGTGGAGACGAGTTCGGAGGTGGTGAGGCCGGAGTCGAGAATCTTGGCTTTGAGCTGGGCGATGTCCTGCGCGTTAACCAATTCATAGTCCACAGCAGGAAGCGGGTCCTGCCAGATCAGCGCTTCCTTTGGCACTTCAGCGCCGAGGTAGCGAGCGAGGGGGCCCATGTCGCGGTGGGTGAGCTTGAACCAGGCTTTGGCGAAGGCGACCTCGAACTCCTTCGGGTTCTCAAGGAAACGCTTGGTGACCTTGCCGTAAGCGGGGTCCATTTTCAAAGCGATGTCGGTCGTGAACATGATCGGCGCATGACTCTTGCCTTTGACATGTGCGTCAGGCACGGTGCCCTTGCCTGCTCCGTCTTTGGGAATCCATTGCTGAGCGCCTGCGGGGCTCTTCGTCAGCTCCCAATCATAGGCGTAGAGGTTCGAGAGATACATGTGCGACCAGCGGGCAGGAGCACTAGTCCAGGCACCTTCGAGGCCGCTGGTGATGGTGTCCTCGGCGTTGCCTTTGCCAAACTTGTTCTTCCAACCAAAGCCCATTTCTTCCAGCGGCGCGGCTTCTGGCTCGGGGCCGACGTTCTTCGGATCTCCTGCACCGTGTGCTTTACCAAAGGTGTGACCACCGGCGATGAGGGCGACGGTTTCCTCGTCATTCATGGCCATGCGGCCAAAGGTTTCGCGGATGTCCTTGGCAGCGGCCAGCGGATCAGCTTTGCCATTGGGGCCTTCTGGGTTGACGTAGATCAAGCCCATCTGCACAGCGGCGAGCGGCTTTTCCAGCTGACGTTCATCCTTGTAGCGCTTGTCGCCCAGCCATGTGGTTTCAGGTCCCCAGAAGATGTCTTCCTGCGGCTCCCACACATCGGCACGACCACCGGCGAAGCCGAAGGTTTTGAAGCCCATGGACTCGAGAGCGACATTACCCGTGAGGATCATCAGATCGGCCCACGAGATTTTGTTGCCGTATTTTTGTTTGATGGGCCAGAGCAGGCGACGCGCCTTATCCAGGTTCCCATTGTCAGGCCAACTATTCAGCGGAGCGAAGCGCTGCGTGCCGTATCCGGCACCGCCACGACCATCGCTAGTGCGGTAAGTGCCCGCACTGTGCCAGGCCATGCGGATCATGAAGGGGCCGTAGTTGCCGTAGTCGGCTGGCCACCACTTCTGGGGCGTAGTCAGAAGTTCGGTGAGATCCTTCTTCAAAGCAGCGAGATCAAGATTCTTGAACTCCTCGGCGTAGTTGAAGCCCTCGCCCATCGGGTTTCCTTTGGGTGAGTTTTGGTGAAGGATTTTGAGGTTGAGCTGGTTGGGCCACCAATCGCTATTGGTCATGGCTCCGGCGGCGGTGTGACGGGCCGGGCTGGCCGCTGCGCCCATCACGGGGCATTTGCTGATGTCTTCCCTAGGTTTGTCTGATTTGGGTTTGGCTGAGTCGCCCTGAGCTAAAGCCAACGCGACCGGAGTCAGCGTCAGAGTGGTTAACAGAATCCTGAGCTTCGATGTTTTCATAGCATGTGAGGGTTGGGTCTCGTGTATCAAGCTGCGGAAGTGGGTTGTGCAGCAGACGAACGTTATTTCGGTCAATACGACAATGCATCCAATGCATTGTCTGAATGCTTGCGATGCGCTCAGCGCATCGCTAAATTGCCGGAATGAAGAGTGAACTCAATCTCCACCTGCTTGAACAATTCGTGGCCTTAGCGCGGACGAAGAACTTCACCCGAGCCGCCGAGGAACTGCATCTATCCCAGTCCGCACTGAGCCGCGCCATCCAAAAACTCGAAGAGCAACTCGGCCAACCGCTCTTTGAGCGCAAACCACGCGAGGCCGTGCTGACGGATCACGGAGAGCTCCTGCTCGAACGTGCCCAGCAGATCCTCAAACTCATGGAAGACATTTTCTCCGAGCTTTCAGAAGCCGGACGTCGCGGGCGCATCCGGCTCGGTGCCATTCCGACCATCGCGCCCTATTTGTTGCCCAGCCTGCTGAGCAGTTTCGCCAAAGCGCACCCGGACATCTCAGTCATCGTGCAGGAAGACACGACTGAGAATCTCATCAAACGCTGCAGCCACGGCGAGATCGACCTCGCCATCCTCGCCCTACCCATCATCGCCAAGTATCTCGAAGTCGAGCCGCTCTTTGACGAAGAACTGCTGCTCGTGGTGCCTCTTGGCCATCCGTTGGCCGCTGCGAAGACCGTCGCCATTGATGCCGTGGAAAGCTACCCCTTCGTCATGCTGAGTGAAGCGCACTGCCTGTCCGACAACATTGCCACCTTCTGTCGCCGGAAATCGGTGCAGCCCGTCACTGTC
>NZ_JBIPNG010000140.1:0-13744 GCF_044373815.1 Prosthecobacter sp. | reverse complement strand
AAAGGTGATCTCAGGCACGGCTGCCTTCTTGATCTTGGCGAGGCGCTTGTACTCTGTGACGACTTCAGCCAGATTGATGCGAACCTCAAAGCTTGCCTTGTTGGTGGCAAGCACGACGCCATTGCGGTCCTTGATCTCTCCACGCGGACCGGGAATGCGCGCGCGTTCCTTTTTCGCCCCGGGAATCATCTTGGAAAACTCCTCCCGGCGGTCAATCTGCAGCGACCA
This sequence comes from Prosthecobacter sp., assembly GCF_044373815.1. Classification (GTDB taxonomy): domain Bacteria; phylum Verrucomicrobiota; class Verrucomicrobiia; order Verrucomicrobiales; family Verrucomicrobiaceae; genus Prosthecobacter. The sequence continues at coordinate 13,516 of NZ_JBIPNG010000140.1, read as the reverse complement.
CAGCCTGAACACAAGCAGTCCAAACCCGCACATCATGGCGAGCGAGAACAGATAGAGGCGGAAGCGATATTTAACGACCATCGAAACGGTACCTCAGGCCTTCGTATTTGATTTCATAACTCGACAGGCGGGCGAGCGAATAGAGCAGCAAAAAGATGAGCGGCGCGGCAAGCATGGCAAGCAGGGAGTCGGTGATCATCTTAGACCATACGCCTGCCGGAAACTGCAGGGAACCACGCAGGAACGTGATGATGAGATACTGCGAAATCAGCCACACAAAGACCGCCAGGCCGACCATCAGCACCGGGAGCTCAAGGCGGCCCCGTTTGAACAACGGGCGGATGCCCTGAAGCAAAGTGCCGAGCATGCCAAACAGGACGATGGAAAGGCCAAATGGCAGAGGGTGGCTGCCTGCACCCAGTTCAACGTCTGCACCGGTGCCAAACACATCCTCCGCACCTGACAGGCTCTCCAAGACTCCGGGAAGATGGCGGGCATCCCAGACAAACCCGGTGATGAACGCGAGCAGCAGCATCATCGAAAACGGTGCGGCCACGGAAGCGCTGAAGAAAAACACTGCCGGCAGAAACAGCGTGGCAAACTGGGCGATCTCCAGCCCGGGAATGAACTCCTGCACCATGAAGGTGAGCAGCAGCAGAATGATGGAGATCGGGTGGAACAACATGGCGGCTCAGGGCTTGGCGCGTGCCGGTGTCGCTGCAGGTTCCGGTGTGGGCTCGGCAACCTGCATTTCAATCACAAAGACATAATCCAAGGTGGAGAAGTCAACGGCGGGTTCGATGACGGCCTCTCCGGAAATCTCACGGTTTTCAAAACGCTTCACACGGCCCAGCAGCAGATCCGCAGGAAACACCCCGCCTTCACCGGAGGAGTAAACCCCTGCACCGGCATTGATGTTGGAGTTGCGATGGAGAAAACGCAGATGCAGCTCAGGGCGCACTTCCAGCGCAGCACGTTCGCCACCCAGGATGCCCTGCTCCAGCGTTCCTTCGATTTTGGCCGACACACGGCACATTTCATCCGTGAGCAAAATCACCTTGGCCATGTGCGGGGCCAGCGTGGAAGTCTTCCCCACCAAGCCGACGGATGTGATCACCGGGCTGTCCGTGCCGATGCCATCGAGTGAACCCTTGTCGATGATCAAACTGTTCCACCAGGTGCTGGAGCTGCGGCGGATCACCTTGGCCGCTGTCATTTTAAAAGGGGCCGACTGCTTGAACTCGATGAGCTGACGCAGCTTGGCGTTCTCCTCGATGATCTGGTTGTACTTCTGCTGAATAATGCGCAGCCGCTCCAACTGGACGCGCTGCTCATCGTTTTCCCGTTTCATTTCGACCGGATTGATCTGCGGAGCCACGGCAGACTCCGCCGCCTGCTCCATCGCCGCACTGCTGTGGATGAAAGGAGACAGCAGACTCATGACACGAGACTGGATCTGCCGGGTGGTCGCAGTGTCAAAGGTGAACACGGCAACCAGCCCTGCCACGAAGATCAGAAGCGCGAGGATGTTGAGCTTTTTCATGATTGGCCTTTCCTCCGGGCTGGGTGCGGTGCTTTTCGGCAGATGCTTTCAAGCGGACACAGTGCAGCGCGAATTGGTCATCAGACTTCGGTCGTGCTCACTTTGCGCAGGAATTCAAGCTCACTGAGCACCCGTCCGGTGCCTTCGCCGACGGCACTAAGCGGATCTTCCGCCACATGCACTGGGAGCGCTGTTTCTTCCTGAAGCAATTTGTCGAGGCCGCGCAGCAGCGCACCGCCACCGGCAAGCATGATGCCGCGGTCCACCAAGTCGGCGGAGAGTTCCGGCGGGCAGCGTTCCAAAGTGGTGCGCACAGCGTCGATGATCGCATTGAGCGGCTCCAGCATGGCTTCGCGGACTTCCTGGCTGGTGATGGTGATGGTCTTCGGCAGACCGGCCACCATGTCGCGTCCTTTGACCTCCATCGTCGTTTCCTTGCCCAGCGGGAAGGCGGAGCCGATGCGCAGCTTGATTTCTTCCGCAGTGCGCTCGCCAATCATGAGATTGTAGGCACGCTTCATGTAATTGATGATCGCTTCGTCGAGTTCATCGCCGGCCACGCGCACGCTGCGGCTGTAAACGATGCCGGAGAGCGAGATGATCGCCACCTCCGTGGTGCCGCCGCCGATATCGACGATCATGTTGCCCGCAGCTTCCTGCACTGGCAGACCCACACCAATGGCCGCAGCCATCGGTTCTTCGATCAGATAAACTTCACGTGCGCCAGCCTGCTCCGCGCTTTCCTTGACGGCACGCTTCTCAACTTCCGTGATGCCGGAGGGCACGGCGATGACCACGCGTGGCCCGCGCATCTTGCGCCCGCCGCCTTGCACCTTCTTGATGAAATGGCGCAGCATGGCCTCCGTCACACGGAAGTCCGCGATCACGCCGTCCTTCAACGGGCGGATGGCCGTGATGCCGCCCGGAGTTCGTCCGAGCATGCGTTTGGCGTCGTCACCCACAGCGACGACTTCGTTGGTGCCGGTTTTAACCGCCACCACTGAAGGTTCTCTGAGGACGATGCCGTGATCTTTTACATAGACGAGGGTGTTTGCCGTGCCGAGATCGATGCCGATGTCTTGGGCGACGAAGCCGAAAAGTTTGCCGAACATTGAGAATAAATGGGAAAAGTGTTGATGCGTACAGGCGTCAGAATCCAGATGCGCGACGGAGAATTCCAACTGTTTTGAGAATCACGAAAAGCCACGCGCGCAAGGCATTCTAACCCAGTTTAAAGCTAAAACCGCCTGAAAATGCGTCAAGGGATGTTTCTAAGAAGCTTGGGATTGGCAAATTCAGGCCATTTCCGGCCAAAAGCCACGCTTTTCAGCCCCGGATTCGGCAGAATTTGGCCTGTTCGACTCCAAAAACCCGCCCCGCCAGGTGGTCGGCGTCCGCCCAGTCCAGATTCGTGGTCGTGATGATCTTCTGCGTTCCAGGTGGCAAACAGGACAGCAGGGCCCGCCGGCGGTGGGCATCCAGTTCGCCAAAAACGTCATCCATCAGCATCAGGGGGGGCGAACCGCAGGCGTGCTCCAGCACTTGCGCCTGGGCGAGTTTCATCGCCAGCGCAAACGACCGCTGCTGGCCTTCTGAGGAAAAAGTGGTCGCGTCCAGATCATTCAAGCGCATCCCAATGTCATCACGGTGCGGCCCAAATGCGGTCGAACGCGTGCGAGCTTCTTCATCCCGCATCGTCAACAGCGCCTCAAACAAGCTCAACGCAGCATCACTCGTGCGCTGATAGGTGATGCACACATTCTCCACACCATCACTCAGCTTCGCATGCGCCAGTGACACCTCCGGGCCCAGGGCGGCGCACAGTTCTGCACGCCGCTGCCAGAGTGTCTGGGCAAAGCCGTCCATCACTCGTGCAAAGGCGTCCGCCTGCTTCCACGCGATGCTGGCATCCCGCTTCAACACATGATTACGGCCACGCAGGGCACGCTCATAACCACGCAGCGCATGCAGATAGTCAGGAAACATCTGGCTTGCAGCGAAGTCGAGAAACCTGCGCCGATGCTCCGCACCACCACGCAGCAAATTCATGTCGCGATGATCCATCCACACCACCACACCCGAGGCGGCAAGAAAATCCGCAGATCTGCTGCAGGTGGCACCATCGACCGCCAGCCGCCGCGTCGTGGCCGACTGCGCATAGCGCAGCCGTTTGCCATGCCAGTGCGCCTCTACCAGACACGTGGCAGCACCAAAGCGCACCATCTCGGCACGATTCGATGTTCTGGGCGACTGCAAGCGCAGCAGGACGCACGCAGCCTCGATGAGGGATGTTTTCCCCTGCGCATTCCTGCCCACCAGCAGCGTAACATCGGGATGCAATTCCAGCCTCGCCTCGGCGAAGCAGCGGAAATCGCGCACAAACAGGTCGGAGAGCATGCAATCAGGAGGTTACGTCACCCGCCGCATTTCCGGTTGCGTACCTGAGTGGCATGAAGATGAATCCCGCCCCTCTATGGAACCGATCCAAACAGTCAAAGGCTTTCGTGACTTCTTCCCTGAAGAATGCGCCGTGCGTAATTACATTTTCGACACCTGGCGCTCCGTCGCACGCCGGTATGGCTTCATGGAGTATGAGGGACCGGTGCTTGAGAACACCGACCTGTTTCGCAAGAAGAGCGGTGACGAGATCACCAGCCAGCTTTTTTGTTTCACAACTCAAGGAAAGGATGACGTCTCCCTGCGCCCGGAGGTGACCCCTTCCCTGGCACGCATGGCCACCGCACGTCAGCGTGACTTCAAGAAACCCATCAAGTGGTTTCAAATCGGCTCCTGCTTCCGCTATGAGGCGCCGCAGGCAGGACGCACGCGCGAGTTTGTGCAGTTCAATGCCGACATCCTTGGCGATGCCTCGCCTGCAACGGATGCAGAACTGATCGCGATGGCCATTGACGTGATGCGCGAGTTTGGCGTGAGCTCTGAGGACTTCGAGATCCGCCTGAGCAATCGCGAAATCTGGAACGGCTTCCTGGCCCAATTCAACATCACCGCCGAACACACTGCCACTTTCCTGCAGATCATCGACAAGATCGAGCGGGCCCGGTCCGAAGAGACGGAGAAGAAGCTCAATGGCATCGGCCTCACGCTTGCTGATGTGCGCGCTTTCATGGCCTCCGCAGATGAAAATCACCCGGCCTTCGCGGCATTGCGCGAAAACCTCAGCGCACGCGGCATCTGGCAGCACGTTCGCATTGATGCCACCATCGTGCGTGGCCTGGCATATTACACGGGCACCGTGTTTGAAGTTTTCGACCGCAAACACGGTCTCCGTGCCGTGGCCGGCGGCGGACGCTATGACAAGCTCTGCTCCCTGATGAGCGATGGCAAGGTGGACATGCCCGCCGCAGGTTTTGCGATGGGCGACGTGGTGCTCAAACTCCTTCTCGAGAAAACGGCCGGAGCGCAGATAAAGCTGACCAGCGCCTTGCTCGCTGCGAGCAGCATCGATGCCTACGTCGTTGTGGTGGATGAGGCCCAGCGCCCGCACGCGCTCGCCGCTGTGCAGGCCCTGCGTGCCGCAGGCGTCCGCATCGACTACAGCTTTGGCGCGCAAAAAGTCGGCAAACAGTTTCAGGCCGCCGAGGATCGCAAGGCCCGATTTGCCATCGTCTTCGGTGCTGAATACCCCGAGGTCGTGATCAAGAACCTGCTGGCCCGTTCGCAGAGTGCTGTGCCCGTGGCAGGTCTGGTCGAAGAAGTGCAGAAGCTGCTCGCCGAACCCGCGATTGGCCCGTTGATCGCTTAATAGGCAGGCAAGCAAGTGATCTTCATGAGCGTTGGTTTGAGCCAATCTCATGAAGTCCCTCCTGTTTCTTCTCGGCCTCGCTGCAATCTCCGCACAGGCACAACCGGCCTTCCGCGCAGGCGTCTCCGCCATCGACATCACGCCCACGACGTTCCCTAGGATCATCGCGGGCGGCTTTCTCGAAGGACGTGGCGACAAGATCGTGGACCGACTGCATGTGCGCAGCTTTGTGCTGGATGACGGCAAGATGAAGATCGCCTTCGCCATAGTGGACACCTGCATGATGGAGCAGCCGCTCATTGATGAGGCCAAGGCGCTCGCATCAAAACAGTGCGGCATTCCTGTCGATCGCATGATGGTCAGCGCCACGCACACGCACTCCGCACCGGCGGCGATGGGCTGCCTCGGCACACGCAAGGACACGGAGTATGGCAAATTCCTCACACCAAAAATTGCCGAAGCCATCGTGGCGGCGGACAAGGCTCTGCAGCCCGCGCGCATTGGCTGGGGCAGCTTTGATGACTGGGAGCACACGCACAACCGCCGCTGGATTCGACTGCCCGGCAAGGAGGTCGTCGATCCCTTTGGCAAACCCACGGGCCGTGCGAACATGCACCCCGGCTATCTCAGCAAAGACGTCGTCGGTCCCAGCGGCCCCGTCGATCCTCAGCTCTCCGTGATTTCGCTGCAAACCACCGACGGCAAACCGCTGGGCGTACTGGCGAACTACTCACAGCACTACTTCGGCAGCAGCCCGGTTTCAGCGGACTACTACGGCCTGTTCTGCAAACACCTCGCCGCGAAACTGGGCCAGCCGGGCGATGGCAATGGCGCCTTCGTCTGTGCGATGAGCCAGGGCACCAGCGGTGACCAGATGTGGATGGACTACGGCGCGGAGAAAAAGAACATCACCCTCGACACCTACGCCAGCGCTGTCGCTGACAGCGCCATGAAGGCGCTACAAAAGGTGGAGCATCTCGAATATGCACCGCTGGGCATGGTGGAGAAAACGCTGGAACTCGGCTACCGAGTCCCTGACGCAAAGCGCCTCGCCTGGGCGCGGCCCATCGCTGCAAAGATCGAGAATGACGTGCCGAAGAACAAGGAGGAAGTCTATGCCCGTGAGGCGCTGATCCTGCACGAGCGGCAGAAGACGAGCGTGAAACTGCAGGCCATCCGAATAGGGAATCCTGGCATGGGTGAACTGGGCATCACCACGCTGCCCAATGAAGTCTATGCGCTCACTGGCCTGCTGCTCAAATGGACATCCCCTTTTCAGAACCACTTCAACATCGAGCTGGCGAATGGCGCGGAAGGCTACATCCCGCCGCGTGAGCAGCATGCGCTGGGTGGCTATACCACATGGCCGGCCCGCACTGCGGGACTTGAGGTGGCGGCGGAGGAAAAGATTCGCACCGCCTTGCGCGAGATGGTGGGCGAGCTTGATCTGGCTCCCGGCAGGGGCATGAGCGAAGACTGCCCTCCTTACACCTCGGCAATTATCGACTCCCATGTCGATTTGTTCATCGATTTTCAATCGGGCATTCATGATCTTTGCGCAGTGCATACAGGTGCCAAAACGGTCGTGAAAGGCGGCCATGCACTGTGGCTGCCCGGCTTTAACGCAGGGCGGGGATATGGGGATGAATCGGCCCTCAAGCATCAACAGGTCCAGGTGCCACGCGACAAGATCAACCGCTCCATACACCTCGCGGGCGGACATATTGAAACGTCCAACCTCAAACTTGGAACGCAGGCCAGCGCGGCGGTCTGGTTCTGGCTCGGCCACGAAAGCGGCGCAAGTGATCGCACCGGCGAGTTAATCAACGCGCTCGGTGTCAGCTTGGAGGCGCATCAGGATGCAAATCATCGCGTGCGGCTCACGCTGGGCGGCGAGGAATCAAAGGAGGAGCTGTTTGCCGATGACTGGCATTTGGCGGTGCTCGTGCGTGATGGCGACCGCGTGCGCGTGCATATCGACGGCGCCGAAAAGCCTTCGCTGGAAGGAAAAACCGGCACAGTGAACGATACCCTGCTCTTTGGCAGAGGACTTGAAGGCAGGCTGGATGAAATCTCAATTTGGAGCAGGTCGATCGAACCCTCGTTGGTCGCAAAGCTATGGGACATTTCGAAGGTGGCTGAAGACAACGCGCGGCATGCAGTCACGCGGAAGGAACGGGCAAAGCAAGCGCAGGTGCAGAACTCGGCGTTGTTGCAAGGGCATGCAAACTGGTCTGCATCCATGCGCTTTCGCAACACCAAGGCGAATGATGCCAGTGCAGTGACGGCTTATCTCATTTCACGCGGGCCGAAGGGAGATGCTCAAGCTCCGGGAGATCACCTGGGCATCGGCGGCAGCTACAAAGACTCGCTGCCGGGCAGGTTGTTTGTCTATAATGGCAATGCAGCGAGTCAAATCGTGCGCGGAAAGACAATCATCCAGCCTGGTTCATGGAACGACGTGTCACTGGCACGCACGGGTTCACGCGTGAAGGTCATGCTGAATGGCAAAGTGGAGATCGATGCCGACCTGCCTGTCACTGCACCCGGCGCGACCGAGTTGTTCTTTGGCAAGCGCTGTGATGACCTCGCTCCACTGGAAGGAGAGTTCTCGGATGTGGTGGTGACTGGCTTGGAAAAGCCGGCCGCTGCCAAACCTGCCCCGAAGGTGGAGCTCGCCTCACAGCCGCTCTCTCCCGAGGAGTCGGCGAAGAAGTGGCATTTGCACGAAGGCTACCGCATCGAACTCGTCGCAGCGGAACCTGTGGTGCTGGATCCCGTGGCTTTTGACTGGGATGACAAGGGACGACTATGGGTCATCGAGATGGCCGACTACCCGCTGGGCATGGATGGCAACGGCAAAGCCGGCGGACGCGTGGTCATGCTCGAAGACACCAACGCTGATGCCCGTTACGACAAGCGCACAATCATCGTGAATGATCTGAGCTATCCCACCGGCATCTTGACCTGGCGCGATGGCGTCATCGTGACCGCCGCGCCGGACATTTTCTTCATCAAGCCGAACGGCGAGAAGCAAGTGCTCTACACCGGCTTTAGCACAGGCAATCAGCAACTCCGCGTGAACGGTCTGCGCTGGGGCATGGACGGCTGGGTGTACTGCGCAGCGGGCGCACACCACGGCGGCTACAACAAAGGCACGCAGATCGAATCCAAGCTCACCGGCGAAAAGATCGACCTCGGCAGCCGCGACTTCCGCTTCAAGCCGGACACCGGCGAGTTTGATCCACAGAGCGGACCATCGCAATTTGGTCGCGCCCACGATGACTGGGGCCACTGGTTCGGCGTGCAAAACAGCTTCCCGCTCTGGCACTACGTGCTGCAGGATCACTACCTGCGCCGGAACCCCTACGTCATTCCGCCGGACCCGATTCACCAGCTCTTCCCGCGCAATCCGTCGGTCTATCCCGCCAGCAGCATGGAGAAACGCTTTCACAGCTTTGATCAAGCCGGCCGCTTCACCAGCGCCTGCGGCATCGAGGTCTATCGCGACCGCTTGCTGTTCAAGGATGGCCAAACACACGCCTTCACCTGCGAACCCTTTCACAACGTGGTGCAGCATCACGTACTGGAAGATGATGGCGTAACGTTCAAGGCCACGCGCGATCCCGCCGAGGCAAAGATGGACTTTCTGGCCAGCGAAGACCGCTGGTGCCGCCCCGTGATGGTGCGCACCGGACCCGATGGCGCGCTCTGGGTGGCGGACATGTACCGCTACATGATCGAGCATCCGCAATGGCTGCCGCAAAACGGCAAGGATGAACTGCTGCCGCATTACCGCGAAGGGGATGACAAGGGCAGGATTTGGAAAATCACGCGCGCTCCTGAGCCGCCTCAAGGCGGGACTACAATACAAGATTTGAGTTCCTCGAATGGCTGGCAGCGCGACAAGGCGCAGATGCAGCTCGCGTGGAGCAGTGAGAAGACTTCCATCGATGGCCTCCTCAAATCCAAGCAGCCCCAAACGCGGGCGCAGGCCGCGTGGACACTGCTGGCCATGAAGAAGCTCAGCCCCACCGCATGTTTGGACTTGCTGGCAGATGCATCACCACAAGTGCGCGAACAAGCATTGCAGATGGTGGAGAAACTGGAGTGGAAAGACAACGAATCTTCATCCCTTCAAAAGACGCTAACGAAACTCGTAAACGACAAGGACGCGAAAGTGCAGCTGCAACTGGTCTGCACCCTCGGTGAACTGAAAGGCGACTGGGCGGCGGATCTGCTGGCTCAACAACTACGTGAGGCCCCGCCAGGTTCCTCTCTTCAAGGCGCAGCACTGAGTTCCGTGATGCCTCATTTGGAGGGAGTTTGCACACGCTTTCCTGAAAGTGCGGCACCAGAAAACAACCAGGTCATCAGCATGCTGTTTCGCTGCGCTTTGGCAGTGAAAAATGAGCAGGCGATCGCCACGCTGCTGTCCCACCAGGGAGCGCAAAAACATGCCACCGAACTGCTCGCCGTCCTTGATGAGAAGGGGCTCTCGCTCTCCGCGTTCACGCAGCAGGTGACTTCGGCGGAAGCGCGGCAGGGATTGAAGAAAATGGCGGACCTTCTCCACACGGCGGCAGAGGAAGTCAAAGCGGCCAAGGAGTCTCCGCCCATGGCGGCCGTGGAGCTGCTGGCATCGGACCGTGAACATCGCGAGATGGTGAAGACCCTGCTGCCGGAACTCTGGAAGAAGTCTGCAAACACCGAGGTGCTGCGTTTGGTGGCAAAACTGCAGCCAAAAGACGGCCCCGATTTCTTGCTCGAGAATTGGAATGAACGAACACCGACGGTGAGGCTTCAGATCATCGAGACCCTGCTTTCCAGCGATGCCTGGACCCTGGCACTGCTGCAGCGGCCGGAGGCAAAATCATGTGATGCGGCACTTCGCGCGCGACTGACGAAACACCCGAAAAAGGAAATCGCGAAACAGGCCGCGGCGGTGTTTGCGGATGCCACGAGCGCCACGCGTGCAGCGGTGGTGGAGAAATTCAAACCCGCGCTGAAACTGACGGGCGACGCGGCGAAGGGAAAGACGATGTTCGCGCAGGTGTGCATCAGCTGTCACAAACTGGACGGCGTGGGCATCGAGCTGGGGCCGGATCTGCGCAGTGTGGTGCAGCATGATGCGGAGAAGCTTCTCAATTCCATCCTTGACCCGAGCGCGATCATTGAGCCGGGATTCATGGCCTATCATTGCACGCTCAAAAGTGGCGAGCAGCTCTATGGCGTAATCGCCACGGAAACGAGCGCGAGCCTCACGCTGAAGATGGCGGGCAATCTGACGAAGTCCGTGCTGCGCAGCGAGATCGCGAGTTTGCAGAGCACGGGCACCTCCCTGATGCCAGAAGGCCTCGAAGCAGCGCTCACGCCGCAGTCGCTGGCAGATTTGATCGCGTATTTGAAGCTGGTGAAGTGAATGCAGGGAGGATTTGAAGTGCTCGGTTAGAGTTGCTCCTGGCTCCGCGTATTGAACTCCGATGTCATCTCCCGATCATCCCTGCTCCGGCCACAGTGCCCCGCATGCATTCACGTTCATGAACCCGCGTCTGCGGGATGGCGTGGTCGTCCATAGCAGGCGCTCGGTGTTGAAAACGAGCCTCGCAGGACTTGGCGGCCTCACCCTGCCTGCGCTGACGAAGCTGCGCGCAGAGGGAAAGACCACCAAGAGCGGCAAAGCGGTGATCCTGCTCTGGATGACCGGCGGCCCCTCGCAGATCGACACCTGGGACCCGAAGCCAAATCGCCCGCGTGAGATTCGCGGTCCCTTCAAAACGATCCCCACCAAGCTGCCCGGCACGCACATCTGCGAGTATCTGCCCAAGCAGGCCGCCATGCTGGACAAGTTCACACTCATCCGCTCGGTGGACTGCCGCTTCAGTAACCATGAGCCAAACATGGTCATGCAGACCGCAAACCTCGCCAACGAGCCGCGCACGAATCCGAAGGCGAAATATTATCCATCCTTCGGCAGCATCGTGGCGAAGCATCGCGGGTCCAATCATCCGGCCATGCCGCCTTATGTCGTGCTAAACATGAAATCGCGCTCGCACGTCGCGTGGGGCGGCTACCTCGGCACGCAGTATGATCCCTTCGATGGCGGCAGCGCCACCAAGCTCTTCCAGCTTCCCTCCGGCCTCAGCATGGATCGCCTGCAAGCGCGCCAGACGCTGAGCAAACAAATGGACGGCCTGCGCGCAGACATCGATGCCAGCGGCATGATGAGCGCCATGGACAGCTTCTCGCAGACCGCCTTCGACATCGTCGCCGGTGGCCGGGCGCAGGAGGCTTTTGATCTCAGCAAGGAACCGCAAAAAGTACGCGACCGCTACGGCGAGCATGACTGGGCCAAGCAGGCGCTGCTCGCACGCCGTCTCGTGGAGCGCGGTTCATCCTTTGTCACCATCGATCTCAGCAATCACGGAGCCTCCGGCACTTGGGATAATCATGGCGACAACATCCCGCCCTACGGTGGCATCTGGAATGGCCTGCGCCCGCTGCTGCCAGTGTTCGACCACGTCATCACCACACTCGTCAGCGACCTCGCCGAGCGCGGCATGCTTCAAGACACCCTGGTCATCACCATGGGCGAGTTTGGCCGCACGCCCACACTCGGCACGCAGGGCAGCACCGACGGCCGCAATCACTGGCCCTACGTCATGTCCATGTCCCTCGCCGGTGGCGGCTTCCGTCACGGTCAGGTCATCGGCGCCTCTGACAAAGACGGTGGCCAGATTGATGAACGCCCTGTCACTCCCGGCGATCTCGCCGCCACCATCTACCACCACATGGGTGTCCCGCTGGATACGATCTACACCGATCATCAGGGCAGGCCCAACTTCATCGTGGATCAGGGTGCGCCGTTGCGAGAGCTGATTTGAACCTGCCGTTCAGTTCCGCTATCTAGGGCCGGAGCCTATCCACGCACTCTCCTTTCATTCTTTACATGATGATGGCCAGGTGTCAGGCTTTGTCATCGTTCGTGTCCACACATGCAGATGACTGTCGCTGTTCCCAAAGAAACCCATGCGGGAGAAACGCGCACCGCCCTGGTGCCTGAGCATGTGGCCAAGCTTGTGGCCCTGGGGGCAAAGATTGAAGTGGAATCCGGTCTCGGGCTTTCCTGCGGCCACAGTGATATGGATTACACGAGAGCCGGCGCAGCAGTGCGGACAGATCGCGCAGCGATGCTTGCCGCCGCAGATGTCATCCTCCAGGTGCGCAAGCCGACGCTCGATGAAGTGAGCGCCCTGCGTGAAGGCGCGGTGCTCATCGCCTTGCTCGATCCGTTTCAATCGCCTGAATTAATCCGTGCGCTAGCGTCACGCAGTGTCAGCGCCATCAGCATGGAGATGGTGCCACGCAGCACGCGGGCGCAGAAGATGGATGTGCTCTCCTCACAGGCGAGCCTGGCGGGTTACGCCGCCGTGATCGTGGCCGCAGGGCAGTCAGGCAAGATTTTCCCGATGATGATGACACCGGCAGGCACGATCAAGCCGGTGAAGGTTTTCATCATCGGCGCAGGCGTGGCGGGATTGCAGGCCATCGCCACGGCCAAACGGCTCGGCGCCAAGGTGGAGGCCTTTGATACTCGGCCAGTCGTCGAAGAGCAGGTGAAATCACTCGGTGCTAAGTTTGTGAAGATCGACGTGGGTGAGACCGGCCAGACGGAAGGCGGTTACGCCAAGGCGCTGACCGACGACCAGCTCAAGCTCCAGCGTGAAGGCATGTCGCGCATTTGCGCGGAGTCGGACATCGTCATCACGACGGCGCAGGTATTTGGCCGACGCGCGCCGGTGCTGCTCACCAGCGAGATGCTGGATGCGATGAAGCCGGGCAGCGTGGTGGTGGATCTCGCCGTCGAGAGCGGCGGCAACGTCGAAGGCGTGGTGGCGGACCAGATCATCGAGCGCAAAGGCGTGAAGATCGTCGGCATCGCCAGCCTGCCGGGCCGCGTGCCGGTGCATGCCAGCCAGATGTACTCGTCCAATGTCACCGCACTGCTCACGGAGTTCTGGGACAAGGAGACGCAGGCGCTGAAGCTGAACCTGGACGATGACATCCTCAAAAGCTGCGTCGTCACCCATGACGGGCGCATCGTGAACGACAAAATCGCCACCGCCACCTGACATGCCATGACCGTCGAAATGCTCATCTTTGTCATCTTCGTGCTGTCGGTCTTTCTCGGCTTCGAGCTCATCTCCAAG
>NZ_JBIPNG010000544.1:0-4075 GCF_044373815.1 Prosthecobacter sp. | reverse complement strand
CAACTAACAGCAGCGACACCATCGCAAGGCGGTGAATCACAGCATTCGCTTTTTGGCTCATGTCAGAAGACTATTGTGCGTCGGGAGATTTGAATTCTGTGAGCTGCCTATTCACTTCTCCAGTTTTTTCAGCGCCGCCGTCACATTCCCCACCGTGAGCAGTTCATCGAGGATGAAAGGCTCCTCAGTACCCGGGATGTAGAGCACGTTCACGGGCACGGCGCGTTTACCCAGGGCTTCGAGGGCGAGGCGGATGGTTTCGTTTTCATCTGACCAGTCGGCCTTGAGGGTGGCGACGTGGTGCTCCTTGAAGAGGGCGCGCAGGCCGGTGTCGCTATAGACGCGTTTGTTGACCTGGCAGGTCCAGCACCAGGAGGCGGTGAAGTCGATGTAGACGGGCTGCTTGGCGGCACGCAGCGCGGCTACTTTTTCGGGAGACCAAGTTTCCCAATGCAGCGCATCGGGGTCTTTGAGATTCACGGCTTCTTCGGCATGCGATCGTTTGGCTGAGGCATTTGGCAAGCCAAACCACAGGCCGCCTGCAATGGCGAGGAACGTGAGCAGTCGGGCGATGTTTTGTGTGCGCTCGGGCTTGTGGGGCAGGGCCCAGCGGCCGTAGATCCAGCAACCCAGAGCGATGAGCACGAGGCTCAGGATGGCGAAAAGCACTGGCAGGCCTTCGATCTGATTGGTCAGCACGTAGAGCATGAAACCCACGGTGCCGAAGAGCAGGAAGGACATGCCCTGCTTGAAGCTTTCCATCCATGCGCCGGGGCGTGGCAGTGCGGAGATGAGGCCTGGGAAAAGGGAGAGCAGCAGAAACGGACTGGCAAGACCGAGGCCGATGAGGGTGAAGATCAGCATCGACTGCGAGGCAGGCATCGCGAGCGTGGCTCCCAAGGCGGTGCCGAGAAACGGAGCAGAGCAGGGTGTGGCGACCACCGTGGCCAGCAGACCGGAAAAGAAGGAGCCGCCGAGGCCGCCTTTGGACTGCAATCCTGAGCCAACGCCGATGGCCGAGGTGCCGATCTCAAACAAGCCTGCCATGTTCAGGGCAAAGATGAGGAAGAATGCGGCGAGGAAGAAATTGAAAGCCGGTGATTGAAGCTGCGAGCCCCAGCCCTTGTTCAGCGCGATGGCGAATCCGCCAAGCACCCAGAACGAGAGCAGCACACCCACGGTGTACATCAGGCCATGCAGCACCACCTTGCGGCGGTCTTCGCCCGCCTGCTGCACCACGCTGGTGACCTTGATGCCGAGCACCGGAAACACGCAGGGCATGATGTTGAGGATCAAGCCGCCGATGAAGGCGTAGAGGAGCAACTGCGCAAAGGTCAGGGGGATTTTAGGTGTGGCGGTTGGCGCAGCAGCAGAGGTTGTTGCTGGTTCCACAACTTTGGTCGCAGCGGGCTGTGCTTCATTCGTGGCAGTCGCTGCGGCTGTGCTGGCAAATGCGGCGGCATTCGCTGCATTAGCCACAGGCGCTGCTGCCACATTCAGTGTGAGCGCGACTTCTTTGACAAAGGGCAGGCAGCTTTTCGGATCGCACACAAGCGCATTCACTTTTACTTTCAGTTCGGCGTTGCTGCCCACGGCGGCAGTGGCTGGCGGGGTGATCTTCACCGGCAGGTATGCCGTGCCGTCATAGCCGTCGCTGATCGCTCCGTCAGTGGAGGGGACTTGATGGGTTGCTGGCCAGGTCAGTTCCTCGATCTGCCAGCCCTCGGGCAGGGTCCAGGTCAGCTTGGTGGGCTTGCCGATGACGCCCGGTGGC
This sequence comes from Prosthecobacter sp., assembly GCF_044373815.1. Taxonomy (GTDB): domain Bacteria; phylum Verrucomicrobiota; class Verrucomicrobiia; order Verrucomicrobiales; family Verrucomicrobiaceae; genus Prosthecobacter. Next base: position 2,301 of record NZ_JBIPNG010000544.1, on the reverse strand, counting down.
AGCACCTTGCCATACGTGTGGCAATCCTTCGCATGCACCAGTTTGACGGCGGCCTGAAACGGCTGGCCCGGTGCTGCGGCAGACACTGCGGCAACCAGTTCCGCCGTGACGCGCTCCTGCTTCGGAGCAGCGGCTCCGCCAAAGCCAAAGGATTGCGAGTGGGCGACGGTGGCGACGAGCAGCGAGGCGGCGAGTGACAGGAAACAGCTTCGATTCATGGTTGGGGAGGGATTGGCAGGTAGGAGAACGCGCCGTGCGGGTTATTCCCATCACGGCGCGTTTCGCGAACTTTGAATACTTAAAGAGCTCTACGAATCAGAGCGCCTTGTGGCTGCCATCGCAGAAAGGCGGGTTCTTGGTCTGCTTGCAGTTGCACAGCCAGACCTTCTTGGCCTCAGGTAGATTGAACTTCTTCGGGCCAAAACCGGTGCCCTTGTGGCTGCCATCGCACATCGGCTGATGGCCGCTCAAACCGCAGGCGCACCACCAATGGTCTCCAGCAGGAAGTTCAACAGCGACGGGTTGTTTCTCGTGAATTTTGGGAAGATTTTCCATGGTGGCCAATTTGGCAGATGGGGAAAGAAGGTCAAGGCGTGCAGGTGGATGTTGTGACTGGCTAATGAATGGTCTCCAGCACCTCTCGCACGAGGCCCGGCCCACGATACACCAGCCCGCTGTACACCTGCACGAGGGCGGCCCCTGCTTTCATCTTCTCAAGCGCATCCGTTCCGCAGACGATGCCACCGACGCCGATGAGCGGGATCTGCTCCTTCAAAAGCGTGCGGAAGGCCTGCAGCACGAGGTTGGAACGCTCACGCACTGGCGCACCGCTCAGGCCACCGGTTTCATTCGCCAGGCGATGACCTGTGATGGCTGTGCGATCAATGGTCGTGTTGGTGGCGATGACGCCGTCGATGTCCTGCTCATTGAAGACGCGGGCGAGCGCCTCAATCTGCATCTCATTGAGATCGGGGGCGATTTTGACGAGAAAAGGCACCTGTTTGCCGTGCTCCTGCTTCAAGACGGCTTGTTCTTTCTTTAAAGCAGAGATCAGTTCACGCGCCGCACCCTCGGCCTGGAGATCTCGAAGGCCCTTTGTATTCGGAGAGGAGATGTTCACCGCGATGTAATCAGCGACTGGATATGCGGCCTTCAGGCAGATGAGATAATCCTTCACGGCATCTTCATTCGGCGTGTCGAAGTTCTTGCCGATGTTCACGCCGACGACGGCCTTGGTGCGACGATGCTTGAGCTTTGTCACGGCGGACTGAATGCCGGGGTTATTGAAGCCCATGCGGTTGATTAGCGCTTCATGCTCGGGCAGGCGGAAGAGGCGCGGCTTTGGATTCCCCGGCTGCGGGCGCGGCGTGAGTGTGCCGACTTCGACGGCGCCAAGCCCGAGCGCACCCCAGGCCTCCACTGCGCTGGCGGACTTGTCCATGCCGGCTGCGAGCCCGAGAGCATTGGGAAAGGTGAGCCCCATCACGCTGCGCGATTGCTGCGGGCCGCTGACCACCGACTTCAGCATGCCGAGGCGATGCGCGATGATCATCATCTTTACCGTGAGTGTGTGGGCACGCTCGGCATCGAGCCGGAAGAGCCACGGTTTCAGCACGGGATAAAAGGATTCGATCAAGGTCATGCGTCAGGCGGGAGGATGGATTTCACGAGTGCTGCCACGGCTTTGCCGAGCCGTCCATGCGCAGCCGCATCTAAATGGATGCCGTCGCTGCCGGGCTCGATCAGTGTTTGCGTATTGAGGAAGCCGCAGCCAAGCGAGCTGGCAACAGCTTCATAATACTTGGGCAGTCTGCGACTGTCTTTCTGACCGGTGGGGAACTTGGCGGCGACGTCCGGCAAGTGGAGTTGATCGCCGATGGCAGGTGGGCAAAGCAGCAGGAGTTTGGGGGCTTTGTTGCCGATGCCGGCATCGCTGCCCAGGATCATCTGCGCCAGCATTTTGACACCTGTGGCGATCTCTCCGGGGGAAACGCCATACACGGCTTTGAGGTCATTCGAGCCGAGCATCAACACCACCAGATCCAGCGGCTTGTGGGATTCCAGGATGGCAGGCAGCACCATCTTGCCATTGCGTGCGAGGGCAAAGGGGTCGTCGTGCACGGTGGTGCGACCATTTTGACCTTCTTCGATCACCCGAAAGCTGGTGCCCAGTTCGTGGGCCAGAATGCCAGTCCAGCGCACGTCATGCGGGTGGCGTTCAGGGCAGGGGAGTGATATGCTGTCGGGCTTGAAGCCCCAGGTGTTAGAATCGCCAAAACAGAGAACGTTTTTCATCAGGCG
>NZ_JBIPNG010000139.1:0-13872 GCF_044373815.1 Prosthecobacter sp. | reverse complement strand
GGGGATGCTCCCGTGCATTACCGGTTGAATGAGGAGACGCTCCAGGCGCAGTCCAATCTTGGGAGCACCGAGTTGAAGTGGACGGTGTTTCGTGAACTCATTGAATATCACGACTGCTTCCTGCTTGCCTTCGTTCAGGGAAATCACCTCACCTTGCCACGTGAAGGTGTTCCTGCTGAGGCGTTGGATTTCATCCGCCACAAATTTCAGGAGCTGAAGCTTCCCATCAAGCGCGCATGATTCTTCGTCTGGCTTCCCTGATGATTCTTTTCGGCGTCGTCATGGCCGCTGACGTCCTCAAACCGCACCCCAAGGCGGTGGCGAACATTCATCCACCCGGGGAGGTGGACCGGCCGGACATGGTGAAATTTGTTGTGTCGGATTCGGCAATGCTGCCGGGAATTGTGGTGGATGAGGTGGATGCGGAACTGGTGGGGGAGTGGCAGTACTCAACACACACGCCGCCGTATGTCGGGCTGGGTTATTTGCATGACATGAAGGCAGGGAAAGGGAGCAAGTCGGTGACCTTCACGCCCACTCTGCCAAAGTCGGGCTGGTATGAGGTGCGGCTGGCACATTGCTACAATGTGCGGCGTTCGACGAAGACGCCGGTGACCATTCATCACGCGGATGGGGAGGCGAAGGTGATTATAAATCAGCAGCAGGAGCCCGAGCATGGGCGGCTGTTTCGCACGCTGGGCACGTTTCGGTTTGAAGAAGGGCGTGCGGGGTGGGTGCGGGTGTCCAATGAGGGTACGGAGGCGGACAAGGTGGTGATTGCGGATGCGGTGCAGTTTGTGCCGGTGGCCAAGTAGGCCCACAAAAAAGCCGGGGGTCTTGCGACACCCGGCTTTGTGATTGATGGATCTTAATCGTCCTCGGCTTCGGCGGCAGCGGCCTTTTTGCGCTTCTTCTTGCCACCGGCATTGCGGAGAGCCTTTGGAATCGGGTCTTCCTTCTTCTGCAGGGCACGGCGGAGCTTGCGCAGCGCGATGTTTTGCAGCTGACGGATACGCTCGCGGGTGACGCCGAACTCCTGGCCGACTTCTTCCAGCGTGCGGGGCTTCTGGCCGGCAAGGCCGAAGCGGGCGTCGATGATCTTGCGTTCGCGTTCGTCGAGAACGGTCAGCAGGCCATCGAGCTGGCTGTGCATGTTCTTATGCGAGAGCAGGTCGAACGGGGTCTGGGCGTTTTCGTCGCCGACGATTTCGCCGAACTCCGTGCTGTCGTCGTCGCTGATCGGGGCGTCGAGCGAGGCAGGGCGCATGGAAGCGACCTTGAGCTGGCTGAGCTTGGCACGATCAATGCCGATTTCTTCGGAAAGTTCGTCGTCCGTGGGTTCACGGCCGAGTTCTTCAGACATCGCCATGGCCACACGGCGCATCTTGCTGATCTTGTCCACCATGTGGACAGGAAGGCGGATGGTCTTGGACTGGTTGGCGAGAGCGCGCTTGATGGACTGTTTGATCCACCAGGCGGCGTAGGTTGAAAGTTTGCCACCCTTGTTCGGGTCGAAGCGTTCCACGGCCTTCATCAGGCCGATGTTTCCTTCAGAAATGAGGTCGAGAAGTGGCAGACCGTAGTTGGCGTAATCCTGGGCGATCTTCACCACGAGGCGCAGGTTCGCACGAATCATGTGCGAACGGGCTTCGGGGTCGCCGCGTTTGATGCGTTCAGCAAGCTCGACCTCCTGGTCGGGAGTCAGCAAGTCAGTCTTGCCGATCTCACGCAGGTAAATCTTAATGCCTCCGTCGAGTTCCATATTGAGCGTTCTAGTTGGGTAATACAATACAAGGACCAACGTCCATGCCCCGAGCTGAGACGCAGGGGGTAGTCAGTATAAAAGCAATTTCACACTTCGCTCGTGTTTTTTGAGCAAGTTTGCGGCCAGCATAGGATATTGAACCGAAGGAAAGTGGCACAAGCGAAGAGTAGACAACCTACGTTCAACTAAACTTTCGGGTAATCGTCAACATCATTTCTAAAAAAAGTTAAGATTCGTTAATAAAATCACCTGCAAATCGGCACTTTTTCAGCTTTGAGAGACCTTAGGTGGCGCTTTTGGATTTTTATCAAGGCTGGCAGTTTGTCCTTCCTCGGTGATGCCGCCCGCTTGACACCGCCCGCTCCTTCCCCGACTTACTGCTCCCTCAAAATTGCCATGCCCCGCCAAATTTCCTACCGCGAAGCCATCCGTGAAGCCCTTGACGAAGAAATTGCTCGCGATCCCATGGTCGTGGTGATGGGCGAAGAAGTCGCCCAGTACAACGGGGCTTACAAGGTGACGGAAGGCCTCTGGGACAAGTGGGGAGACAAACGTCTGGTGGACACCCCCATCAGCGAAGCCGGATTTATCGGCATGGGCATCGGAGCCAGCATGCTGGGTGTGCGTCCAGTGATGGAGCTCATGTTCTGGAGCTTCTACACGGTTGCTTGGGACCAGATCGTCAACAACGGTGCGATGGTGCGCTACATGAGCGGCGGCAAAATCAACGTCCCCATCGTCATTCGCGGTCCCGCCAACGGTGGCACCAGCGTGGGCGCCACCCACTCCCACACCCCGGAAAACATCATGGCCAGCTTCCCCGGCATGAAGTGCGTCTGCCCCAGCAACGCCTACGATGCCAAGGGCCTCATGAAAGCCGCCATCCGCGACAATGACCCCGTCATGTTCATGGAGAGCACCAAGCTCTACGGCGAAAAATGGGATGTGCCCTCCAATGACGAGCTGCCTAACGGCGAACTCTTCATCCCCCTCGGCCTGGCGGATGTGAAGCGCGAAGGCACCGACATCTCCCTCATCGCCCATGGCAAGGCGGTCATCACCTGCCTGGAAGCCGCGAAGATTCTTGAAGAAGAGCACGGCATCAGCGCCGAAGTCGTCGATTTGCGCACCATCCGCCCGCTGGATGAAGACACCATTCTTGCCTCCGTCGCGAAAACTCACCGCGCCATCTACGTCGAAGAAAACAAGCCCTATTGCGGCATCGGTGCCCAGATCGCCTACATGATTCAGGAGCGGATCTTCGACGAACTCGACGCTCCCGTGCAGCGCGTCTGCAGCCTTGACTCGCCCGCGATCTACAGCCCGCCGCTCGAAGCCCTGCAGCTGCCGACGGCTGAAGTCGTTGTCGCCAAAGCGCTGAGTATTTTCTGATCCGACTCCTTTTTCGCCCTTCTCTCAAAACTTTTCATTCGTCTTCGCCATGCCCAAATTCATCGAAATGCCCAAGCTTAGTGACACCATGACCGAGGGAACCCTCGCCAAATGGACCGTCAAGGAAGGGGACAAAGTCACCGTCGGCAAGGCCATCGCCGACATCGAGACCGACAAGGCCACCATGGAATATGCCAGCCCGTTTGAAGGCGTGCTGCACAAGTTCATCGCCACCCCCGGCGGCAAAGTCCCCCTGGGCGCCCCGCTGGCCGTGATTCTGGAAGACGGTGAGGCCGCTCCTGCGGATCTGGATGACCTCATCGCCAAGGCGAAGGCCGCTGCGGCTCCGGCCCCTGCGGCTGAGAAAAAACCCGCCGCCTCTGCTTCGAAGGTTGCTGCTTCCGGTCCACGCCTGCCCCAGGCCCCGCAGCACAAGAGCCGCGCCGTCGCTGGCGGTGCTGCCCTCCGCGTCAAAGCCTCCCCCCTCGCCAAAAAAGTCGCTGCGGAACGTGGGGTGGATCTCAACTCACTCGTCGGCACCGGCCCTGGCGGACGCATCGTGCGTGAAGACGTCGAAAACGCCCCTGTGGGCGGTGGTTCTGCGGGTCGCGTGGCTGCCACACCGGCCATCCGCCCGGTCATTGGTCCTGAAGACGAACGCGTGCCCACCAGCAGCATGCGCAACATCATCGCCGAGCGCCTCCTGGCCTCGAAGACTCAGATCCCTCACTTCTACCTGCAGATGGAGGTCGATGCCGGCCCGCTCATGGCCTTCCGCGCCCACCTCAACGCTTCAGCCGACAAGACCGGTGGCAACAAGTACACCGTCAACGATTTCATCCTCAAGTCCGTCATTCGCGCCGCCCAGGCCCAGCCTGCGATCAACGCCGCCTGGGATGGCGATGCCATCGTGAAGTTCAAGTCTGTGGGACTCAGCGTCGCCATCGCCATCGATGACGGCCTCGTCACCCCGGTGATCAAGGAGGCGGAAAAGAAAACGCTGCTCCAGATCAGCCAGGGCGTCAAAGATCTCGCCGGCAAGGCCAAGAACAAGAAGCTCAGCCCTGATGACTTCGCTGGCGGCACCATCACCGTCTCGAACCTGGGTGCTTTTGGCATCGACCAGTTCGCCGCCATCATCAACCCGCCGCAGGCCGCCATCGTGGCCATCGGCAGCATCCGCTCCGCACCTGTCGTGAATGACAAGGGCCAGATCGTCGTCGGTCAACGCATGTGGGTCGGCCTCAGCGGAGACCATCGCGTCGTCGATGGCGCCGTCGCCGCCACCTTTCTCGCTGAAATGCGCAAGCTGCTGGAAAACCCGGCGCTGATGCTGGTTTAGACCAACTCTCAAAAATCTTGTCACATTGCCCGGGCGGCGGAGCGGCCCCATTGGCTGCGTCGTGTGCTTGCCTGTTATTTCCAAATAGCAGGCGGCGCACTCTCCTTGCCACTGGGGCCGCTGCGCTCGCCGGATCAAAATGACAATCTTTTTGAGAACTGGTCTAAGACACTCGCGAGAGATCGCGGGCACATTGCGTCTGCTCCAGCTTGCAGCGGTTTTTGAAACTGATTCCGCAAAGCAAGCCGGGAGACGTTCGGCGGAGGCTTGGGGACAAGCCTCCCTACCTCGGTTTGGGACGTGGCAGGCGGCGCTGCAGCCAGTTCATATCCTCCGGCTGCAGAAAGCTCAGGTAGAGCGTCATCATCGCGAGAAAGAACAGCATCAGGTTGTACGACATGATGCTGATGCCCGCGTGCAGGATGATTCCTGCGCCAAAGCCAAACCAGCGCCAGCGAGGAACCATCAGAAGAATGGGAATCGCGAGCTCCACGAGCAGCACCAGATAGGTGACTACTTTCAGCAGGAAGCCATAGTTCAGCACCCAGAGGCCGGGCCACCGTGCGTTGTGAGAGAGCAGGAAGAAACTCATGAAATCTCCGCTCATCCAGTATTCATTGTCCAGCCTTGCCAGCACGGCCTGCAGATAAATGGCCGCCAGCTGCACCTTCATCAGAGTCAGGCCATAGCACGGCACCTGCAGCTCAGGCGCCGCCCGTTTGCGGGCTTTGCGTGATCGCAACGACCAGCAGGCAGGCATGGGGGAGACCAGCACCAGAAAAGCCGTGCAGCGCAAGACCTCATCCCATCCCACCAAGATCAGCGGCGAGCGCATGGCGTAGGACACATACCAGACATACACAATGCCAGCCGCCACCCGCGGCCACACGCCCAGCAGCAGCAGAACCATGCCGCAGCCGCTGAAAAACATGTAGTTGCTGACGGCTCCCACGTCATGGCATAGGTCAAACACAGAGAGATAAGCACCGACGGTGTACTTCCGCACGACCTCCTGGTCCACCATCCCCACATCCGTGAAGAAGATCTCACGGTCCGGCCAGATCTGCATCAGATTCAGCAGCGACACCAACGCGAACGCGATTCGTATGCAGGCATACAAACGGGAATCCGCCGGGTTCAGAAACAGACCGGTGAAACGGGATTGAAGACTTTGGGTGCCCGTCGTCATGGAGTGGCTTGCACTTGGGTTTTATTGGCAACGAGCGTTTCCAGCTCAAAGGGTCCGAGCACCGAAGGGCGTTCGACAGCGATCTCCTTGAGCGAGCGCACCCCCAGCAGGCTGCGGGTGTAAGCGGGGATCACCTCCAGACTCACCTGGGTCCGGGGGCCGTAGCGCCCGGTGCGGAGCAGGGTCTCCGCCGCGCTCTTCATGTAGGACTCACGAAACACACCTCGGGTGGGGTTGAAGATGACATTGACCATCCAGTTGTTGAGCCGCACCTGATCATGCTGGGAAAAGCGCCGCAATCCCGGCAGCACCATGCCCACCTCTTTGGGTTTTTGTCCCCGCTCCTGAACGATCAGCCGCGCTTCCGTGCGGTGCATGTTTGGAATGGTCTCAAACATGTTCCAGAGCTGGTGGCAGCGTGTGACACGCTCATAGAGGTTGAATACTGAAGACACCTGAATCCGGTCACGCCAGCGCGTGGGCAGCATGCCGAACAGAAGAAAGACCAGATGTGCCGAGGCAAAAACCACGATCATTATTTTTCGGCTGGACAGGGAGGGAGCACGCATGGGCTGTGCCGCCAAGAAAGAACCGTGATGCACCATTCATCAAACGAATAGAGCAGCATTCGGCACCTGCGGGACAGTGATGGTGCATGGGTTGCGCGGGTCTGGTCAGCTTTTGCGGGGCATCGTATCATTTGCACGGCCGCCAGACGGACTATAATGCCGCATGGAACTGCCCGATGTCATCGAACAATGCCTGAGCCTTCCCGGTGCGGAAGAAACGCAGCCGTTTGGGCCTGAAGCACTCGTGTACAAAGTCGGCGGCAAGATGTTTGCCGTCACCTCACCGGATGAGTTTCCCGCCCGCATCAATCTCAAGTGCGACCCCGAGCGCGCCATCGAGCTGCGCGACGAATACAAGGGCATCAAACCCGGCTGGCACATGAACAAAAAGCACTGGAACACTGTGATGCTGGACGGAACCGTCCCGCCTGCGCTGGTGCGGGAGCTGGTCAAGCATTCGTATCAGCTTGTGGTGGATGCGCTGCCGAAGAAGGTGCGGGAGGGGCTGAAATAAATGGTCAGGGGGTAAACGAGGGACGAGCGCCACCCCTGGTTTATTTGATTGCCCGGCTCCCTTCGGATTTTGAAAACTTCATGGCTTCACCACCCGAATAGGTGCTGGTTCCGTGCTAAACAAAGCCATGATCTCTTTCGCGTCTTGTAGTGTCAGCGTTTTCAAATCGAGATGTTTGAGTACTTCAGTGTCGGGGGCTCCGGAACGCATCAGCACCACTCCATAGACTTCCTTTTTTGCTGCAATGCTCAAATCGCGTGATGCTGTAAAGAGCTTGTATGGTTTTGCCATGCCTTCCCAGATGGCGATTTCACGATCTGGATTCTCGTCGCGTCGAAAATCTTCAATCCACTTCTCCAATGGAGTAGGATCTACCTCACGGAAAACAGATTGAAGGTATCTCACACGCTCCAATTGTTTTTCTGTCAACGATTCGTGCCGGATTGGTCCCGGTTTCAATTGAGCAGGATCAACCCACTCCCGATTGCCCGAATCCTTGATGCCATCACGCGAGGACATCGCAACGATGACACCCGCGACAACTGCCACGACCCAAATGCCAGTCCTGAGATTCTTCATGGGGGAAGGATTCTGATTTGGGGTCTCTTCGCGTTTGGTGGCTAGTATCACCCCACCACCAGCTCCACCGGACAGTGGTCACTGCCCATCACATCCGCACGAATGGTACATGATTTCAGCGCGGGTTTCAGCTTCTCCGAGGCGAGCCAGTAGTCGAGACGCCAGCCGATGTTCTTCGCTCGGGCATCGGGCGTGCGCTGGGTCCACCAGGTGTAGCGGCCGGGATTCGGATCAAACTGGCGGAAGACGTCGAGGAAGCCGGCGTCGAGGTGTTTGGTAAAGCTGGCGCGTTCGTCATCGCTGAAGCCGGGGTTCATGCGATTGGATTTTGGATTGGCTAGATCGATCTCCTGATGGGCGCAGTTGAGGTCACCGCAGGCGATGACGGGCTTGGTCTTCTCCAGTTTCTTCAAATGCGCGCGGTAGGCGTCGTCCCATGTGAGGCGATAGCTCAGGCGGGCGAGTTCGGCCTGGGAGTTTGGGGTGTACACATTGACGAGGAAGAAGTCCGGAAACTCGACGGTGATGAGCCGGCCCTCGCGGTCATGTTCGTCGATGCCGAAGCCCAGTGTGTTCGTCTTAAAGGGCACGCGGCTGAGGATGAGCGTGCCGGAATAGCCTTTCTTCACCGCACTGTTCCAGACGGCGTGGTAGCCGCTGAACCAGCCCAGATCCACCTGCTCCTGCTGCGCTTTGGTTTCCTGCAGGCAGATGACATCGGCATCGCCTTCGAGCATGTATTCGCGAAGGCCTTTGCCGAGGGAGGCACGGATGCCGTTGACGTTCCAGGAGGTGAGTTTCATGGGGAAATGATGAGCGACGAAATAGGCCGGGAATCGGGATCGTGAAAGTGGGGAATCGGTGATGTTGCGAATGAACTGTTTGGCGCTTTGACTGCGGCATGAGCTTTGATCTGCTGGCACCGCATTACCGCTGGATGGAGGCGCTGTGTGCTGCCGGTCAGTTGCAGCGCTGCCGCACGGCGTTGCTGGGGGCCATGCCAGCACCGCAGGAGGTGCTGGTCTATGGCGAGGGCAATGGACGCTTTCTCGTTGAGCTATGCCGCCGCTTTCCTGATGCATGCGTGACCGTGGTGGAGGCCAGTGCAGTGATGATCGATCTCGCACAAGCGCGGTTGCGGCGTGCAGGACTGGCAGGTGCACGGGTGGATTTCATTCATGCGGATGCTTTAACATGGCAGCCACCAGCGGCGGTCTTTGATCTCATCGTGACCTGTTTCTTTCTCGACTGCTTTCGCGAGGATCAATTGCAACATCTGGTTCCCGCCATTGCCAATGCCGCCACAGCAGATGCGCATTGGTTGCATGCGGATTTTCAAATCGCGCCCGCAGGCCTGCGCCGTGTGTGCAGCCGCGTGATCGTGGGGGTTTTATATGCGTTTTTTCGCTGCATGACACGACTGCCGGCCCAGGAACTGGTCAATGTGGCGCCCTATTTAGGTGCTGCCGGATTCACGCGGTGGCAGCGGCGTGAGTTTGTTTTAGGCCTGCTGTTTTGCGACTGCTCGAGGCGTTGAGAGATTGCGTCTCATAATCTTCTCATAATCATCGCATAACTTGCTCACTGGATGCCAATCCACGCGGATCAAAGCAAACGTATTCATGCTTTATATGTGGTATGGACCCTAAACCACACTCCCAAAATCGGTGGTTGCTTGCGCTGAGCCTCAGCGTCGTAGCAACCGTGTCATTTTCAACCGCCACAGCGGGCACGCCCGTCGCTGCGAAGAACCCCGCACCCGATCCGTTTGACTGGAAGGAGAACACCATCTCCCCGGTGACGAATCCGATGTACTTCGAAGATCCGGTGATCCGCTCCGAAATCCGCCCGATCTTCATCTATCACAACTTTGACAACCAGTTCGTCACGGGTCGTGGCAGTGCACGAGTGGGAGCTGTCCAGTTCCGCTACGCCATCACAGACCGCCTTGCCTTCATCGCGACGCAGGACGGTTATCTGAACATCAATGGCACCGGAGTGAAGGGCAGCGGCTGGATGGATCTGGCCGCCGGCTTCAAGTACGCGCTGATCAATGATGTGCAGAACCAGTTCATCCTCACCCCGGGCTTCACGTTCCAGCTCCCGACCGGTGACAAGGATGTGTTCTATGGTCGTGGTTCAGGCCAGTTCAATCCCTTCATCTCCTTTGCGAAGGGCTACGGCGATCTGCACATCACCGGCAATGTCGGCGCACTCATTCCGCTGCTGCGCGATGAACAGAACACCATGGCTCATTACAGCGTGATGGTGGACTACTACGTCAGCAAATGGTTCATTCCCTTCGCCACCGCGAACTTCTGGACCACGCTCAACAATGCTTCCAACATTCCCGGCCTGCGCACCAACGGCTACGATGTCATCAACTTCGGCGCGGGCAATGCCAGCGGTGCCACTCAGGGCATGCTGGGCCTTGGTTTCCGCTCACGCATTCAGAAGAATGTGGATATCGGTTTTGCCTATGAAATGGCGGTGGTGAAGCCCTACGGCCTGGCCAACACCCGCTTCACCATGGACATGAGCATCCGCTTCTAAGTTCGAGTCTTTGTTTGGTTGAGTCAGAAGTTAAGTTGGTTACGCACGGGGACGAAAGTCCCCGTGCGTTTCTATTGCGGGCCGGTTGTTTTGCGATTGGCAGGGCAGGGCAAAATGATCTAAGTTGACAGGAAGGGTCGCCGTTATGATCCCCCCCGACAACCATGACACGCCACCCTCTTTCCCATGCCGCCGGCGCCTTTGCGCTGCTTCTCGCTCTCAATTCCTGTGGCAAGCAAGAGCAGCCCGCCGCCACGCCGCCGCCTGTGCCGGCACCCGTGGCAGCCAAGCCTGCCGCACCGGCTCCAGTCCCTGCGCCCGTCAAACCTGCGGATCCGGTGTTTGCCGCCACACCGGTGGATCTGAACGGCTTCGGCAGTGATGAGCCTGTTTTGCGCGTGAATGAACCCACCCGGGGAGTGATCGTCATCGAGCCCAAGGACATCAAGCACACCTCCCAGCAGCACTGGGATCAATACGACTGCACCAGCTTCAATGCCAAGCGCTGGGGCCGCTACGAGGTGCGTGTGACCTACACGCTCAGAAATGCCACGCTCGGCACGCAGTTCCGCTTTGCCCAGCAGCCGCTGAAAAAGACGCTCACGGCCGCCAGCCAGCCCAAGCGCGTGGTCTATGGGACGGTGTATGTGGACAAGCCCATGATGTACCCGTTTTCGCTCTATGCCGCCGCCACCGGTAACGAGCCGGGATTTGAAATTCAGGAAGTGGCCTTTGTGCCTGCGCCTGAAGGCCCCGCGCCCGTGCAGGCTGCGGATGGCAGCATCGTGCTCGAAGCCAGCAGCGCCACCACGTGGTCTGAAAACATGCGCTTTGAACCCAAATCCGAGAAAAACTGCCTCGGCTTCTGGACGAGCGCGGACGACTTCGCCGAGTGGGATTTCGAAGTCACCAAGCCGGGCCGCTACAAAGTGACCGTGGTGCACGGCTGCGGCACCGGCAATGAAGGCAGCGAAGTGGCCGTGAAGCTTGGTGAGCAGGAGTTGAAATTCAGCGTCAAGGACACTGGTGGATTCCAGAAGTGGTCTGAAGAGCAGGTGGGTGAAGTGGAGATCAAAAAAGCGGGCAAGATGCGTCTCGTGATTGATCCAGTATCGAAGGCCAAGAGCGCCGTGCTCGACGTCAACAAGGTCGTGCTCAAGCCGGTGAGCTGAGTTCTGCATGCATGGACTGCGCACGCACCTCCACCCGTGATCCCGAAACCTGGCTCGATCTCGCGCCGGAGTTCTCGCAGACCATGGCGCGGCAGGTGCGCGGCTGGATTCAGCGCTGGGAGCCGGATCTGACGGAGTCCATCAAATGGAACATGCTGTGTTTCAGCGGCAGGAAAAACATCTGCGGACTCAGCGCCTGCAAGAAGCACCTCGGCATCACCTTCTTTCGCGGCACGGAACTGCGTGAGATCACGAATTTGTTTGAAGGCGGTGAAGCCAACACCAGCATCCAGACCATCCGGGTTGCCAAGCTGGAGAATCTGAATGCGAAGGCGTTTCAGCGCCTGCTGCACGCCGCTGTGGCACTGGATGCCGATGAATCCGCCAAGCCGCCAGCGATGAAGCAGCGTGCCGAATGGCCCATGCCTGCGGCGCTCGCCAAGGGGCTGAAGCAACACCCGGCTGCGGCTGCGGGATTCAAGGCCATGAGCATTTCCTGTCAGCGCGAATACAAGGTGTGGATCAGCACCGCGAAGCAGGAAGAGATCCTCCAGCGCCGCCTGGGTGAAACACTCCGCGCCCTCGCCTCGGGCAAAAAATGGGCGCAGCGCAAAGAGGCGTGAAGTTTATGGCAGATATTCCAGCCGGTCCGGCACGCCGTTGTTGTTGGTGTCAAAGGGCAGCGGATCATCGAGATCTTTGCGCTGGTCCTCATCGTGATCGTTGTCAGGCTGCAGCCAGGAATTGTCCTCATTGAGCCATTCGCCCTGCTGGCGCAGCGCATGCCAGAGCTGCACTGCGGCATCGGCGCGTGTGAGCGGACGATGTGCAACGTCTTTGCTGAAGAGCCCTGGATTCATGGGCAGTTTCAAAGCGGTGGCCCAGCGATAGAGCGTGGCCCAGTCGGCCTTCTGGTCGGGGTTGAAGGTCTTTTGCGTTGTCACGATGCCCCAGCTGCAAAGGGACTCGATGGCCGCACGATCTGCATCGTCCTGGCTGACATCGCTGAAGCGCGGCGTTGCAGCGACTTTCCATTCCGGTGCATTCGCTCTGGCGCGGATGACCCGGGCCAACACGCGGGCGAGTTCGCGTCGCGTCATGGGGTGCTCTGCATTGAAGAAGACGCTGTTGGTTTCTGCCGGCCAGATGCCACGCACGGCGAGCATGTTTGCGGATTCAAAATGCAGCGCGTCGGTGGGCAGGTCCTGCCAGGGCCAGAGCAGCACGCCGGGACCGCCGGTGCCGCGTACGAGGCGCAGCTGGATCTCACGCCAGTTTTTTTGTGAAGCTGCTGCCGCACGGGGCTGGATGCCATCACGCAGGCAGAGCCATGCCAGTGTGGCGCTCGCTTGCCCGACGTGCATCATCTGACCATGCAGGCGCAGCGCACTCTGCACCACACTGCTGACGCCAATGTTCTTGGAGCAGCCGAGCAGTCCGTTCATCTGCACTGGCACGAGGCCGCGCAGAGGGAACATCGCGCGGTCAGTGTCCGTGTGCCAGCCGCGTGAGGGCGTCTGCACGTACAGCCATGGACCATTGCGATCTTCGCTGAGGAAGCGGCGGCGTGTGGGATGGAAGTCGATGTTGAACTGGAAGCCGAAAAGGCCGTCGGGCACCATCACCTTCGCCCATTTGGGTTCGCGTGTTTCAGCACGGATGTCCTGTTCTCGCAGCATGTAGAGTGCTTCGAGGCGCAGGCCTTCGCGCACGTAGGGCTTCGGCGGCAGAAGGTCAGACGTGCCGAACTCGGTGGTGAGTTTCATGTTGCGGAACGTCTGGGGGAAATAGCCCACGCGATCATGCACCGCCGTTTGCAGGTGGTAGAGCATGCCCAGGGTGTGCTGCTTCGCGTCATCGAAAATGATCTGCCGCTGCGCAGGCGAGAGATCGACGATGTTTTTCTTTGAAGCGCCTGGCTCAGTTTTTTCGAGGGCATCGACCACACGCTGTGGCAGCTGGCAGAGTGGATAATCCTGGACCGGCCAGTTTAGAAACGTCGCCTCGGTGCCGGGGGCGAGGTTGTTGTGCCAGCGGTCCACCAGACGCCGGTGCGTGTACACACTCCAGCCTGACTGGCTGTAGGTGCCCGTGCTCATGTCGCTGTCCACCCATGGCGGTGTTTTATCGAGCTGCGCAAAGGAGCGTGGATCGTAGGGCGCGGGTTTGGGTATGGTGCTGTTCTTTCCCGCTTCGCGAAGAACGACGCACCAGGACAGCGGATTCATCTCCTGCTGGCCCGCGTCATCGAAGGCGGCAGGCGCACTGGCTTCGCCGAAGCGGGATTTTAGATCGGGGCCTGCGCCGTATTTGGCACCGCTGAGGCGAATGACATCGCCCCAGTCAGAGGAGTCGAGGGTGAGCTTTGCGCGAACGGTCAGGGGTGAGGCAGACGAACTACGAACGAAGGTGACCGCGGTGACTTGGTTGTTTTCGACGAGGACCTTGTCCGGCTGCCAGCCGCGCTCGATGCGCAGTACTCCGGCATCGACGTAGGGTTTGACGAGTTCCTCGAAGATCTTCGCCGCTGCTGCGGGTTCGATGGTTTCGGTGCCGCAGTAGGAATTGCCGGGAGATGGGATGCCGTAGGTCTGCGAGTTGTGGGCGCGGATGCGGTTGATGACTTCGCTGTAGATGCCGCTGCGTGGGAAGTTCACGCGACGGCCATTCACCCCGGTCCATTCATCCGGACAACCTACTCCTTCTGCGCTGAACTGTCCGCCGAGCCAGTCGATGTCATTGACGAGGACGATCTTTTTTACGCCGAGTCGTGCGGCTTGCACTGCTGCTGCACAGG